>CAZIQR010000234.1:0-3799 GCA_964541055.1 uncultured Eubacteriales bacterium
GTGTGGAACTCAAGGTTCTCGCGCCCGGTCAGCCGGCCGTCGAGGGCCGGTTCCTGGAAGACGATGCCGATGCTCTGGCGGACGGCGTCCCGGTCGCGGGCCACGTCGAACCCGGCCACCGTGGCCGTGCCGGCGGTCGGCCGGAGCAGGGTCGAGAGCATGTTGATGGTCGTCGTCTTGCCGGCGCCGTTCGGACCAAGCAAGCCGAAGAGCTCCCCTTCTTCGACGGCGAACGAGATGCGGTCCACGGCGGTGAAGCCGTCGAACGTCTTCACCAGTCCTTCGGCGCGGATGGCGTCCATGCGGGTCTCTCTAAGAACACCCATCATACCATCTTTAGGGAGAAGAGCGCGAAGGGCCGTTGACACGGGTTTCCGCCTTGGGCTACATTCGCATCACCGCTTCTATGGAGGGCCCCGCATGAGAGACGCCTGTCCCGCTAGGCTTCGCGCCCCAGCCGCCGTGGCGCTACTGATGTTGCTCCTCGCCGGCTGCGCCAAGACGCCCGCCCCGGCCCAGGCCCGGACGGACCTATTGGCTCAATGGGAGAGCCTCAAGTTCGGGATGTTCATCCACTTCGGCATGTCGACGTTCACCGGGCGGGAGTTCGGCGATATCTCGGCCCGGGCCGACGAGTACGCGCCGACGGCGCTCGACGTCGACCAATGGATCCGGGTCGCCGCCGACGGGGGCATGAAATACGCGGTGCTCACGACCAAGCACTGCTACGGCCACGCTCTCTGGGACAGCCGGCTCACCGACTACGACGTCGCCTCCGGCCCGGTCAAGGCCGACGTCGTCAAGGCCTTTGTCGAGGCCTGCCGCAAGTACGGCCTCAAGCCGGGCTTCTATTACCTGCTCGGCTGGGACAAGGTCAACCAATGGGCCCGGACGCCCAAGGACTACGAGGCGTTTTGCGCCGGCCAGATCAAGGAGCTCTTGACGGGCTACGGCCCGATCACGGAGCTTTGGCTCGACATCCCCTGGGACATGGGCCCCGAGACGGACAAGGTCCTGGCCCGGCTCTACCGCCGCATCAAGTTTATTCAGCCCGAGTGCCTGGTCCTTCTCAACCAAGGCTTCGTCGATGGCAGCGCCGTCCGGGAGATGAAGCCGGCCTACGCCCACCGTGAGTTCGACCGGCCTCCGGTCCTGCTCTGGCCCAAGGACCTGATCAACGGCGAGGTCATCCCGCCGCCCGCCGCCGGCCACCAGCCGCTCATCCCGGTCCGCGGCCGGACCTATTATCTGCCGATGGAGACCTGCGACACCCTGGCCCACCATTGGTTTTGGGAGGCCGGCGACGCGTTGAAGTCCGTCAAATCGCTTGTCGCCAAATACCAGGCCGTGGTCGGCCAGGGCGCCAATCTCCTTCTCGACCTGGCCCCCGACAAGTCCGGGCGCATCCCGGAAGCCACGGCCGGGCGGCTGAAGGAGATGAAAGCCGCCCTGGACGACCCCTCGCGCCTTCAGCCGTCACTGACGTTCGGGGGCAAGGTCACGGCCTCGAACATCTACAAGAACGACCCGGAATTCTCCCCGGACAAGGCCGTCGACGACGACTCGAACACGCGCTGGGCGACCGACGACCCGATCCGGGAATGCTGGCTCGAGGTCGACCTCGGCGCCGAGCGGGAGTTCGACGGCGCCTTCCTGAGCGAGGGCTGGGACCGGGTCCGGAGCTACGCCCTCGAGGTCCAGGAGTCCGACGGCCGTTGGCGGCCGTTCTGGCAAGGGACCGAGATCGGTGTCGCCGGGGCGACCCTCGCCTTCCCGCGCATGTCGGGCCGGATCGTGCGGCTCCACGTCCTCGACGCCGTCGGGGCGCCGACCATTTGGGATCTCGAGCTTTATGCCGCGGCCATGGGCCGTTAGTTCAGACGAGGAGGGTCAAATGAAAAAAACCGTCGGGATCGTCATCGCCGTCGTCATCTGCGAGCTGGCCGGGTTCATCGGCTCGATCTTCACCATGCCGTCCATCCCGGGCTGGTACGCCGGCCTCGCCAAACCGTCGTTCAGTCCGCCCAACGCGATCTTCGGGCCGGTCTGGATCACCCTTTACGCGCTGATGGGGATCGCCGCTTGGCTCGTTTATGACAAGGGGCTCAAGGGGGCCGACGTCAAGCGGGCCCTGAGCATCTTCACCGCCCAGCTCATCGTCAACGTCCTCTGGTCGATCATGTTCTTCGGCGCCCACCACATCCTGGGGGCGTTCGTGATCATCGTGGCCCTGTGGATCCTGATCGCGGCCACGATCCAGCTCTTCGGGAAGGTCTCGAAGCCGGCCGCGGTCCTGCTCGTGCCCTACATCCTGTGGGTCAGCTTCGCCGCGGTCCTGAACGCGTCGCTCTACGTTCTCAATCGTTAACAGGCAGGATCACTTCCCGAGCGTTTTGCGGACAGCCTCGAGCTTCTCCTTGAGGACGGGGGCGTAAGCGAAGAACTGCTGGAGCTTCGCGCAGCCGTAGTCCGGGCAGTGGGCGCAGGTGACGACGCCGCGCTTCGAGGCGCAGGTACGGATGCCGCAGGTCGCGGCGTGGGCCGTGCTGACCCTCCGGCCGGCCGCGCAGCCGTCGCAGATGCACGCGTCGCCGGCCATTTCCTTGCCGCCGAACTGGGCCGCCCATTTCTTGGCCACGGCCTCGAGCTCGGCCCGGTCATTTTTCTGGCTCGCGATATAGGCCTCGCACTCGCCGCAATCCAAGCCGCAATACGATAAGAGCTTGGCCATGTTCGTGTCCTTCCAAACGTGAGATGACGATTGGGCCGATGATAGCTTCGCGGCCAGTCCCTGTCAATCGGCGGGCCGGGCGAGCCTCAGGCTGGCGATGAGCCCGTTCCGGCCGACCGCCCAGCCGGTCTGTCCGCGCTTGGAGAAGGAAAGAGAATGGAATCCGCCGGGACCGTCGATCGGCGTCCAGGTCCGGCCCAGGTCGCGCGATAGGTCCGATCCGGACGGGCCGACGGTGACCGCGAGCGGCGACCGCGTCCCGGGGACGAAGGCGACCGCTTCGCGGAAGCCGCCGGGTCGGCCGGTCCCGACCGGGGTCCAGGTCGCGCCTCCATCGCTGGAACAGGCGGCGTTGCCCTCGGCCGCGGCCTCGGCCCGATAGTCGCCACCGACGGTGATGCCCGAGGCCCGGTCAAAGAAAGCGACCGAGAAGCCGCCGGCCGATGCTCGGCCCTCGAGCAGGCCCGAGGGTACGGCTTGCCAATGGAGCCCCCGGTCTTTGGACCGCCAGACCCGAGCAACCGATCCTCCCGTGGCCAGCCAAACTCGGTCACGCCCCAGGACCGCGGCGCTCGTCCCCGACGCGGCGAAGGCCGCCTCGCCGTCGTGGGCCGCGGGCCTGGACTCAAATGGAAGTGGCGTCCAGGACGCCCCGCCGTCCGTAGTGACGATAAAGAAGAACCTCCCGTCCATCGGATCGCCGAAGGCCAGGCCGTTCTTCCGGTCGAAGAAGGCCAATCCGTCGAGGAAGATCCCGGGTGAATCGTCCTCGTAGGTCTTGATCCAGGTCCGCCCGCCGTCCGCCGTCCGGAAGATGCGGGCCGGACGGTCGATGCCCATCACCACGGCCTCATCCGGGCCAAAAGCTTCGATGTCCCGGAAGTCCATCTTTTCGGCGCCGGGAACGGGGATCGCCGACCAGGTCGTCCCTCCGTCGAGCGTCCGCAAGACCGTGCCGTTCACGCCGCTGGCCCAGGCCGTCCGGTCGTCGACGGCCGAGACGCCCCGCAGGCTGGCCGTGACGCCGCTCACTTCGACGACCCAGGACGCCGTGAGGGCCCGGCTCGA
>CAZIQR010000235.1:0-3784 GCA_964541055.1 uncultured Eubacteriales bacterium
GCCCCCGCCTCCCCCGCCCATGAAATTGACGTACTGGACGAGACCTTAGGCGAGCGGGACCGGGAGAAGGACGGCGAGACGATGACGAGGACGAACAGCCCCACATGGAGGACCGCCGATATGATCACGGCCCTCTTGAAAGCCTGCGGCAGGGCCTGGCGCGCGGGAGTCATCGCTTCTTCGTATCTTTAACGTCGATGGGCTCGGTAATGATGCCGAGGATCTCGACCCCGGCCTTCTTGGTGATGTCCATGATCCGGACGACGACGCCGTAGGGCAGGTCGACGTCGGCCTGGAGGTAGACGACCTTCTTGGGCTTGTTAGTAAAGTATTCGGTCAGCCGGCGCTCGAGGAGGTTGATGTTGATCGTCGAGTCGCCGATGTGGACATACTGGTCTTTGGTGACGGTCAGGGTCAGGCCTTCCTCGGCCGGCTTGGTGTCGGTCTCGGCCTGGGGCAGGTTGATGCCGATGCCGGACTGCATCATGGGCGCGGTAACCATGAAAATGACCAGCAGCACGAGCATGACGTCGATGAAGGGCGTGACGTTGATCTCGGAGAGGTGCGTGCCGATCTGCCGCCGGCCCCTCCCGGACGGCAGGGCCTGGGTGCTAAGAGCCATGGAGCCTCTCGGCGATGCTCAGGAATTCGAGGGAGAAGTCCTCCATGTCGGCGATGAGGTCCTTGATCCGGCCCAGGAAGTAGTTGTAGGCGATGACGGCCGGCACGGCGGCGAAGAGGCCGACGGCCGTGGCCACCAGGGCCTCGGCGATGCCCGGGGCCACGACCTGAAGGCTGGCCGAGCGCATGGCCCCGATGCGGATGAACGCGATCATGATGCCCCAGACCGTGCCGAAGAGGCCGATGAACGGCGAGACGCTGCCGGTCGTGGCCAGGAAGAACATCATCTTCTCGAGCCGGGCGACCTCGCCGTTGGAGGCCTTGAGGAGGGCCCGGTTGAGGCTGTCGGTCTTCTCGCCGGTCCAGCCGCTCTCGCCGGTCGACTTCGACTGGTAGGCGAGCTCCTTGTTGCCGGCGAGGAAGATCGTGGCCAGCGGGCTGCCGCGCAGCCGTTTGGCCGCCTCGTTGACCTCGGACAGGCTCTTGCTGCGGCGGAAGGCCTCGAGGAAACGGTCCGACTGGCGGTTGGCCGTCTTGATCGTCTTCGACTTGAAGAAGATGATGGCCCACGAGAAGATGGAGAAGAAGATGAGCAGGAGCAGGATGAGCTGGACGACGATGTCGGCGTCGGCGATGATTTTGAAGATGTTGATATTCATGATAATCCAGTCAAAAAAAGTAGCACACGCCCCGGCGTCTGTCAAATAACCCGCCTTGAAGGCCCGTGAATTTTATTGTACAGTCGGACCGTGATGAGCGTGAGAACGCGGACCGGCGCGGACGGAGCGCCGTGATGGCTTGGGAGCGGCTCAAGAAGCTCGTCCTCGGCGGCGGGAAGGACGTCCGCGACCCGCGGATCTTCCACCGGCTCTCGCTCATCGCCTTCTTCGCCTGGGTCGGCCTCGGCGCGGACGGGCTGAGCTCTTCGAACTACGGTCCGCAAGAGGCCTTTCTCTCCCTCGGCGACCACCGGCACCTGGCCCTCTACCTGGCCATCATGACCGCCCTCACGGTCATCACCATTTCGGCCAGCTACTCGCAGATCATCGAGCTCTTCCCGACGGGCGGCGGCGGCTATGTCGTCTCGACCAAGCTCTTGGGGCCCGTCTTCGGCCTCGTCTCCGGCTGCGCCCTGGTCGTCGACTACATGCTGACGATCAGCATCTCCATCTCGAGCGGCGTCGAGGCCGTGCTGAGCTTCCTGCCTCCTGGCCTGTTCCAGTACAAGCTGACGTTCATCCTGGTCATCACGCTGGCCCTTGTCCTGCTCAACCTCCGCGGCGTCAAGGAATCGGTCCAGGTGCTGATGCCGATCTTCCTCTTCTTCTTCGTCTCCCACGCGCTGATCATCCTCTACGGCATCTTCTCCCATGTCTCGGCGACACCGACCCTGTTCGTGGACACCGTCCGCGAGACGAGGCAGGGGATCCAGCAGCTCGGCTTCGGGACGATGATGTTCATCTTGCTCCGCGCCTATAGCCTGGGGGGCGGCACGTATACGGGCATCGAGGCCGTCGCCAACGGCCTGCAGATCCTGCGTCCGCCCCGGGTCAAGACGGGGAAGAAGACCATGGCCCTGATGGCCGTTTCGCTGTCCTTCACGGCGGGCGGCCTTCTCATCTGCTACCTGCTGACCAATGTTCAGCACGTCGCCGGAAAGACGCTCAATGCCTCGCTCATCGAAACGCTTATCGGGGCCTGGACGATCGGCGGCATCCCGGTCGGGGTCTGGCTCCTAGGGATCGTCCTCGTCTCCGAAGGAGCCATCCTGTTCGTCGCGGCCCAAACGGGCTTCATCGACGGCCCGCGCGTCCTCGGCAACATGGCCATCGATTCCTGGGTGCCGAACCGGTTCATGCATCTCTCGGAGCGGCTCGTCGTCCAGAACGGCATCCTGTTCATGGGGTTGGCCTCGATCCTCATCCTCGTTTTCACCCGCGGGTCCGTGCAGATGCTCGTCATCATGTACAGCATCAACGTCTTCCTGGACTTTTCCCTGGCCCAGCTTGGCATGTGCACGCACTGGGTCCGGGCGCGGTCGGAGCATTGGCGCAAGAAGCTCGCCGTCAATCTCATCGGCTTCCTGATGTCGGTGTCCATCCTGGCCATCACGATCACCATCAAGTTCCGCCAGGGCGGCTGGATCACCCTGGTCATCACGGCGGCCCTGATCGCGATCTGCCTCTTCGTCCGGCGCCATTACCGACAGGTCGCCGACATGATGAAGCGGCTCGACGCGGTCATGGCCCAGGTCCAGCAGATGACCGGGCCCGCGGGGCCTCCGCCCCAGAAGGACCCGGCGGCGCCCACGGCCGTCCTGTTCGTCCGGAACTTCGGCGGGTTGGGCATCCACTCCTTCCTCAACATCCACCGCATCTTTCCGAACTACTTCAAGAACTTCGTTTTCATCTCCATCGGGGTCGTCGACTGGAAGAACTTCAAGGGGGCCGAGGAGGTCAAGAACCTCGAGCAGCACATCAACACCGAGCTCGACCGCTATGTCAAGCTGGCCAACGCCTTCGGCTTCAGCGCCGAGACCATCCACTCCGTCGAGCTCGACACGCTCTCGGCCGTGGAGGCGCGCTGCGACGAGATCCAGCGGAAGCACAACAAGTCGGTCTTCTTCGTCGGCAAGCTCGTGTTCGAGGAAGAGAACCTGTTCACCCGGCTCCTCCACAACCAGACGGCCTTCAGCATCCAGCGCATCCTGCAGTTCAAGGGCATCCCCTCGATCATCCTGCCGATCCGGGTCATCAAAAGCGCAAAGTAACCTTCAGAAGGGACCTGGTTTACGCAACGCCGCCCAAGACAAGAGCTCCAGACGGGACCAGGTTCACGCCACGGTTTCTGGGGGAGGACCGGCCGTTGCGTAAACCAGGTCCCTTCTGAGCGGCGTTGCGTGAACCTGGTCCCTTCTGGGGTCTTAATGAATTAGGGGGGAGCGGGGGGTTTCGAGGCCCAAGAGGCCCTGCAGGATGGCCCGGGCGACCTTCTTCGCGTCCTTGCCGCTCTCGTTCGTCGCGCCGACGCACGAGGGGCAGCCCTCCCGGCAGGGACAGGCCTCGAGGGTCCTCAGGGCGTGCTCGAGGAGACGGGCCTGGAGGGCGAAGAGCGACGGGCTGAGCCCGATGCCGCCCGGGTAGTTGTCGTAGATGAAGATGTT
>CAZIQR010000236.1:0-3775 GCA_964541055.1 uncultured Eubacteriales bacterium
GGCGTCGACATCATCGTCGACGACACGCCCGAGGCGGTCATCCTCTCGAGCTTCGACCCGATCCGCCGCGAGCTGGCCCGCCTCTCCATCCAGAAGCTCGTCACCGACGGGCGCATCCATCCGGCCCGCATCGAGGACATTGTCGAGTCGGTCAAGAACGACCTCGAGCAGAAGATCAAGCAGGAAGGCGAATCGGCCGTCCTGGAGCTCAAGGTCCGTGACGTCCACCCCGAGCTCATCAAGCTCCTGGGCAAGCTCAAGTACCGGACGAGCTACGGCCAGAACGTCCTCCAGCACACCAAGGAAGTGGCCATGCTGGCGGCCATGATGGCCCGCGAGATCGGCCTCGACACCAACGTCGCCCTGCGCGCCGGCCTGCTGCACGACATCGGCAAGGCCGTCGACCGCGACGTCGAAGGCACCCACACCGAGCTCGGCGTCGAGCTGGCCAAGAAATACGGCGAGTCCGAGAGGGTCGTCCAGGCCATCGCCTCGCACCACCGCGACGTCGACTTCCCGTCGATCGAAGCGGTCCTTGTCCAGGCCGCCGACACGCTCTCGGCCGCCCGGCCCGGGGCCCGGCGCGAGCTGCTGGAGACCTACATCCAGCGCCTGGAGAAGCTCGAGGAGATCGCCGGCTCGTTCGAGGGCGTCTCCAAGGCCTTCGCCCTGCAAGCCGGCCGCGAGATCCGCATCATCGTCGAGGCCCTCAAGGTCTCCGACGACCGGGCGGCCCTCCTGGCCAAGGAGACGGCGGCCAAGATCAAGGCCGAGCTCGATTACCCCGGCCAGATCAAGGTCACCGTCATCCGGGAGATGAGGGCGGTCGAATATGCCCGCTGAGTTCGGCATCCTCTTCCTCGGCGACATCGTCGGCCGGCCCGGCCGGCGGGCCCTGGAGAAGTTCCTGCCGGGGCTCGTCAAAAAGTACACGCCGTCGCTCATCGTCGCCAACGGCGAGAACGCGGCCGGCGGGGCCGGCATCACCGAGGAGATCGGCCGGGACCTTTTCATGCACGTCGACGTCCTGACCTCGGGCAACCACATCTGGGACAAGAAGGACGCCCTGCCCTACCTCGAGCGCGAGCCGCGGCTCCTGCGGCCGGCGAACTACCCCCCGGTCAATCCCGGCCGGTCGTCCTACATCTTTCAGGCGGCCGACGGCGCCAAGGCGGCCGTGCTCAACCTCCAGGGCCGGGTCTTCATGGAGCCCATCGACTGCCCGTTCAAGCGGGCGGACGAGGAGGTCGCGGCCCTTCGCGCCGTGACGCCCATCATCCTCGTCGACTTCCACGCCGAGGCGACCTCGGAGAAGCAGGCCCTCGGCTGGCACCTCGACGGCCGCGTCTCGGCCGTCATCGGCACGCACACCCACGTCCCGACGTCGGACGAGCGGGTCCTGCCCAAGGGCACGGCCTACCTCACCGACGCCGGCATGGCCGGCGGCCGCAACGCGGTCATCGGCATCGCCCGCGAGCAGGCCCTGGCCCGTTTCCTGACCTCGCGGCCGCAGCGCTTCGAGCCGTCGCGGGACGGCCTCTACCTTTCGGGCGCCTTCGTCCGCGTCGACGCCGCGACGGGCAAGGCGCTTTCGATCACGCGCGAGATCCTGGCGGAGGACGGACACGAAGATTGATGGCCTGGTGATCAAGGACCAGATCTACACGGTCTCTCAGGTCACCGAGATCGTCAAGACGGCCCTCGAGGTCGCCCTGCCCCGGGTCTGGGTCGAGGGCGAGGTCTCGGGCTACAAGAAGGCCGCCTCCGGCCACGTCTTCTTCAATCTCAAGGACGAGAAGAGCGTCATCAAGGCCGTGATGTGGCAGTCCACGGCCCGCAAGGTCCTCTTCGAGCTCAAAGACGGGCTCAAGGTCGTCTGCCGGGGCAAGGTCAGCGTCTACGAGCCCCGCGGCGACTACCAGCTCTACGTCGACCTCGTGGAGCCCAAGGGCAAGGGCGCCCTACAGCTGGCCTTCGAGCAGCTCAAGGCCAAGCTCAAGGCCGAGGGGCTGTTCGAGGACGGCCGCAAGCGCAAGCTGCCGCTCCGGCCGAAGACGATCGGCGTCGTCACCTCGCCGACCGGGGCCGCCATCCGCGACATCCTGCGCATCCTCGAGCGCCGCTACGCCCGGCTCCACGTCGTCATCTACCCGGCCCGCGTCCAGGGCGAGGGGGCGGCGGCGGAGATCGTCGAGGGCATCGACGCCCTCGGCGCCTGGCCGGGCATCGACGTCCTCATCGTCGGCCGCGGCGGCGGCTCGATCGAGGACCTGTGGGCCTTCAATGAGGAGCCGGTGGCCCGGGCCATCGCCCGCTCGCCCGTCCCGGTCATCTCGGCCGTCGGCCACGAGGTCGACTTCACCATCGCCGATTTCGTCGCCGACGTCCGGGCCTCGACGCCGTCGGCCGCGGCGGAGATGGTCATCGCCACCGAGGAGGCCTTCGCCGAGAAGATCGACGCCCTCGCCCGGCGCCTGGGCGAGGTCCTCCGCTTCGAGGTCCAGCACCTGCGGGGCGATGTCGACGAGCTGGCCCGCCACCGCATCTTCCAGAACTTCGAGGTCCGGCTGGCCAATCTGGCCCGGCGCGTCGACGAGCTCGAGACCCGCGGCCGGAACGTCATCCGGGCCGAGCGCCAGGCCATCGCCGAGCACAAGGGCGCGGCCCTGCTCGCCGCCGAGCGGCTCAAGAACCTGGCCCGCCGCACGCTCGCGGACGGCCGGGCGACATGGGAGCGCCTCGGCGCCGCCCTCGACGCCCTGAGCCCGCTCGCGCCGCTCAAAAAGGGCTACGCCGTCGTCTGGAAGGAAGGTGGCCTTCGCGCCGCGTCGCGGATCGAGGACGTCGCCACGGGCGAGACGGTCGATGTCGCCTTCCTCAAAGGCGAGTTCAGCGCCAAGATCGAGTCCGTGGACCGCAAGAAGCCCCTGGAGTCGCGCTTCCTGAAGGAGGGATCATGACCACCAACCTGACGTTCGAGAAGGCCCTGGCCGACCTCGAGGAGATCGTGGCCAAGCTCGAGAAGGGCGGCCTCTCGCTCAACGAGTCGTTGGCGCTTTTCGAAAAAGGCGTTAAGATGTCCCGGTTCCTCCGCGCCGAGCTCGACAAGGCCGAGCGCAAGGTCGAGATCCTGCTCAAGGACGAGAAGGGCAAGGTCAAGGCCGAGGAGTTCGAGGCCGAAGAGGGCGAGGCCGAAGACACGGCGGACGACGACGAAAAGGCCTGAGAGGTACGGACGCGACATGGCCAAGATCCTCGACTCGATCCGGCGGCCGGCCGACATCCGCAGGCTCTCGCCGGACGAGCTCTCGAACCTGGCCCTCGAGATCCGGACCCTGATCCTCGAGACCGTGGCCAAGAACGGCGGCCACCTGGCCTCGAACCTGGGCGCGGTCGAGCTGACCCTGGCCCTGCACATCGCCTTCGACTCGCCGGCGGACAAGATCGTCTGGGACGTCGGCCACCAGTGCTACACGCACAAGATCCTGACCGGGCGCAAGGACCGCTTCGGCGGCCTGCGCCGCTCGGGCGGGATCCTCGGCTTTCCCTGCCGTGAGGAGAGCGAGCACGACGCCTTCAACACCGGGCACGCTTCGACGGCCCTCTCGGCGGCGCTGGGCATGGCCGTGGCCCGCGACAAGCTCGGCCAGAAGCACCACGTCGTCGCCGTCGTCGGGGACGGCAGCCTGACCGGGGGCGTGGCCCTCGAGGCCCTCAACCAGATCGGCCACCTCCGCGAGCGGCTGATCATCGTCCTCAACTTCAACGAGATGTC
>CAZIQR010000237.1:0-2081 GCA_964541055.1 uncultured Eubacteriales bacterium
TCCTGGGACGAGCAGAAGACGACCGTGACCGACGCCAACGGCCAATATTCCTTCGCCGGGCTGACAAAGAGCCAGTATGTCGTCACGCCGTCGCTGGTCAATCACGCCTTTACGCCTTCGAACTACGAGCTGACCGGCGCCCAATCCCGGACCGACCTCAACTTCGCGGCCGCCGCCGCGACCTACGGCTCCGATGTCGGGCAGATCGCCACGGATTTCACCCTGACCAACCAGGGCGGGCAGCCCGTCTCGCTGTATGCGTCGTTCGGCAAGGTCGTCCTCTTCGACTTCTCGGCCGATTGGTGCGGCCCCTGCCAGAGCGAGGCCGCCAAAGCCCAGGCCCTCTATGCGGCCTATAAGTCCTCGGGCCTCGAGATGCTGACCCTGATGATCGAAGGCTCGACCGCGACCTGGGCCTCCACGTACGGCCTGAGCTTTTCCGTCCTCGACGACAGCGCCTTGACGGCTTGGACCGTCTATGACGACCTGGGCTACATCCCGCTCAACATCATCGTCGACCGCAACATGACCATCCGCTACAAGCAGGCCGGATACGACGAGACCGCGGTGATCAACGCCATAAAGAAGTACCTTTAGAAGCGCAGGAAGGCTTCGAGGCGGACGCCCTCGAAGGGCGGGAAGAGGCGGCAGACGCCGCCGGCGCATTTCATCGAGCCCTTGGTCGACCCGACGAACAGCCGCAGCGCGTGCCCGCCCCGCAGCCGGACCTCGAGCTGCCCCGCCCAGAAATCCCGATGACCCGTCGCGAAGACGACCGGCGGTTCGGTCGACCGCTCGTAAAGCCCGGTCAGGACCCAACGCGGCGAGCGATGGAGCGACAGGGCGGAGCGGATCTCCGAATAATCGTAGTCCGGGCCGTCGAAGGTCTTGTGCTTCCAGTCGGCTTCGAGGCTGAAGCCGCCGCCGACCGGCCAGCTCAGGTTGATCTGATCATGGAACGTCCGGCCGTTCGTGGCGAGGAAGGCGACCGAGGTATCGTCCTCGGAGCGCCATCCGAGGAGGCCGTTGAGATAGCCGCCGCCGGCGAACGTCTTCTCGATGCCGGCCAGGACGTGCCCGATACGCCGGTCGTAGGCCCCATAGAACGGATGGTCTTGGGGATCGTCGTCGATCGTCAGCCCCTTGACGTAAAGCAGCGTCTTGGACGAGGGGATGTAATAGTCGAGGCGGGCGGCGTATCCGGTGATGTCCGTCGCGTCCAGGTCGAACTGATCGGCCACGATCTCGAGCTCCTCGCTCTCGAGAAGGGGCGGCCGGCTGTATTCGAAGTTGAGCCGGCGGTAGTCCTTCATTTCGAGGAGGAGCGAGAACCGGCCGGCGTGAACCTTCGAGCCGAGGTAGAGGCCGTGGCCGTTGACGGCGCCTTCCGCCTCGTAGGTCTGCCGGCGCATGAGCGAGAATTCGCCGTAGACCGTGGCCACACCGCCGAGATCGGGCAGATCCACGCTGACCGAACCCGAATCGACGCGGCGGTTGCCGAACGCGGACCCCGGCTCGAGGCCGGCGCGGATCGCCTGGACCCGGATCGTCCCCAAGCCCGCAGGCTTCCAGCCGATCGAGCCCCCGGCGATCTCATCGCGGATGCGGCGGTTATCGGGACGCTCGATCCAGCCGCCGAAGACCTCGCCGGACAATGGACCGGTCGAGACGGCGACGCGGCCGCCGTCAACCGTCGTATCGATGACATAATCGACGCCTTCCTCTTCGAACGCCTTGGTCAGGCTGAAGACGAGGCCCCGGCCGAGCGACGTATAGAAATCGCCCGCCCGCGCTTCGAGATGGGCCGAGGCATATTGGATATAGCGCTTGGCCAGGTCGAAGCGGGCTTTCAAGGGCGAGAAGGCGACGTTGGTGTCGAGCCGGGCCCCGGCCAGGAACCGGCCGGAGTTGAGGCGGACGTCAAGCTGGTTGATGATCTTGGAGTAGCCGGGCTCGTCGATCCCCGACGAGGCGCTCGGCAGCCGCAGCAGGAACGACTCGTTGAGCCCGATCCCGGGGGACGGCGCCGCCTTCTGAGCCTCCAATTCGCCGAGGACCTTGGCGATCTCGTTCTCGATGAG
>CAZIQR010000237.1:2181-3752 GCA_964541055.1 uncultured Eubacteriales bacterium
AGATGCGGCAGTTCCTTGACGCAGGGGACGCACCACGTGGCCCAGAAGTCGATGAGAACGACCTTGCCGGCGTAGGCACGGCTCAAAGTCTGAGCCTGTCCGGCGAGGTCCTTCAGCGTGAAGTCGGGGGCCTTCTGGGCGTTGGCCGCGACCGGGCAGAGAAGGGCCAAAGCGGCCGCAAGAGAAACGAGGGATCGGATCTTCCCCAAGACGCCGGGACTATAGATCGGCCGTCCGCGGCTGTCAAGGCGACTTGCGGTCGGACCCCGGTCAAGAAGGCCTTAGCCCGGATTGACTTCGCCCGGGCCCGCGGATAGACTCCGGGACTCGTGGAGGCGACATGAGTCCCAATCCTTTCCTGGGCGTTTTCCTGCACGCCATCGGCGGGCTGGCCGCCGGCAGCTTCTACATCCCCTATAAGCGGGTTCGCGGCTGGGCCTGGGAAGTCTATTGGCTGGTCGGCGGTTTCTTCAGCTGGATCATCGTCCCCTGGGTCGTCGGCCTCCTGACCTGCCCCGATCTCCTCAAGGTCCTGGAATCGGCCTCGCCGAAGACCCTGCTCTGGACCTATTTCTTCGGCGTGCTGTGGGGCATCGGCGGTTTGACCTTCGGCCTGAGCATGCGCTATCTGGGGCTTTCGCTCGGCATGGCCCTGTCGCTCGGCTTCTGCGCCGTCTTCGGCACGCTCGTGCCTCCCATCTACGAGGGTCGCATCGCCGGTCTCATCGCCTCGACCTCGGGCCGCATCGTCATCCTCGGCATCCTCGTCTGCCTCGCCGGCATCGCCATCTGCGGCCGGGCCGGGATGCGCAAGGAAGGGGAGCTCTCCGACGCCGAGAAAAAAGCCTCGATCGCCGAGTTCAACTTCGTCAAAGGCGCCTGGGTCGCGGTCTTCGCCGGCATCATGAGCTCGTGCATGGCCCTCGCCTTCTACGCCGGCAAGCCCATCGCCGAGGCCGCCCTGCGGAGCGGGACCCCCTCGATCTTCCAGAATTCCCCGGTCCAGATCGTCGCCTTGCTCGGCGGGTTCACGACCAACGCCATCTGGTGCATCGCCTTGAGCCTGAAGAACAAGACCGCGAAGGACTATCTGAGAGTCCGGCCCGTCGAGGTCCCGGCGCGCACACCCTCGCTCCTCTCGAACTACGTCTGGTCCGCCCTGGCCGGCACGACCTGGTATTTCCAGTTTTTCTTCTATGGCATGGGCACGACCAAGATGGGGAAGTACGACTTCTCGAGCTGGACCATCCACATGGCCTTCATCATTATCTTCAGCAGCCTTTGGGGCATCTATTTCCACGAGTGGAAGGCCGCCGGAAAGCCCACGCGCCGGCTCGTCGTTGTCGGCATCGTCGTCCTCATCCTGTCGACGGTTGTCGTCGGAGCGGGGAACTATGTCGCGACGCTCAAATAGGGCCGAACGGACCGTGATCCTGGTCCACGTTTTTGGGCTTTGCCTCGCGCTGGCCCTCACGGCCTGCCGAGGCGGTTTATCGGTCCCACCGGCCGCCGTCGTTCTCAGCGACGACATCTTCGCCGAGGCGCCCTTCGCCCAATGCCATGCCTCGACG
>CAZIQR010000238.1:0-1970 GCA_964541055.1 uncultured Eubacteriales bacterium
GCTCTTTCTTTGAGAAGATCGCTCCGGTCCCGGCGTCCTTTATTGGTGGCCGGGTTGATCTGCGCCCCCGATTGACATAAAGCGCTTTTGCGATTAATCTACTTATGAGAGGTGTCCCATGGAGACCGCGACGATCCGCATCCCCGAGGAGAAAAAGAACCTGCTCAAGGCCGTGGCCAGCCTGGAGAACAGGAAGATGAACGATATCCTCATCGACCTGATCGACGACTACGTCGAGAGACACAAGGAGACCCTGGAGCTCCTGGCCATACCCGGCCTCCTTAGAAAAGTCAGACAGTCCGAGCGAGAATTCCGGGAGGGCAAGTTCGTCTCTATGGATGATGTCCGAAAAGACCTGGACCGTCGGCTTCTCGAGAGCCGCTCAAAAGGCCCTCGAAAAACTGGAAAAGGCCGTTCGCCAGCGAATACTTGATCACCTCGATGAGCTCTCTTCGCTCGAGAATCCTCTCCGGCACAGAGACGTCCGTGATCTCGAAGGCGAATTTCAAGGTCTTTATCGGCTCCGGGTGGGTGAATATCGTCTGATCCTCCAGTTTGATCCGGCACATAGAAGGATCAGCGTCTACGCGATCGCAGCGCGCGGAAGAGCTTATTGAATCGGCTCGCCTATCGCCGTGGGCCGTCGTTCCAGACGATGTCGCCGCGCTCGAGGCTCCAGTCGTCGCCGAACCAGCCGATGGCCCGGACTCCGCTCGTTCCGGAGCGGAGGGTCTCGGCCGAGAAAAAGAGCAGGTCCGGGAACCCGGCGCCGCTCACGAAATGCTGCACCGGCGAGGCGGCCACCCAGCCGGCCGGGCCGGTCCAGGCGACGACGCCGACGGAGGCCGTGTCGCTCCCGAACCGCGGCCGGACAAAATAGGCCGCATAGTCTTTTCCGGTGTATCGCTTCTCCCCCACCCGGGCCCGTCCGTTCCTGATCTCGACGGGCGAGCCGGCCAGGAGCTTCGCCCAGGCGCCGTTCGTGTCGGCATTGCCGTAGAGGATGACGCTCCGGTCCGTGAACTTCGCCGGATCGAAGGCCGTGTCCGGCAGGATCTCGACCCCGGCGTTGCCGCGGACCCAGAAGGTCTCCGCGTCGCAGCGGGCCTTGTTGAACGCCCGGAAGTCCTCGGCGTCGTCGCCGCGCGTCCCGTAAACGAAGACGAAGCGATGACGGAAGGCGTCTTTGAAGCCGCCCGAGCGGTGCGGCCCCTTGAGCGCAAGCGAGGGCGTCGGGATCAGGGCCCAGCCCTTCTCGCTCCGCTCGAGATAGATCCGGGTCATTTCGGCCGTTCTTGGGGCCTCGATCTTCGAGCCGTCCAACTCAATGGCAAGGGTGTCCCCCTCTTTCGAACCCGCCGCGCTGCCGACGGCGCCGCCCCCGTCCTTGGCCGCGGCGGCCGCCAGGGGCAGGAGATCGACGGCCAGCCGCTCGACATTCTCCGTCGTCCCCTTGAACATCCGGCCG
This sequence comes from uncultured Eubacteriales bacterium, assembly GCA_964541055.1. Lineage (GTDB taxonomy): Bacteria > Acidobacteriota > Aminicenantia > Aminicenantales > Saccharicenantaceae > RBG-16-66-30. The sequence continues at coordinate 1,469 of CAZIQR010000238.1, forward strand.
GCCTCATCGCGTTCGATCGCGACCCGGCTGTATGCGAGGGGCTTGATCTGCGACAGGACCTCGACCCAGCGCGACCGCGACGCGATCCCCGGGTTGGCGGTCACGAACTCGACCCGTTTAACGTCGCCGTCAGCGGGCCGCGCATGCTCCCTCAAGAATTCGAACAGAGGCGGCCAGTCGACGCATTCGTTCCCCCACCAATGGCCGGCCCCGGGCCGTTCGTAGTAGGCAAAGTCGGGGTGGAACTTACCCAGGAGCTCGCGCATGAACCGGGCCTCGGTGACCGGAACATTATCGTCCTGGTCGCCGTGAAGGATATAGATGCCGTAATGAAGGAAATTCCGGGCGAGCTCGACCGTCTCGCTCGGGTCGTTGGCCCGGAGGAGCATCTTCTCGACCGGCGTCGCGTCCTTATACGTCACGCCGCCGCCGTAGGAAGTGAAGCTGCGCCAGCCGGCGCTCGGGGCGATGGCCGCCCAGGGCCCAGGGACGCTGGCCCCGA
>CAZIQR010000238.1:2070-3746 GCA_964541055.1 uncultured Eubacteriales bacterium
CCGCGGAGCTCCCAATTGATCCAGGCCTCATAGAACCCGGTCGCGTCGAGGATCATCGTCCGGGCCGCGTCGGAGTTGACGACGAGGAAGAGATAGCCGCCGGCCAGGGCCCGGTTCTCGATCACCCCGTCCTTATTCGCCTCGACCGCCGCCCAGGCCAGATCGTCGCCCTTGGCGTTCTTGCCGATGACTGTGCCGACCCTCGGCTCGGCCATCGTCCCCTGGGCCAGCTGCCAGGCCAGGAGATCGGTCGGGAGCGCCGCGCGCCCGTACGAGCCAATGAGCCCGACGGCCAGGCCCTTGGTCAGGGCGAGCTCTTTGGCGGCCCCGGTAAGCTCCAGGGCCGGCGCCGCGCCGCCGGGTTCAGTCTCGTTCAATCCTCCGGCCGTGACCTGCGCGGCGGCGGAGCCCAAGAGCGCCATGATCATGAGAAGACGGCGCGACAGCAGTCGGCTCATCATGAGGATCCTCCTCGGATCTGTCTTAAGGGCGAACGGCGGCATCATAGCCGCATCGAGGCGGGAGCGTCAATTCTGAGGTGCTCATGGCCCGATCATCCCCGCGGGGCCCAAAAAGAAAGAGGGGACATAGACAAAGAATACATATCCCCAAGCACGTCACGTGTCGCCCGCTGGGTGCCGGCCGAACGCCAAGGCTCAGCGGTAGCGCGGCTTGTTCTTTTTGACTTCCCTGAGGCGGGCGGCGAAATCGCGGCCGGCCGCCTTTTCGTGCTGGCGGCGGCTCTTCTCGTCCTTGCGGAGCTCGAGGGCGCGGAGCTCGCTCTTGAGCTTCCGGTAGTTTTCCCATCGCTCGGCGGCGACGAAACCGGCCTGGACGGCCTGCCGCACGGCGCAGCCCGGCTCGTTCTCATGGCTGCAGTCGGGGAACCGGCACCGGATGGCGAGACATTCGATCTCGCTGAAGGTCCGGTCGAGCCCCTCGTCGTCGGCCCAGAGGCCGAGCTCGCGCAGGCCTGGTGTATCGATCAAGAGGGCCCCGCCGGCGAGTCGCACGAGCTCGCGCGAGCTCGTCGTATGCCGGCCGCGCCCGGCGGCGGCGTCGCTCACCTCGCCAGTCCGGAACCGGTCCTCGCCGAGCAGGCGGTTGATGATCGTCGACTTGCCGACCCCCGAGGAGCCGAGGAGGGCGACGGTCTTTCCTGGCCGAAGGTAGGGGGTGAGGGCGTCGAGCCCTTGCGAGCCTCGGGCCGCCACGACGAGGACCGGCACCCCGGGCGCGACCGCCTCGGCGGCGCGGACCGCGGCCTCGAGGTCGGCACGGAGGTCGGCCTTGTTCAGGACGATGACCGGCTCGGCCCCGCTCGACCAGGCCGTCGCGACATAGCGTTCGATCCGCCGCAGATTGAAATCGCCGTCGAGCCCGCTCACGAGGAACACGGTATCGATGTTGGCAGCGACGACCTGGGCTTCAATGGCGGTGCCCGCCGCTTTCCGGATGAAGGAGCTCCGGCGCGGCAGGACGGCATCGATCACGGCCGGGCCTCCGGCGACGGTCCGCATGGCCACCCAATCTCCGACCGCCGGGAAATCGGCCGGCCAAAGGGCTTCGTGGCGGAACCGGCCCGAAACCTCGGCCGGAAGCTCGTCTCCGCGTGAGAACAGGGTATAAAGGCCTCGGTCCTGTTTGAGGACCAGGGCCGGCTGCAGGCCAAGCTC
>CAZIQR010000239.1:0-3742 GCA_964541055.1 uncultured Eubacteriales bacterium
TGGCCCTGGCCGTCGGGGAGATAGATGATCCCGCAGTCGTTGACGGTCCCGGCGATCGTCCCGGTCTTATGGGCTACGGCTGTTCCCGGCGGAAGCCCGCCCTTGATCCGGCCCTCGCCGGTCTGGCATTTCAGCATGATGTCGAGGATGAGGTCGCACGAGGCCGGGTCGATGATGTCTTTCCGGTAGATCCTGGTCAGCAAGGCGGCCATCGCTTTCGGCGTGGCCTGGTCCTGCGGATCGTCGCTAAAGGCGAAAATGGCCTTCTTTTCCTCCTCGGGAGTCTGGACGATGTCCTCGCCCTTTCCGGCGGCCGCGATCTCGTCGAGCGAAAGGTGGCCGTACTTCGCGTAGATGTCCGGCCCGTAATAGTCCATGATCAGCTTCTGGCACGGCCGGTTGACCGAGATCCCCGTGAGGCCCATGGCCTTCAGCCTGGCGTTGACCTTTTCCGCCCCGACCTTGGCCAGGAGCATGTCGGTCGCCGAGTTGTCGCTGATGAGCATCATCAGGTTGACGAGGTTGCGGACCGAGAGGACGATCCCCGGCGCCGTCAGGCTCGAGAGCATGCCGCTGCCCAGGTGCTGGTCGGTCTTCTGGATGCGCACTTCGTCGCCGAGCCCGAACCGCCCTTCCTTGATCTGCGACAGGACCTCGACGAGGATCGGAACTTTGAAGGCCGAGGCCATGGGGAAGCGCGTGTCGCCGTTGACGGCGAGCTCCCGGCCGGTCTCGATGTGCAGGAGCGAGACGCCGACCTCTCCCTCCTGGACTTTGATGACGTCACGGATCTGCTTCTCGAGGCGCTGCATCCCTGAAAGGGAAGGCTTGTCCTGAGCCGCGGCCGGAAGGGCCGTCATTAGGGCGAGCAGGATCGAGAACGAGAGGATCGCCGCAGCTGACCTCGAATCCCGGGAAAGAAGCCGACCATGGAACATCTTCGACCTCCTGTCTGAAATAAACCGGCCCCGAGGGCCCTACTGCAGGATCGCGGCCAGGATCTCGAGCTTCATCGGATCGGCCTTCTTCGTCAGGGGCGTTTCGAGGAGGACGCCGAGGTTGGTCGCGATGAAGAGCCCGGTCTTGACGGCCGGGACATAGAGAAGAACGCAACCCGCGCCGATCCCGCCGCCGCCGTGCCCCCACGCCTCGATCCCCCCGGCTTGGAGATGGCTGAGTCCGAGGCCGTAGACGGGTTCGCCCTTGTCGTTCTTGACCGGAGTCATCATCATCTCGAGAGAGCGGGCGGTCAGGAGCCGGCCCTCCATCAGCCCGACGATGAACGTCACGGCGTCGACCGGGGCGCAGACGATCCCGTCATCGCCCTTCATGGACGCGACGTTCGCTTTCTGCATGGGCGTGATGTTCGCGGGCGCGCCGGTGCCGAGAACATCCCAGTAGGAATCGACGACCGGCAGGCCGTCGAGATCGGCCGGGGACCGGAGATAGCGGGTCTGGTTCATCCCCAGCGGCTTGAAGACATGCTCGTTCATATAAGCCACATGATCGCCCGTGAGACGATCGGCGACGAGGGAGAGGAACTCGAAGTTGGCGTTGGAGTAGGCGTAGCGGCTTCCCGGCGGAAAGGCGGGAGGCTCGCCCCGGAGATAGCCTAGGTTCTCCCGGACGGACAGCGTTTCCAACGGATGGAGGATGACCTGGGAGACGTATCCCGGGCGGGCGATATAGTCGGGGATCCCCGACGTATGATTCAGGAGCATGCGCACAGTGATGTCGCCGGGGTTCTTGAGAAGGCCCGCCGCCCACGCCGGCAGATGCCGCGAGATCGGGTCGTCGAGAGCGAGCTTGCCTTGTTCGACGAGTTGAAGGATGACGGTGGCCATGAAGGTCTTGGCTACGCTTTGGAGATAGTGCATGTGCTCGGGCCGCAGGGGCGTCTTGTCCTCGGTCCGGCTGTAGCCTGCCGCTTGCGCCCACCATCCTTCCTTCTCCGTATGGACGGCCACGGCCACCCCGGGCAGGCCCATGGAAACATACTTCTCCATGACCGCCCGCACCGCCGGGGACTTCGAATAGTCGGGATTGAGCTTGACCGGCGCCGGCCGGGCTTGGGCCGCGGCCTGAGCGGCGAGCGCGAAGACAGCGAGAAGGACCGCCGAGGCGATGCCCGGGCGACCGGACCGTCCGGAACGGCAAAGTGACATCATAGCCGGCCTCCTGCTCGGTATCCATCCCACGGGGTGATTCAGCGCTTGGGAAGGGGCGGGGGCCCGTCCGGGACAAAGGGCTTGTAGACGATGCCCTTCGTCTTTTCCTTGAATTCGGCCTGGATGGCCTGGACCGTCTTGGCGTCCTCGTAGAGGTCGACCATCGTCGCCGCGAGGGCCTTGGCGGCGTAGATGAGCCCCTTGTGCCCGATCGACATCCCGCCGCAGGCCACGACCGGCCAAGCATGCCAGGGGGCGTCGAGGGGCGCGGTGGTGACGCCGAGGCCCAGCATGGGCACGACCCAGCTGACGTCGCCGACGTCCGTCGAGCCGCCGTCGGGATCGGGCTTCGGCTCGGCCCAGGGCTTGACCTTCGTCTCGAGGCCCTTCGGCTCGACGCCGGTGGCCTTCTGGATGGCCTTGGCGAACTCCTGCTCCTCCGCCGTGAACAGGACCGGGCCGAGCCATTCGAGGTTCTTATAGACGACCTTCGCCCCGGCCAGGTTGACGAGCGTCTCCCAGTCGCCGCCCTGGACCGTGATCTTGGCCTCGGTCTCGGTCATGAGGGCCGCGCCCTCGGCGATTTTGCGGGCCCGGGCCAGGAGCTGATCGACGCCGGCGCCCTTCGAATCGCGCAGCCAGCACCAGATCTTGGCGTAGGCGGGCACGACGTTCGGCACGTCCCCGCCCTTGACGATCGAATAATGCATGCGGACCGAGGGCTTTACGAACTCGCGCATGCGGTTCAGGCCCTCGGCGAAGAGCTCCATGGCCGCGACGGCGCTGCGGCCGTTCCACGGATCGCCGGCGGCGTGGGCCGTCCGGCCGCTGAATTCGACGATGAAGTCGACGATCGCCTGCGAGCTGTCGACGGCGACCCCGGTCCTGTCGCCGGGGTGCCAGTTGAGGCAGACGTCGAGGTCGTTGAACAGGCCCTCGCGGACCATGTAGATCTTGCCGCCCACCGCTTCCTCGGCCGGCGTGCCGTAGAAGCGGATCGTCCCCTTGAGCTTGCCGTCGGCCATGAGGTCCTTGATCGCCAGGGCCGCGCTGAGGGCCGCGGTGCCGAGCAGGTTGTGGCCGCAGCCATGCCCGGGAGCGCCGGGTTCCAGGGCCTCCTTCGTGCTCTGGGCCTTCTGGGAGAGGCCCGGCAAGGCGTCGTATTCGCCGAGGATGCCGATGACCGGCCGGCCCTGGCCGTAGCTGGCCACAAAGGCGGTCGGCATCCCGGCGACGCCGCGCTCGACCTTGAAGCCCTGGGCCTCGGCGTAGTCCGCCAGCGCCTTGGACGAACGGACCTCTTGGAGAGCGAGCTCGGCAAAGCTCCAGACCTGGTCACTGAGGGCGATGATCTCGGTCTGATGCTTTTCGACGGAGGCGACGGCCTCCGCCTTCTTTTGGAGCGTGTTTTTGGGCGAGGCGCCGGCGGCGAGCTGCGCGGCCAGGGCGACGGCCACAAGGACGCATGCGGTTCGGAAGATGGGAGTTTTCATGGGCGGCTTTCCTTCTCGGCGGAGCATTGCCAGAGCCCCTTTTAGTGCATATCGGAAGGCCGTGTCAACTGGATACACCCC
>CAZIQR010000240.1:0-3671 GCA_964541055.1 uncultured Eubacteriales bacterium
TCAGGAGGTTGCGGAAGGTCACCGGGTAGCGCTTGTTCTCGCCCTCGATCTGGATGCCCGAGAGATAGTCGTTGACGCGGTCGTCGAGCTTGAACTTGCCCTGTTCCTGGAGCTGCATCAGGGCGGTCGCGGACATCGTCTTGAAGGTCGAGGCGATGATATAGACCGTGTCGACGGCGGCCGGCGTCTTGACCCGGACGTTGGCCAGCCCGGCGGAGCGCGTCCAGACGATACGGTCGCCGGAGAAGCAGACGACGGCCATGGAGGGGATCCGGCCGGCCTTGAGGGCCCGCTCGATCTCAGGGTCGAGCAGGGCGGCGAGCCGGGCGTCGTCGATCGGCGAGAACGGCCGGGCGGCGTAGGGATCGGAGACGATGGCGGGCCCGGCGAGCGGCTCGTCGGCCGGATCGGCGTCGAACTCGTCGGGGCCGGTCTCGAGGTCGGCGAAGTCGCCGGCCGGGGCCGCGCCGTTCTCGGGCCCGATCGAGGACGCGCCGCCGGCGGTCCGGGCCGCGGCGCCGTTCGGGGTCTTGGCCGCTCCCCCGTGGCCGCCGATGATCTTGACGGCCACCAACAAGCCGACGGCCGCGACGGCCAGGACGATGAGAACGATGTCCGCGGTCCGGCGCAACCGCTTGCGCTTCGCCGGCCGGGCCATGCCGCTCATGCTCTCATCTCGCTCTCGCCTTTGTCAGCCAAAGATTATACCACGCCACGCCGCCGAGGAGGACCCTTCGTTGACATCCCGGTCGTTCTTGGCCCATCATGAGAATGGCGTCGATGAGAAAACGGACGGGGGTCATCGCTCTGGCGCTGCTCGCGGCGGCAGCGGCGTGGGGATCCGGGCAGATCCGGCATCAGGTCGCGGTCGTCAACATCACCGTCCCGGTCCGCGTTTTTGACGGATCCAGGTTCGTCGAGACCCTGGGACTCGATGACTTCGAGGTCCGCGAGGACGGGCAGCCGCAACGGATCGAGGCCGTCTACCTGATCCGGGGCGGGACCCTGAAGAGGCAGGAAGGGGCGGCCGCCGGGCCCGGACCCGAAACGCGGCGCAATTTCGTCCTGCTCTTCCAGATCGGCGAATTCATGCCCGAGATCGACAAGGCGGTCGATTACTTTTTCGCCAACGTCTGCCGGCCCGATGACGCGGTGGACGTCGTCACCCCCCTGAGGACGCTCCACCTGAAGAACCGGGTCGATTCGCCGGAGCGGGTGCGGAAAGCCCAGATCGAGGTCAAGGACAAGCTCCGCCGGGATATTCTCATCCTGAGCGGGGCCTATCGGACGGTCGTCGATAGCATGCTCGCCCATCTCGGCGCCGGCGACCCGGACTACGCCCAGGTCGATCTCAACTCTTACCGGACCGATCTCGAAAAGCTCAAGGACCTTCGAACGATCGACACGGACAACCTGGCGGCCTTCGCGGCGGCCCTCAAGGCCCGGCCGGGGTCCAAGCATGTCTTCCTGTTCTATCAACGGGAACAGGTGCCGCAGTTCAACGACCGCCGGATGCTCGAAGCCCTCAACAGCAATGACTCCGAGCTCGCTTTCAAGGCCATGGAGCTCATGGCGGCCTACCGGGAGGACGCCCCCATCGACCGCGAGGCCGTCCGGCGGGCCTTCTCGGATGCCGAAACGGACGTCCATTTTCTCTATATCACGCGGAACCGGCGCGATCCCCAGCTCGACGTCGAGAACGCCATCGTGCTCGACGGGATCAAGATGGCCGAATCGTCAGCGGCCATCTACCAGATCTTCGAGCAGGTCGCGGCGGCGACGGGCGGCACGGCCGCGGCGTCGGCCAATCCGGCCTTCCTCATGCGCCGGGCGGCCGAATCGTCCGGCGAGTATTATCTCGTCTATTATCGCCCGTCCGGCTACAAGGCCGACGGCAAGTTCCACAGCATCGAGGTCGCCGTCAAGCCCGGCGGCTATAGGGTCAGCCATCGGGAGGGCTATGTCGCGGCGGAGGCCACGGGCCAGCCGGCAGAAGCGCCTCCCGAAGCAGGCCGTGAAACAAAGGAAGAAGCAGGGACGCCGGCGATCCCGGGCGCCATCGTCGAAGAGATCGATCCCGCGGAGCCGTTGCCCGCGAAGGGCGGTCCTGTGCCCGAGGAGATCCTGAAGCGCTCGGCCGAGTACTGTCAGCAACTCGAGGCCGCCTCACTTGATTTTATCTGCCGGGAAGAGGTCAAGGAACGGCTCTCTTTCTGGCTATTAGGTCGGAAGCCCACGATGGTGATAGGGGCCGCCGACGACACCGCGCGCGTGCGACCGGCCGACCAAGTCCTCGATTGGGTGTACGATTACCAATTGACCCGTAAGGGAGGATGGGCCGCCGAGACGAGGACCCTGCTCGAAGAGAACGGGAAACCGCGGCGAGAGGAGCACGCGGCGCTTGGCACGCAGCGGTTCTACCACAAGTTCGTCGTCCTCGGTCCGGTCGGACTGTTCGGCACGGAAGCCCAGACTCGCCATGATTATCTCATGGCACAGGAGACGGAGATGGACGGGGAGCCCGTGTTGGTCATCGATGTCCGGCCCAAAGGCCAGGAGACATCCTCCCTCTTCGGCCGGGCCTGGGTCCGCCGCTGGGACGGAGCTGTGCTCAAAGTCGAATGGGAGCCGGCCTCGATGGCGAACTATGCCCGGATCGAGGAGGCCGCAGGCGCATTGCGGGCCAAGCCCCGGCTCAAGTTCAGCTCTGAGTATGGCATCGAAAAGAACGGCTTGCGGTTCCCGAACGCCTATGAAGTCGTCGAGGCTTATCGACTCCCCCGGGGAATCATCACGGCCTCGAAGACGTCCGTCGTCTACAAGGACTATAAGTTCTTCGAGGTCAAGGTCACGACCGTCATTAAATAGGCGGAGCGGCGGTGGGCCTGATTGACTTCGCCGTATTTTGGACCCATAATCTCACATAGGGCCCAAGAGAAGGGAAAGGGGTTTCGGGTCCGGAACGACATCACCATGGCGGCAAGGCCGCCTCGGGTCTTTCCGCCGAAGGAGGAACCCATGGGTCCACTCCCCAAGGTCCTGGGCGCGGTCGCGCTCGTCGGGTGTCTTGTCGGAGCGTCCGCGGGCGGCTCGTCCGCCGCGGCCCCTTCCAGTCAGGCCGCAGGCCAGATCCGCGAAGAGGTCACCGTCGCCCTGAAGCTGCTCCAGGCCTATGTCACGACGAAGGACGGCAAGCCGGTCACGGACCTCAATGCGGCCGACTTCGAGGTCACGGACAACGGCCAGAAGGTCAACGTCAGCCACTTCGAGAACCACATCGTCGGCGGCGACGAGATCGCCCCGGCGGCCCCGCTCGTCGGCCCTCACCTCAACCGCAAGTTCTTTTTTTTCTTCGATTTCGCCTTCACCGATCCGCGCAGCGCCCGCAAGGCCCGTGAGGCGGCGCTCCACTTCATGGATAACACCGTCCGGCCCGGCGACGAGATCGGCGTCCTGTCCTATTCGCCGACGCGGGGCCTGACCATCCATGAGTATCTTTCGACGGACCACGCCCGCATCCGCGACATCGTCGACGCCTTCGGCCTGCGGACGGTCGCCGGGCGGGCCGAAACGCTGACCAGCTTCCTCTATGCGGACGAGGTGCGCTGGATGCAGACGGACGGAACCTCCCTGGACGCCAAGTCGGCACGGGAATCGGCCTTCGAAAAGTT
>CAZIQR010000241.1:0-3647 GCA_964541055.1 uncultured Eubacteriales bacterium
CCCATTGCTTCGAGGGGGCGATGTTCGCCTACGCGGTGAACTTCCTTCACGGCCATGATCCGCGGCTGGTCATGCTCGAGGCGAGCCAGGACGCCGACCACAACCTCGTCGTCTGGCGCCATCCGGCCACCGGCCTCTACGGCTCAAACGCCCACTCGCGCTATCCGGGGCTGGTCGGCCGGCCGGCTTCATACCCGACGATCCGGGCCGTGGCCGACAGTTATGTGCCCTTCTATTACAGCGACCGGACGTCCGACCCGAACGATCTGACCCTGGTCGGCTATTCGGACCCGATCGACCTCGTGGCCCGCTTCGGCACCGACTGGATGGGAGGGACGAGCCCGCTTTGGGACATCTATTACACCTATATCGATGATTCGGCCGCGTTCCATTACTTCTTCAACGACCCGGGGCAGCCGCACCTCTACCCGATGGTCCGGGCGCTTAGGGAGAATTGGGTCCGGTTCGACCCGGCCGGCAAGCCGTATGTCAGCCTAGACGACCTTCCGCCCGGGGCGAAGACCGAATGGGACTCCTTCTGGAGCGTCTACGGCCCGAAGGACGGGCCGCGGCCCCGGGGGAGGGCGAAGGAGATCGAGCAGGCCTTCTTCAAGCTGACCGGGACGACGCCGATCGACCTCGACGACATCGCCTTCGACCTGCAGTTCTACCTGGCGGCGGGCTACACGATCGGCCAGCTGATAAGACGGGGTCAGACCTACACCTTTTAACTTTTCGGAGCACTTCCCGAAGGCAGATCCACACAGAAGCTAAAAAGGTGTAGGTCTGACCCCGTCTTGGTCAGAAGATGAAGCCGGCGCCGAAGCCGAAGACGAAGCGGCTCGAGTCGTAGGTCATCTCGAAACCCGGGAAGGCCGACGCGGCCGGCCCGCCCGCGGCGTAGCGGACGAAGATATCGAACGAGAGATCGCTGACCCGCTCGCCGTCGCCCCAGATCGAAAAGAGCGGCCCTTCGTAGCCGAACCCGAGCGAATAGACGTTGCGGTCGAGGTCGGGATAGACCGGCGTCCGGCCGGCCTCGTCGACCGAGCTCCGGTGGCGGGCGTAGCCGGCGCGCACGGCCGTGTACTTGCCGGGCCGGTATTCGAGGCCGGCCTTGAGGGCCTTGGTGTCGCGGAGGGTGAGCGGGATGCCCTGGACGCCGTAGTCGAGCTCGAGGCCGTAGAACTCCTGGTATTCCGTCGTGAAGGCCGGATTGAGCGCCTGGCCTTCGTTCGCCGAGGTGAAGATCCAGTCGCCGAACTCGTTCCAGCGGGACCATTCGAGGTCGAGATAGACGGAGAGCGGCTTGAGGGGGGTCAGCGCCAGGCCGCCCGTGATCTGGCGCGGCAGGGTCAGGCGCGTCGTGACGTTCTGCGTCCTGTAATAGAAATCGATGAGGTTCACGACCCGGCGCGACGTCAGATGGGGGTCGGGGACCGTCTCGCCCGAGATGTCGAGCTGGGCGTTGAAGACGTCGGTCCCGGCGTAGTCGATGGGCAGGCGCTCCTGGTATTTCGCGCCGATCTGGACAGCCGGGACGATCTTCCACAGGGCCCCGGCGACGAAGCTCGTGCCGCGGCCGCTGAGCTGATCGTTGCTGTCGACGTCGAGGTCGCGGGGGAGCGGATAGTTGGGGATGTTGAAGGGGATCGAGTGGCGCCAGCGCACGGTCGACGAGACGAGATCGATGCCCGCCCCGAGGGCCAGGCCCTTGAGCGGCTCGACGGCGAGGGCCGCCCGGAAGGTCATGGTCCGGAGCCGGTTGCGGCCGACGACCGTTTCGGCGTCCCAGCCCGGGGTCCAGTAGGATTCGTAGGTGAAGGGCGAGAAGATCCCGGCCCCGATCGTGACGCGCTTGACCGGCTGCCAGGATATGGCGGCGTTCCCGATGAACTCCGGCGGCTCGGTCGTGAACGAGTCGCCGCCGGCGGGCCAGGCCGCGCCCGTCTGACGCCGGCCGAACATGATGTTGCACTTGATGCGCAGGGTGTTGAGGAAGGCCAGGCCGGCGGGGTTGTAGAAGAGAGCGGTGGCGTCGTCGGCTCGGGCGGTGAAAGCGCCGCCGAGGCCGGCCGCCCGGGCGCTGGGCTCATGGAACGAGAAATCCTGGGCCAGGAGCTGAAGCGGGGTGAGCGCGGCGATCAACGTGATGGCCCAGACGAAGGACTTGAGGAAGGCGAGGCGGGACTTGTGACGGCGAGGGGGTCGAACGCTAACGATGTTCATGAGAGCCGGCTTTCATTTCAAGCCGGCTATCTTAACACCGCCGCGCAGGGAAAGAAAAGGATTATGATCGCCGCCGACCCGGTTATAGGGCCAGAGGACCGGCCACCAGGGCCAGGATGACGAGGATCAGGGCCATGAAAACCAAGAGCCAAATGCGGATGCGGCCGGGCATGAAGATCTCCTTTCGGTCTACCGCGTCTTCTTGACGAACTCCTGCCAATACTGGCGGTAGCGCCGGAAAGCCTCCCGGCCCCGGTCCGTCAGCCGGCAGATCGTCAGAGGGACGCGGCCTTTGTAGGTCTTTTCGATCGTGACGTAGCCGCCGTCCTGGAGCTTGGTCAGGTGGGCGGACAGGTTGCCTTTGGTCAAGCCGGTCTCCCGTTGGAGGTACAGGAAATCGGCCGAGTCGACGGCGTTGAGGACGGTCGCGATGACCAGGCGGGCCGGCTCGTGGATGAGCCGGTCGATCTCCCCGATCGGCACGGGGGCGGCCGTCATCGGGATCCCTCCTCGGGCAGGGGATTGCGGCGCAGGTAGGCGCGCAGGCCGAGGAGTCCGGATATGAGGGCCATGACGCCCACAGCTCCGTAGAAGGCGGCAAGCTCCAGGCCGGGGGCCCAGCCGGCGAGCGAGAGGCCGACCCCGGCCGCCGCCGTCAGGACCGCGGCTATGGCAACCCTGACCAGCCCGGTGCGAAGCGAGCGGACGACGAGGGTCACGCCGAAGATCAGACCCGTGAAGGCGGGCACCCAATCGAAGCGCGACGGGAGCGACGTGAAGAGGGCCGTGGCGAGGGCGGCGATGAGCCCGGCGCTGATCCCGGCCAGCAGGGCCCTCTTGATCCTCTTCGCTTTTTCCGGCCGCTTATAGGCCAGATAGCCCGTGCGGGGATAGGTCAGGTGTTGTTTCAGGGATTGGGCCAGCTTCCGGGCGGCCCAATATCCCGCCAGGAAGACCGGCAAGAACCCGACGTCGAAGATGAAGCGGGCGGTGGACTTTTCCGGGGCGAGGCCTGAGCCCAGAAAGAAGAGCCCGAGGATCACGGCGAATACGCCGAGCGCGATCTCCAGGATGCCGTCCTCGAATCCGTACCGGACCGTGCGCCGTTCGATCCGCTTGATGTCGTGGGCATTCGCGTTTTCCAAATTTTGGTCTGTCATACAAACCAGTTTATACAAAAATATCCTGTTGTCAAGTAGTTTCGGGGTCAGACCCCAGCAATTCACTAATTAATCAACTTCTTAGCTTATTTTTTTTGGCCGAAAAAGACCTTAACTCAAGCTTTTTTGGGCCAAAAACGAAAACCATGAGCCAGGGCTTTTCGCCTTTATGTCCTTATTCGTTTTTGGCCCAAAAAACGCAAACTTAAGGCCCAAAACGGGCCGGAAAATGAAGTTAAGTTCTTGAAAATATTCTTA
>CAZIQR010000242.1:0-3618 GCA_964541055.1 uncultured Eubacteriales bacterium
GGCAAGCTCAAGGGCGCGCTGCGGCCGGGGCACGACGGTCTCTTCGATCTGTTTAAGGTCAGCGTCCGTTAGCCTCTGAACCCCCTGCGTCAGAGCGGCCATGTCGAGGGCGAGCGGCGGGGTGGAGAGGACGACCGCGCCCTTGAGCTTGCCCCTGTAGCGGTCGAGGTCCTTCTTGACCAGGATGTCGGCGGCGAGAACGGCCGGGGCGACAACCTGGCCCTTGGTTCCGGAGGTGTAAGCGAGGGGGAAGCCCATCATCGGCTGATAATCGGGCTCGAGCATGTGAAGCGAAAAAAACTCGTTGTCCCAGGCCGCGCCGTAGTCCATGAACGGCTCGATGACGACGTTCTGGAGGCCCATCGCCTCCATCCGGCCCTTGGCCCAGGCTTGGGCCCGCTTCATGTTCTCGGACAGGGTCAGGCGCCCGCCCAGGACGTCGGTCATGTAGCCGACGATCTCCATGACTTGGGAGCGCTGAAGGCCCTCCTCGCGGATCCTGGCGGCCATGTCCCAATCGACGGCCGGGACCTGGTCCGAGGCAAAGGCCCCGATGACGACGAGCAGGACGGCGGCGACGAGCGTGCGGGCGACGGGCTTCATGACAGACCTCCTCTCCGGATGCGGCCGGCCCCTTATTCTCCACATCTTCCGCCCCGTTGACAACCCCAGCGGCCTGGCATATTGTCTGCCCAGACCGGCGGCCTTCCCGGGAAAGATCCTCGTCCGGAGGTGCCCATGCTCCGTCTCAAGCGCGTCGCTCCGATCGTTGTCCTGCTTCTCGTTCTGAACGCCGTCGCGGCCTACGCCCAGGACGCCGCGCTCCCGGACGAGCAGGTCCAGCAGCGTCTGGCCTTCATCGCCAAGTCGCTCCAGGACGGCCAGCCGGCGGCGAAATGGTGGCTGTACGGCTGGACCGCGGTCTATTCTGTCGGGGCCGTCGCAGGCGGCATCCTGGCCGGGTCTCACTGGCACGACACCAAGATCGAGGGAACCGAAACTGTGTCCGACCGCGAGTTTGCCGAAGGGATGCTCGTCGGCGGGGCGACCTTCGCGCTCGGCGTCGGGGGCCTTGTGATCGACTCTTTCACGCCGGCGACGGCGGCCAAGAAGCTGGGGCGTATGCCCGAGACATCCTCGCAGGAGCGCCTGGCCAAGCTTGCCCGCGCCGAGGAGCTGCTGCGGAAGTGCGCCTTGCGTGAGAAGCGCGGTCGGGGCCTGACGACGCATCTCCTGAATATCGGCGCCAACGCCGCAGGGGCCCTGGTGACCAAGGTCGGTTTTCACCAGAGCTGGGGTAGCGCCCTGATCACGTTTGCCGGCGGAGAGGCCGTCTCTCTCCTGAACATCTTCACTCAGCCGATGAAGGCCACCCGCGACCTAAAGAAGTACGAGGCGGGATCGTTTGCCCCCGCGTCCTTGGCCCGGCCCGGAACGCAGTGGAGCCTCGGCTTTTGCCCGGGCGGCGTCACCTTCCGCCTCAGCTTCTAGCCTGGACCATTCATGAAAACGCCGTTTTTCTCCATCAAACCAGAAGACTGAAGAACGGCGTTTTCACCCTTCGGGCAAGCCGATCCGGCCGCATCTGCTTCGTTGCAAAGGGTTCGCAGTACTCCGAGTACAGCTTCACCCTTTGACGCCTCGCATCTGCAGCCGTCTCGACTCGTGAATGATCCAGGCAAGCCGTTTTCTTGACTTCACGTCCGCGGGACGATATCTTCCGGGTGTTCCATGCGCGATCTTCACCTTCGGAGGGGACCATGACGTCTTTGACGAAACGGCTGGCTTCGATCGCACTCACAGGGGCGCTCGTCCTCGGTCTCGCGGCGGCCCTTGCCGCGCAGGTCCGGCTGCCGGCGCTCATCAGCGATCATATGGTCGTCCAGCAGGACAAGCCCGTCGCGGTCTGGGGCTGGGCCGGCAAGAACGAGCCGGTCACGGTCTCGTTCAACGGCCAGGAGAAGAAGGCCGTGGCCGCGGCCGCCGACGGCCGCTGGCGCGTCGTCTTCGATCCGGTCAAGGCCGGCGACAACCCGCTCGAGATGACGGTCAAGGGGGCCAAGGGCCCGGCGACCGTGGTCAGGGACATCCTCGTCGGCGAGGTCTGGGTCTGCTCCGGGCAGTCCAATATGGAAATGTCCTTCACCTGGCTGGCCATCGCGTCTCCCGATGTCCTGCGCGCCGTCAACCCGAACATGCGGCTGTTCCTCGTCCCCAAACGCACGGCCGACAGGCCGCAGGACGATGTCGCGGCGAGCTGGGCGCCGTGCCTGCCCGACACCGTCCGGGGATTCTCGATGGTGGCCTATTATTTCGGGCTGGAGCTTCACAAGCGGCTCGGCGTGCCCGTCGGATTGATCGATACGTCCTGGGGCGGGACGATGATCGAGCCCTGGACGCCGCCCCTCGGGTTCGCGGCCGTGCCCGAGCTGAAGCCCACCCTCGACCAACAGGCGGCCAAGTACCAGGACTACCGGGACGGCCTGGGCAAGGCCCTACCCGGCTGGGAGGCCTGGGCCCGGGAGGCCCGCAAGGCGCTGGCGGCGAACGGGCCGCTGCCGCCCGAGCCCGCGCTCGGTCCCAAGAATCCCTTCAACAACCCCCAAGCGCCCACGGCCCTTTACAACGGCATGATCCATGCCCTGACGCCCTATGCCATCCGGGGCGCGATCTGGTACCAGGGCGAAGCCAATCGGAACGACGGGCTCCTCTATACCAAGAAGATGGAGGCCATGATCCATGGCTGGCGCACGGCGTGGGGGCTGGGCGACTTCCCCTTTTATTTCGTCCAGCTCGCGCCCTACGACTACGGCTATGACCGCGAAACTCCCGTCAACGCCGTCCCCGACGAGGAGCGGCTGCCGCTCATCTGGCAGGCCCAGACGGACGCCCTGCGCATTCCCAACACGGGCATGGCCGTCACGACCGACATCGCCGACCTCCGCAACATCCACCCGACGAACAAGCGCGATGTCGGCTACCGGCTGTCGCTCTGGGCCCGGGCCAAGGTCTACGGCGAGAAGACCCTGGTCTATTCCGGGCCGCTCTACCGGTCCATGACGACCGATGGGAACCTCATCCGCCTCGCCTTCGACCACGTCGGCGGCGGCCTCGTCTCGAGCGACGGCCAGCCGCTCAAGTGGTTCGAGATCGCCGGCGACGATCACATCTTCTACAACGCCGAGGCCGATATCGCCGGGGACACGGTCGTCGTCTGGAGCCCGCGCGTCGCGGCGCCCAAGGCAGTCCGCTTCGGCTGGCACGAGCTCGCCGTGCCGAACCTGGCGAACAAGGAAGGCCTCCCGGCCTCGCCCTTCCGCACCGACAACTGGTAAGTCCAGACGGGGTCAGACCTAGACCTTTTTACTTTTTGCTCTTCAGTTCCAGTTTCACCGACGTCCCCGGTGAAAAAAGTAAAAAGGTCTAGGTCTGACCCCGTCTGGTTTACTTCTTCTTCCATATGGGGACGCCGCGGCCGGGCGTCCAGGGCGCGCCGGCGGCCTCGAGGTCCGACTGCAGCTTCTTGAGATCGACGTCGATCGCCTGGCGCATCTCCTCGAGGAGCGTCGTGAAGCGGTCGGCCGCGATCTCGTAGCCGCGCTTGGCCGTGGCCGTGAT
>CAZIQR010000243.1:0-3605 GCA_964541055.1 uncultured Eubacteriales bacterium
GAGCAGGTTCACGGCGATGCCGCTCGTCTGCCGCGTGACGTCGGCGGCGCCGCCGGTCGTGACCGACAGGGTGTCGAGCGCGCCGAAGTCGTAGGCGACGCTCGAAAGGCCGATCTCAGCCGGATCGGTGACGTCGATGCCGTCGACCGTCCAGGCGTTGTTGCCGCCGTTCGAACTGTCGCCCCGGGCGATGGCCTGGGGCTGTGAGCTCGATTCGCTGCCGCCGACGTTCTCGCGGTCGAGCAGGACGGCGGGAGCGAGGCGCAGGAATTCCCATGGGTCGCGGGCGGTGGGGATGGCCTCGAGCTCGGTCGGACCGAACGACGAAGCGGCCGAGAACCGCGTCCGGTCGACGGCCGGCGCGGGGGATCTCACGGTGACCGTTTCCTCGGGCTTGCCGGTCTCGAGGGCGATCTCCAGGGACACCCGGCCGCCCAGGGCGACCGCGAGGCCGGACCGGTTGTACGTCTTATGATCCGGGTGCTCGGCCTTCAGACTGTAGTCGGAACCGGGGAAAAGCAGCGGAAAGCGGAAGACGCCCGCCGCCCCGGTGACGGACTTCTCGTCGGCGGCCAGAGGCCTCGACAGCGTGACCGTGACCCCCGCGATCGGCTTTCCGTCCTTGCCGACGACCCGGCCCTGGAGCTGGCCGGTGCGGGTCTGGGCCGACAGGGACAGCGCGAAGATCAGAAAAGCCCATACGGGCGCCGCTTTTTTCAAGTGAAGCCTCCTCTGTCGAACCCGGTCCGCACTCATGACAACTGCTCCCTATCTAAAAGAGTTCCCCCAATTATAACAAACCATGGGCCATTCGGGAAACGGGGTCACTTCGTTTTGAGGAAACGCAGGCTCCGCGGCTCCCGCTCCATGTGATAGACGATCAGGGCCTGGAGGGTCCGGCGGAAGGCCGCGATCAGGTCCGCCGGAAAGGGCGGGGCGCAGCCGCCGGGGGGCGGGTTCTTGCGGACCCAGCGGATGAAATCCTGGATCCCCGTGGCCAGCTCGTCCTTGCGGAACGGGGCGCAGCCCGGGCAGAAGACGCCGTCCCTCTTGGGGGCGATCCAGCCCCTGACAAGAGGCTTGCGGCACTTGGCGCAGGCGCCGAGGTCGGGGAGGAGGCCGTTCGTCTGGAGGAACCAGGCCTCGAAGTAGGCCGCGGCGAACTCCCGGTCGCCGCCCTCCTTGAGACAGCGCAGGACCGAGAGCAGCAACCGATAGAGGACGTCCTCGCGGGCCCGGGCCGGGGAGAACTCCTCGACGAGCTCCGCGAAGTAGGTCAGGAGAAAGGCGACCTCGGGCTCGGTCTGGATCTCGAAGAACGACTCGATGAGATCGCAGCCCGAGACGGAGACGAGGTCCCGGCGCTCCTTTTCATAATAGAACACGCGGATGACCGAGAGCGGCTCGAGAGAGCTGCCGAAGCGGTTGCCGAACTTTCGGGCCCCCTTCGCGACGCCCCGGACGATGCCCTTCTCGCGGCACAAAAGGACGGCGATCTTGTCCTGGTCGGCGACGTTGTACGTCCGCAGGACGATGGCTTCGGCTTGATCGGTGGGCATGGCTGCGGACGGCGGGGCCCCGGCCGGACGTCAGTCCGCCGGCGGACCGGCGGACGGGGCCTCGAGGAAGTCCTTGATGTTCTCGAGCGTGATCTTGACGTCGGTCAGGACCACGCCGGACCGGCCCAGGGGCTTGGCGGGACGGCCGTTCAGCTTGAACGTGAATCCGCCGGCGTTGCCGGTGTGGATGAGGAGCTTCTGGCCGGCGTGCGCCTGGGCCGTGGCCCCGGCCGGAAAGAGGCCGTCGACCTGGATCTGGCCGTCGGCGTAGACCTGCATCCACGTTTCGGCCTCGAAGACGATCTCGATCGTCAGTCCCTGATAGGCCTCCGCGGCGGGAGCCGGCTCAGGCTTGGGCGCGGCGGGCTCGGCGGCAGCCGGCCCGGCCGTCGAGGGGGCCGCGCCCGGCACCTGGGCCGCGGGCCCTTCGGTCTTCTGGGACGGCGGATTTTCGGATGGCGCCGCCGGCCGATGGCGCCAGGGCGACCACAATACGAGGACGACGCCGAGAACACAGAGGCCGGCGAGGCCTCTCAGGGCCAAGCGCAGGACGGCCTTGTGCGTCTCGGAGAAAGGCCGGGGCCGGGCGGCTTCCTCGATGACGAGGGCGGGCTCGGCCTTCACGGCTTCGGCCGCGGGCGGCTCGGCGGGGACCTCGGCTTCGTCGGCCGGGAACGGCGCCTCGGCGGGCGCCGGCTCGGCGTGAGGCAGGGTCGGCGTCGGCGCGGCCGGCCGCGCGAATAACGTCCGTCCGCGTTCCGGCGGAGCGAGCGAGCCCGCGTCCTTGAAGCGGGCCAGGACCGCTTCCGGGTCGAGCCCGACGGCCTTGGCGTAGGAGCGGATGATCCCCCGGACGAAGAAACCCCCGGGCATGAGGTCCAGGCGGTCGTCTTCGAGCGCCTCGAGATAGCGCGGGACGATCTTGGTCGCGGCCGCGATCTCCTCGAGGGAGATGCTGCGCGCCTCGCGCTCCTCCCGCAGCCATTGGCCGAGCGATATCATCGGCCTGATTCTAGGATAAAAGAAAGACGCGGTCAAACCTTCAGGAACTTGGAGACCGAAGTGGCGCTGCCGATCCAGCCGGTGGCCGCCCCGCCGCCGAGCAGGAGGAGCGCCTGGGGCAGGCTGGGGTAGCGGAAGCGGAGGAGCTCCTGCAGGGCGCCCAGGCTCGCCCCGAGGTAGAGGGGAAAGACCTGGATGACGACGAAGAGGAGGGCCAGCGCGAGGAGGCTGCCGAGAAGGCCCAAGGCGATGCCCTCGAGCCAGAAGGGGATGCGGATGAAGAGGTTCGTGCCGCCGACGAACCTCAGGATCTCGATCTCGTTCTTCCGGGCGAAGACGTTGAGCTTGACGACATTGGAGATGATGAAGAACGAGGTCAGGATCAGGATGCCGCCGAGGAAGGCGCCGATCGCCCCGGCCAGCCGGCTGAAGCCCTGCATCTTCTCGACCCAATCCTGGTTGAAGAGGACGTCCGTGACGCCGGGCCGCTTCTTCATGCCCTCGACGAAGGCGACGACCTCTTTGGAGGCCGAGGCCCGGGCCGCCACCCGCAGCTCGAAGGCCGGCGGGAAGGGATTGCCTTTGAGGCCGGCGGCGATGTCGGCGAGCTCCGGGAAGCTCATCCGGAAGCGCTCCCGCGCCTCATCGGGGCTCACAAGCGTGACGCTCTCGACGAAGGCCGGCCGGCTGATCTCCTGGCGGATCGCCTCGACGGTCTCGGGGGGCAGCTTCGGATCGAGGTAGAAAGCGATGTTCATGTTGGTCGCGAGCGTACGGGCCGTGGCCCTCAGGTTGTTGGTGAGCATGAGGAAGATGCCGACGGTGAGGAAGGACAGGCAGATGATCGTCACCGAGAAGAGGTTGCGCGTCCGGAACTGCCACAGGTTGTTGGCCGTGGCGCCCAGGAAGAACTTCAGCTTCTCGATCACGCGTGCGCTTCCTTCCCGACGATCTTGCCCTTCTGGAGGAAGAGGATGTTGTCGCCGAAATGGCGGATGAGCTCGCGGTCGTGGCTGCCGATGATGACCGTCGCGCCCTGCTTGT
>CAZIQR010000244.1:0-3556 GCA_964541055.1 uncultured Eubacteriales bacterium
AGGAGGTTGATGCCGATGAGGGCGTCGAACTTGCCCTTGCGCAGGTCGCGGAGGACGTTGACGCGGTCGAGCGTCTCGATCTCGGAGTGGAGATAGCTGACGCGCAGGCCGAGCTCGTGGTAGTGGCGGGCCAGGTCCTCGGCCATCTTCTTCGTCAGGGTCGTGACCAGGACCCGCTCGCGGCGGGCGGCCCGGGCCTTGATCTCGCCCATGAGGTCGTCGACCTGGCCGCGGATGGGCCGGATCTCGATCTCGGGGTCGGTCAGGCCGGTCGGGCGGATGACCTGTTCGATGACGTGCCCGGCCGACTGCTTGGCCTCGAAGAGGCCCGGCGTGGCGGAGACATAGAGCGTCTGGCCGTGGCGCGTCTCGAACTCGTCGAAGTTGAGGGGGCGGTTGTCGAGGGCCGAGGGGAGGCGGAAGCCGTGCTCGACCAGGGTCAGCTTGCGCGAGCGGTCGCCGGAGTACATGCCGCCGATCTGGGGGACGGTGACGTGCGACTCGTCGATGATGGTCAGAAAGTCGTCGGGGAAATAATCGAGCAGGGTGAAAGGAGGCTCGCCGGCGGCGCGGCCGGTCAGGTGGCGGGAGTAGTTCTCGATCCCCGGCGCGTAGCCGAACTCGCGCAGCATCTCGATGTCGTAGAGGGTGCGCTCCTCGATGCGGGCGGCCTCGACGGCCTTGCCGCGGGCCTGGAAGAAAGCGAGCTGCTCCTTGAGCTCGGCCTCGATCCCGGCCACGGCGGCGCGGAGGGTCTCGATCGGGGTCGAGAAGAAGGTCCGGGGGTGGATCATGACCGTGTCGAGCGTTTCGCGGACCTTGCCGAGAAGCGGGTCGACGGCCGAGAGGGCCTTGATGCGGCCGTCCTCGAGCTCGATGCGGATGGCCGCGTCCTCGTAGCTCGGGAAGACCTCGACGATGTCGCCGCGGACACGGAACGTGCCGCGCTTGAAGTCGGCCTCCTCGCGCTGGTATTGGGTCGAGACGAGCTTCTCGAGGAGGGCCTTGCGGCTCTGCTCGGCCCCGACCTCGAGCGAGAAGCTCATCGAGTAATAGGTCTCGGGGGCGCCGATGCCGTAGATGCACGAGACCGAGGCGACGATGATGACGTCGCGGCGGGCGAAGAGGGAATTCGTGGCGCAGAGGCGGAGGCGGTCGATCTCGTCGTTGATCGTCGCCTCCTTGGCGATGTAGGTGTTCGTGGAGGGGATGAAGGCTTCGGGCTGGTAATAATCGTAGTAGCTGACGAAATACTCGACGGCGTTGCGCGGGAAGAAGCGGCGGAATTCCTGGTAGAGCTGGGCCGCCAGGGTCTTGTTGTGAGAGATGACCAGGACCGGGCGGTTGACCCGGGCGATGATGTTGGCCATGGTGAAGGTCTTGCCCGAGCCGGTGACGCCCTTGAGGACCTGGTGGCGCTCGCCGGCGAGCAGGCCTTCGGTCAGGCGCTCGATGGCCCGGACCTGGTCGCCCTTGGGGACGAAGTCAGAGCTGAGAACGAACGGGTTTGATCTTCGCGACAATTATTCTTTCATCCGGATGCTGCCGGAGAACTTGGCCCCGTTGGCGATGTTGATCTTCGGCGTGATGACGTCGCCGGTCATCTCGGCCGTCTCGGAGATGAGCGTCCGTTCCCCGGCCCGGACGGTGCCCTTGAGCTCGCCGTTGAGGACGAGGGCCTTGACCCGGATCTCGGCCTCGACCTTGGCCCCCTTGGCGACGGTCAGCGTACCGGAGGGAATCGTGATCTTGCCGTTGACGCGGCCCTCGACGAGCATGTCCTCATGGGCCTCGATGTCCCCGTTCAGGACCGCGGTCGAACCGAGGCGCGTCACTCCAGGGCCCAGCGGCCTTTCGGGATTCCGGGACCGTCCGGCGAGATCGTCAGCCATGGCATCCTCCGTTCTCTGGCGCTCCTTCCGAATTATAGGGTCGCCTCTCCGGCCTGTCAACGCGGTCATCCCCCGGCCGCGTTGACTTGTCCGGCCAATCTGCTAGAATCTGACCCTGTTGAGCGGGCATAGCTCAATGGTAGAGTACCGGCTTCCCAAGCCGGGTGTTGTGGGTTCGAGTCCCATTGCCCGCTCCATTTTTTTCCGCCCATGACACACTGGCAGCTGATCGTCGAGCCCGAACCGCTCCCGGGGTCCTGGAACATGGCCCTCGACGAGCATCTCTACACCCTCGCCGCGTCGTCCCCGCGGACGTTCCTCCGGTTCTACCGCTGGGAGCGGCCAACGGCCTCCCTCGGCTATTCCCAGGACGCCTCCCGCGTCGTCGACGCCGAGTTCTGCCGGGACCGCGGCATCGACATCGTCCGGCGCATGACCGGAGGCAAGCTCGTCCTCCACGACCGGGAGGTGACCTACTCCATCGCTTCGGCCGACACGGCGATCTTCACCGACACCCTGCGCGAATCCTACCGGCTCATCTCCCGGGCCCTCCTCAAGGGCCTGGCCCTCATGGGCATCACGGCCCGCCTGGCCGAGACCTCGCCTCCGGCCTATGCCCGCGGCACTATGCCCTGCTTCGCCTTCCCGGCGCGCGACGAGATCGAGATCGAGGGCCGGAAGATCGTCGGCAGCGCCCAGAAGCGGACCGGGGCCCTGTTCCTCCAGCACGGCTCGATCCCGCTCGACAAGGACGAGGCCCTCCTGGCCGCCGTCTCCCGCCCCGGCGAGACGGCCGAGAGCCTGGGCATGACGTCGGTCTCGGAAGCCCTCGGCCGGCCCGTCGAGTTCGAGGCCGCCGTCGGCCCCCTGGTCCAGGGATTCGCCGACCTGTTCGGGGTCGAGTTCGAGCGCTTCTCGCTTCCCCCCGCGGACCGGGAAGCCGTCCGCCGCCTCCAGGCCGAGAAGTATGCCTCGGACGCCTGGACGTTCCGCAGGGGCGGCCCTCCCGCGCGTTGACTTTTCTTCGGGCCGGGTGCTACACTCGGCCCCGAGCGAGGTCAACGCCATGAACGAAGTCGAAGAGCTCTCCAAGCTGGACCCAGCCGGGCTCCCGCCGCTCAAGCCGGTCCTCCTCGACGACCTCTACCAGAGCGTTCTCAAGAACCTGCACCTCGAGCTCGGCCGCGGCCCCGTCCTGTACCTTCTGTCCCCCAGCTATTCGGTCCTCAACCCGACGCAGGACGAGGGCATCACCGAGTTTATCACCCGCAACGAGACGCTCCTGGACTACCTCAAGGAGGCCATCGTCCAGAACTTGGCCGAATACTCCGTCCTCGTCGACATCAGCAGCTACTTCATCGAGCAGAACAGCGGCCTGGTCCTGGCCCGCCTGCGCGAGCGGGACTCGGAGGGCCGCCGCTTCGAGATCAAGTTCTACACCCACGATCCAAAGGAGCTCCTCTCGCACTACGAGGACAAGATCTACATCGGCCGGGACTTCCTGGATCTCTACAGCCCGGTCCGCAAGTACTTCGGCCTCAAGGACGTCCTGGTCTCGCTCAAGGCCCAGTTCGAGCGCCTGTTCGAGCGGGCCGGCTCCAAGCTGCGGAAGGCCCAGGACTTCGGCTCCTACTTCCAGGAGATCGGCGACTCGGTCAACGAGC
>CAZIQR010000245.1:0-1487 GCA_964541055.1 uncultured Eubacteriales bacterium
CCCGGGTCCGGGCCAGGAGGAAGACGGCCAGGGCGGCGGCGGCGAAGCCGAAGACGGCGACGGGACCGTAGCCGACCTTGTCCGTGACCACCCCGACGACGAGCGAGACGGCGAGGCACGTCCCCATGAAGGCCGATATGAGGGTCCCGAACTTGGCGCGGTCGATGCCCAGCCGGGGCATCAGCTTGACGCCGATCGACCCGAAGAGGGCGAAGCATAGGCCGAGCCCGAAGACGCACGAGAGGGCGACGAGGGCGGTCATTGTTTCTTCTCGAAGACGGAATCAAAGGCGGCCCGGGCCGGGGCGATGTCGATGCGGCGGACGAACTCGAGCGCTTCCCTGGCGCCCTTCTGCCGTTCCATGCCGCTGTCCTCCCATTCGACCGAGAGGGGGCCGTCGTAGCCGATATGATTGAGGGCCCGGACGATCTCCTCGAACTTGATCCCGCCTCGGCCGAGCGAGCGGAAGTCCCAGCTGCGGTCGGGATGGCCGAAATCGAGATGGGAGGCGAGGATGCTGCTGCGGCCGTTCAGCTGCAGGGCCGCGTCCTTCATGTGGACGTGATAGATGCGGTCGGCGAACTCCCTGATGAACAGGACGGGGTCGACCATCTGCCAGTGGAGATGGCTCGGGTCGAAATTGAAGCCGAAGGTCCGCCGCCCGCCCAGGGCGTCCAGGGCCCGCCGGGCGGTGACGATGTCGTAGGCGATCTCGGTCGGATGGACCTCGAGGGCGAAGCGGACGCCGCACTCGTCGAAGACGTCGAGGATGGGGCCCCACATCTCGGCGAAATGGCGGAAGCCGCCTTCGATCATCTCCGGCGTCACGGGCGGGAAGCTGTAGAAGAGGTGCCAGATCGAGGACCCGGTGAAGCCGATGACGGTCTTGACGCCGAGGTTCCTGGCGGCGCGGGCCGTGTTCTTCATCGCCTCCACGGCCCAGGCCCTTTTCTTTTCGGCGTTTCCCGCGCAGCGCGCCGGCGCGAACTTGTCGCTCCGGGCGTCCGTGTCGGGGTCGCAGACAAGTTGGCCGGCGATGGCGTTGTTGATGGCGAAGAGCTTGAGATGATGCCGCTCGAGGACCTCGAGCTGCCTCCGGCAGTAGTCCTTGTCGACGGCGGCCCGGTCGGCGTCCAGGTGGTCGCCGAGGCAGAGGAGCTCGAGGCCGTCATAGCCCCATTGTGCGGCCTTTTCGGCCAAGGTCTCCAGGGGGATGTCCGCCCATTGCCCGGTGAACAGGGTGACAGGTCTGGCCATGGTCCTCCTCCTTGGGCCCAAGTGTTACCTAAGTTGCCCCTCAATATCAATCCATTGATTTTGAGGCGAGCCCGGCTTACCATTCGCCGCAGGAGGCGGCGATGGCCAAAGCGCGGACGGTCCTGATCTTGATCGCGGCCCTGGCCCAAGGGCTCTCGGCCCAGTTCTCCGTCGACCGGCTGACGAAGCTCGGGGATTATGAATCGCGGCGCACCTCGAGCTACGACCGG
>CAZIQR010000245.1:1587-3534 GCA_964541055.1 uncultured Eubacteriales bacterium
CTCGAGGCCCGCGGCGAGGGCCATTTCGTCGGCGTGACCCTGTCCGTGTTCCAGAACCAGTGGGGCGGCTGGAACGAGGGCGACGAGATGTTCTGGATCGACGGCGAGGCCGAGCCGCGCATCCACGGCACGGGGGGCGAGGACTATTTCAACGGGGCCTGGGGATTCTCCACGCTCTACGCCTTCCCGCTCGTCGGGCTGACGGAGTTCCACGGCTGGGAGCCCGGCTCGAGGTTCTCGCACTACCGCTTCCATCTCGAAGCGCCGGTGCGTTTCCACACCTCGATCAAGGCCACGATCGAGGACGGCCACGCCAACCTGCGCTCGGATAACCTCTATTCCGTGGCCTACTGGTACCAGATGGAGCCGCACGCCAAATTCCCGCCGCTCCCGGCGGTCGAGTCGCGCCTCCTGAAGTTCGCCGCGACGGGCGGGCCCGGCCAGGACCCGAAGCTGAAATGAACGGGAGAACCCGCGGTTACGATGTCGCCGTCCTCTTCGCGACCCGGATCATCCGCCTGTTCTGCTACGGGTTCCTTTCCGTCGTCCTGGCCCTCTACCTGGCCCAGGTCGGGCTTCGCGAACAGCAGATCGGGCTCCTCTTCACCCTGACCCTCGCCGGCGACGCGGGGATCACGCTCTGGCTGACGACGACCGCGGACCGGTTCGGCCGCAAACGGACGCTCATCGCCGGGGCCCTGCTGATGCTCGGGGCGGGCGTCGTCTTCATCCTGACGCGGGAGGTGGCCCTGCTCATGGCCGCGGCCATCATCGGCGTCATCAGCCCGAGCGGCAACGAGATCGGGCCGTTCCTCTCCGTCGAACAGGCCGCGCTGAGCCAGCTCCTGCCAGGCGAGAGGCGGACCCACGTCTTTGCCTGGTACAACCTGGCCGGATCGTTCGCGACGGCCAGCGGAGCCCTCTCGGGCGGCTGGCTGGCCCAACTGCTCCAGGCCAAGGGAGCCTCCGCCCTCGAGGCCTACCGCACGATCCTCGCGGGTTACGCTCTCGGCGGCCTGATCCTGGCGGTCCTGTTCCTGTCACTCACTCGCGAGATCGAGGTCGGCGCCGCCCCGCTGGCGGCCGGGGCCGCCCCGCGCTCGCTGGGATTGCATCGTTCGCGGCCTTTCGTGATCAAGCTCGCCGCCCTGTTCTCACTGGACGCCTTCGCCGGCGGGCTCGTCGTCCAGTCCATGATCGCCTACTGGTTCCACCTCAAGTTCGGCATCGACGCGGGACTCATCGGCTCGATCTTCTTCGGGGCGAACGTGCTGGCGGGGATCTCGGCCCTCACCGCGGCCCGCCTGGCGCGGCGGTTCGGCCTGATCAACACCATGGTCTTCACCCACGTCCCCTCGAACATCCTGTTGATCCTCGTCCCCCTGATGCCGACCCTGCCGTTGGCCGTGGTCATGCTCCTGCTCCGCTTCAGTATTTCGCAGATGGACGTCCCGACGCGGCAGTCCTACACGATGGCCGTCGTCGCGCCCGACGAGAGGTCGGCGGCTTCCGGAGTGACGAGCATCGCCCGCTCGGTCGGCGCGGCCATCTCCCCCTCGTTGACCGGGATCTTCCTGGCTTCGCCGGCCCTCTTCAGCCTGCCGTTCTTCCTTTCGGGCGGACTGAAGCTCGTCTATGACGCCCTGCTCTACCGGAATTTCCGGGCTCTGCGGCCTCCGGAGGAAAGACGGTGAGCGCCCGTAGGGCCGTCGAAGATGGCCCCAACCGGGGCGGCGCCGGGGATCTCCGGCTCGTTCGGGAGGGCGATACGCCGCGACCCTGGCTTAGAGCCACGGAATCTTGACGTTGCGAGTGTAAGCGTTCCAGGCCGGCCCGAACCGCTTCGCCAGTTCTTCTTCTTCCTTTGGCGCATACATCCGGGCTCCGACATAGAGGGCGATCCCGATGACAAGCCCGATCCAGGTGTTGAGAAGGACGCAGAACGAC
>CAZIQR010000246.1:0-3501 GCA_964541055.1 uncultured Eubacteriales bacterium
ATCAAGCACTGCCTGTCGGTCGAGGCCTGCATGCGGGCCCTGGCCGTCCGTCTCGGCCACGACCCCGAGCCTTGGGGCCTGGCCGGCATCCTCCACGACCTCGATTACGAGGTGACGGACAAGAGCCCGGAGCTCCACACCACGGAAACGGTCAAGATCCTCCGCGAAAAGGGCGTCGACGAAGCCATCATCCACGCCGTCCAGGCCCACGCCGCGAAGGTCCCCTGCGAATCGCCCATGGACTGGGCCATCTTTGCCGTCGATCCGCTGACCGGCCTGATCATCTCCGCGACGCTCATGCACCCGACGAAGAAGCTGGCCGCGGTCGACCTCGAGTTCCTCAAGAGGCGCTACAAGGAAAAGAGCTTCGCCCGCGGCGCCCGCCGCGAGGAGATCGAGGAATCGCGGCACCTCGGTCTCGAGCTCGACGAGTTCCTCCAGATCGCCATCACGGCCATGCAGGGGATCGCCGCCGACCTCGGACTTTAAGGCTTGAGGACGTCGACCCTGAAGCCGAGCTCGAAGTAGCGGCCCCGCCAGGGGAAGCCGGGCTCGGTATAGAAATAGTGATTGAAGATATTGCCGAGTCTCGCGAACAGCTGATAACGGCCGGCGAAATCGTAGCTGACGATGGCATCCAGATTGAAGAAGGAGGGCATCGTCAGCAGGGACGCGGGAGTCGTCCGAGTGTTCCACCACCAGGACTTCGATCCGAACAGGCCGAAGAAACCGGCCCGCAGGCCCTTGGCCGGCAGGAACCCGATCTCGAAATTGAGGTTGTTCTTGGGCTGGGCGTCGAGCGGCCGTTCGTCGGTGTCGTTCCGCGGATCGAGGTAGGTGTCGTTGACGGTGGCGTCCAGCCAGGACAGCCGCTTCTGGGCCTGGACCTCGAAGCCGTCGATGTGGGCCTGGCCGACGTTCCGGTACTGTCGGATGCCGCTTTCCAGGGTCACGGTGTCGATGAAATTCCTGAACCGGTTGAAGAAAACCGTGCCCGTCACGAAGACCGGGCCGTTCCAGGTCGCGGCGAACTCGAAGCTCGTCCCGGATTCGGCCAGGAGGTCCGGGTTCCCCGAGCTCGTCGAATACAGCGAGCGCATGGACGGGAAGCGCGACTTGCGGGCGAAGGAGACATGAAAGTCGAGGTTCTCGTTCGGGGTGAACTTGAGGCCGATGAGGGGATTGAGCGAGGTGTTGTTCTTGCCCCCTCGGTACTTGTCGATAGAGTCGAGGCTCAGGCCGCCGATGACCCGCCACTGCGACGCGAGAACGAACTCGTCCTCGATCCCGCCCGACATCGTGCCCTGGCTGTATTTCGTCCAAGGTAAGCCGGTATTGTCCTGGATGCGGGCGATGTCCCTCTGGTAGAGCAGGCTCCCCTTGACGATATTGCGGTTGCCGGCGGGGACCTCGGCCAGGGCGAAGCCGCCGTAGGAGTCGTTGTCGTAAGTGCTCGACGAGCTGAGAACGGTCATGGCCGGATCGTTGAACCAGTCGAGGGTGTTGATGTAGTTGACGTAGAACGTCCGGAAGCGAAGAACGGCGTCGCCGCCGAGCGAGGTGAAGCCGCCGGCGCTGAGCGTCGAGCGGTCCCACTTCGGGAAGCGCCAGTAGCGGGCCCTTTGGACGGACAGGGCCGGGGGCATGCCGTACTCGGACTGGTAGGTGCCACCGCTGACCATGATCTCGGTCTTGCTCGAGGGCGTGTAGTAGAGCTTGCCGCTGAGGTTGAGGCGCTTGAAGTCGCTATTAGCCCTCAGCGCGGAGGCCCCCTCCGGGGCCGCGCTCGGATAGCTGAAGCCGGCCGAGGCCTGATAGAGGGCGCTCGCGGCGAGCGAGAAGTGCTTCCAGGCGTAGGACCCGTCGCCGCCGAGGCCGCGCGTGTCCGTGTCGCCGTAGCTCCCGGCGAGCGAGAGATAGGGCCGGGCCTGGGGCCTCTTGGTGATGACGTTGATCAGGCCCCCGAGGGTGTTGGGCCCGTAGAGGACGGAGGACGGGCCCTTGGTCACCTGGACGCTGTCGATGCCGCCGGCCGAGACCGTCTTGAGATCGAAGGTGGCGAAATAGGGCTCGTAGACCGGGACGCCGTCGACGAGCAGGGCGATCCGGTTGGCGCCGATGCCGCGGAGCTTGACCGTGTAGGTGTCCTTGTCGCCGAAGGTGACCATGGAGCCGGGGACATACCTGACGATATCCGACAGGTCGCGGGGCTTGATGGTGGCGATCTCGGTGGCGACGACGGTCGAGACCGTGGCCAGCGGCACGTCCTTGGGGGCCTTGCCGGTGACCTGGATCTCCTCGGTGATGCGGATGGGCCTTTCTTGTTCCTTGGCCTTCTCGTCCTCCTTCGCCGTCTGGGCGAGCAGAGGGGACAGTCCGAGACACAGGATCAGGAGCGGGATCAGAACGGGTGCGGGCTTCGGGGGAACGCGCAGAGGCAATGCCACGTGAGTCTCCTTTTCGTCATGGAAGGACAGGCCGTTTCCCGCCTATCCCTAACGGTCGGAGGGCTTGGCCGGATAAGGCTTTAGCTCCTCCGACTCGGAGAAAGCGGCGCTACATTATCAGAAGCGCGGTCCCGATGTCAATCGGGGACCCTACTTCTGGGCCTCGCCCGCCTGCTGCAGCTTGCTGTGCCGGACGCTGTACATGAAATAGATGGCCAGTCCGGCCGCGAGCCAGACCCCGAAGCGGATCCAGGTGACCTTCGGCAGGCTGTACATGAGGTAGAAGCAGAAAACCACGGTGATCAGCGGGGTGAACGGCATGCCCGGCGTCTTGAACTTCCGCTCGACGTTGGGCTGGGTCTTCCGCAGCAGAATGACGCCGATCGAGACGAGGACGAAGGCGAAGAGCGTGCCGATGTTGCAGAGGTCGATGATCATCGGCAGCGGGAACAGGCCGGCGATGACCGCCGTGGCGATCCCGGTAATCCAGGTGCAGATATGCGGCGTCCGGTGTTTGGGGTGGACCTTGGAGAAGGTCGCGGGCAGCAGGCCGTCGCGGGCCATGACCATGAAGATGCGGATCTGGCCGTAGAGCGTGACCAGCAGGGTCGAGATCATGCCGATGATGGCCCCCGTCGCGACCAGGGCCCCGCCCCACTGGATGCCGATCCGGGCCAGGGCCGCCGGCAGGGCGTTGCCGACGTCGATCTGCTTGAAGGGCACGATGCCGGTCAGGGTGAAGGCCACGGTGACATAGAGGACGATGACGACCCCCAGGCAGAGCATCAGACCGAGGGGCACGTCCTTTTTCGGGTTCTTGGTCTCCTCGGCCGCGGTCGAGACGGCGTCGAAGCCGATGTAGGCGAAGAAGATGATGGCCGCGCCGGCCATGACCCCCTTCCAGCCGAAGGGCATGAGCGGCCTCATGTTGGCCAGGTTGATGTGGGTGACGCCCAGGACGACGAACAGCACGATGACCGCCACCTTGACGCCGACGATGATGTTGTTGATCTTGGCGCTCTCGCGGATGCCGATGTAGAGGATCCAGGTGATG
>CAZIQR010000247.1:0-3477 GCA_964541055.1 uncultured Eubacteriales bacterium
GACGTGTCGATGAGCCGCGAGCCGGTGAAGGCCGAGGTGACGACCGTGTGGTAGCCCAGCATGTCGCTCCAATACGCGGCGATGCCGCCGGCCCCGTAAGTGCCGTAGCGGTCGACGCCGACGGCGACGGTCGGCGGCGTGACGTAGTCCAGGCCGAGCTTGGGCTTGTAGTCGGTCACGGCGAAGTTCGTGTCCTTGGGCAGCCCGAAGAGCGGGTTCTTGAGAAGCCCGAGCAGAGAGCCTTCCGGCTCCGTGCGGGGCGGCAGGATGGCCGGGTTGCGGTCGAACTGGGCCAGGTAGGTCTGGCCCTGAAGGACGGCCGGATCGTCGATCGAATAGATCGTGTAGTAACTGTCATGGTGCCCCGAAAAGACGACGCGGCCCGTCTCCGTGGCGACCGAGATGGCCGGGCTCAGATCGGTGATGCCGGCGATGCCGGCGTAGATGTTCGTGACCTGGGTGATCCGGGCCGATTGGACGTCGA
The DNA here is from genome assembly GCA_964541055.1 of uncultured Eubacteriales bacterium. Classification (GTDB taxonomy): domain Bacteria; phylum Acidobacteriota; class Aminicenantia; order Aminicenantales; family Saccharicenantaceae; genus RBG-16-66-30. Next base: position 485 of record CAZIQR010000247.1, read on the forward strand.
TCCGGTAGAGATCGGTCTTGCCGCTTTGGTCGGACAGGAAATATAGGGCGGACGAATCCGCGGTCCACTGCGGGTTGATGTTCTTGCCGTTGGGGAAGGCCAGGAGCTTCCGGACGCGCCCCGACTCGACGTCGAGCAGGGCCAGCTCGTAGTTCCCGACGTCGACCCACTCGAGGTTCGTCGAGAACCTCTCCGTGACGAAGGCGATGGTCCTGCCGTCGGGCGACCAGACCGGCTGAAGGTCCCCGTAGGGATCGCGGGTCATCTGCTTGAGGATGTTGTCGCGGAGGTCGTAGATGAAGATGTCCGAGATGCCGCCGGCCAGGCCGGTGAAGGTGATGTAGCGCCCGTCGGGCGACCAGGCCGGGCTGAGGACCTCGGCCAGCTCGCCGAAGGGGATCTCCCGCTCGATCTTGTCCGACTTCATGTTGACGATGGTCAGGACCGGCCGGCCCTTGGCCACGCCGCCGAAGACGAACTTCTCGCCCTTGACGTCCCAGGCCCCCGCCGACTTGATGAACTGGATGCTCTCGAAATGGGGATCGACGGCCGTCGAGATGATCTTCCGGCGGATGCGCCCCGTGTCGGTGTCGGCCAGGAAGAGGTCGACCGAGAAGAGGTCCCGGCTCGAGAGGAGGACGAGGCTCTTGCCGTCCGGGCTGACCGAAGGGGCGATATTATAAGGATTGCTCCGCGTCCCTTTGAAGAGGGGCTTGGCGATCTTCTCGGCGAGCTCGGTCTTCGCCAAGAGCGGCGCATAGGCGTCCTGGAGGGACTTGTGCCAATCGGCCGAGAGCTGTTTCAGCTTGATGCCGAGGACCGTCTCGAGGATGACCTCATAGTCTCCCGCCCGGCCGACGCTCTTCATCATCTTGCCGATGACCTCGTCGCCCCAGCGGCCGCAGATGTAGGCCCAGACGGCCTGGCCCCAGCGGTAGGGGAAATACTTGTAGGAGTTATCGAGCTTCTTGAGCTGCGGCAGGTCCTTGCGCCGGACGGCGTCGCGCATCCACATCGAGGTGTTCGGGTCGACCGGCCCGATCGACAGGTACTCGGACATGCCCTCGATGAACCAGAGAGGGATGCGCAGGTTGGCGTCGTTGCCCCGGGCCTGGTCGGAGTGGCCCTGGGCCATGATGTCGTATTGGAAGGCGTGGACGAGCTCGTGGCCGATGACGTGGTCGGTCTCGGCGAGCGACGCGCCGTAGGGCAGGACGATGCGCCGCTTGAAGGATTCCGTGACGCCGCCCGTCCCCTCGCCCATGATCTCGGGGATGACGGTCGTCTGCTGGAACTCGGGGCTGCTGGCGTAGAGCACCAGGGGTTGGCGGCCCTTGAGCTCATGGTTGAACATCCGGGACAGCCGGGCGTACCAGCGTTCGGCCATCTCCCCGGCCATCTTGACCGTCTGCTCGTCCTGAAGATAGAAGTAGACGTCGAAATGGCGGGTCTTCATGATCCGGAAATTGAATTTCTGATATTGGACCTTGTTCCGGCCGTACCATTGGGCCTGGAGTCCGGGAACGCCGGCTCCGGCCAGCACGACGGCCAGGGTCAGGGCGGCGGTAAATTTCACGGCTGCGGACGTCCGCATGCGGCGCCTCCTTTGCGGGACATGGGGCCATTCTAGCGGAAGTGGGGAGGGATGGGAAATGCCCTCCCGGGCGGGAGGTTGTGATGCGCACATAGGTCGAAACTCCTTTCGACCCCTTTCCACATGCTATCCTAGCAATTCCTGCCCTGTCTGTCTACAACGTCCCTTCAGGGCGTCCGGTTGCAGGAACGGGTTGACCGGGGCTCGCCACTTCCTGTAAGATGCGGCTTCCGAACATGACGATCCAGATCCTGGTGATTTTGGCGGTCATGGTCGCCGCCTACGCTGCGGCCAAAGCGGCCAAGCTCTCGGTCGAGGTGGGCATCTTCGCGGCGGCGGTCGCCGGCGGCCTGGCCGGCGCCTTCGTCAAGACGCCGGCTCTCGGCGATCTGGGCCGTCACCTCGTCGAGGGTTCGACGACCTACCTCGACGTCATGCTCGTCTTCTTCACGGCCACGTTCTTCATGGCCATCGTCAACGAGTCGGGCGGCGTCATCTATGCCGTCCGGGCCACCATGAGGGCCTTCGGCCGGAAGCGGGTCCCGGCCCTCTTAGCCCTGATGATCATCGTCCTCATCCCCGGCGCGTTGACCGGAGCCGGCAGCGTCTCGCTCCTCGTCGTCGGCGCGCCCGTCGCCATGGCTCTGGGACGCCTCGGCATCCCGCCGAAGCGGGTGGCGGCCATCCTGTTCATCGTGGCCGGCCTGAGCGCGGCGGCTCCGCCGGTCAACATCTGGGCCATGATCCTCTGTGCCGGCACGGCCATCCCCTACGTCGGCTTCGAGTTCACCCTGGGGATCCCGGTTCTTATCCTGGGGGCGTTCACCGTCCTCGTCCTGGGCCTGAGGAAGGACCCCGCGTCCTCGGCGGCCGGTGAAACCGACCTGCCGCCCTCCCCGGGCATGACCTGGTGGCGCGTCCTCATCCCTTTTCTGGTCTTCTTCGGCCTCGTCGCGGCCTACCGGATCTGGCCCTTCGCGACGCCCATCTTCGGCCTGGCGCTAGAGTTCGCCCTCGCGGCCGTGGCCGCCGTCCTCGTCAGTCCGAAGCGGATCGCCGTCCTCGCCTTGGCCCGCAGCACCGTGAAAAGGCTGCTGCCGCTGCTCGCGACGACGGCCGTCGTCGGCATGCTCCAGCAGATCATGACGGCGACGGGTGTCCGCGGCCTGATCTCGTTCGCCGTCATCTCGACGCCGCTGGTGCTGCTCTTTACCCTCCTGCCGGTCATCATCCCCTTCTCCGAGGGTGTTCTGACCTACGGCGCGGCGGCCATCATCGGCATCCCGCTGATCTGGTTCCTGGACTCGATCGGCTTCCACGCCACCGTCGTCATCGCCGGGCTCAGCCTTCTCTGGCCGCTCGGCGACGGCCTGCCGCCGACGGCCCTCATCGGCCGGCT
>CAZIQR010000248.1:0-3370 GCA_964541055.1 uncultured Eubacteriales bacterium
CGCAGGTAGGCCTTGATCCCTTCCATCGAGAGGAAGACGAAGGCGCCGAAGCCGAACATGATCTCGAAGTCCTGAAGCCGCGGCGGCAGGATGCCGAAGCCGGCGCGCAGGGACGGGACCATCAGCAGGCCGACCGTCAGCACGACTTGCGAAAGAACGGCGATGTTCAGCCATTTGTGGGGCGGCAGCTTGAAGAAGCTGTATTTGAGCGACCGCGAGTTCAGGGCGATCACCAGCTCGACGAAGAGGAAGAGATAGAAGAGCTCCGTCCGGGCGTGGACGATGTTCCGCAGATCGTGGATGAAGATGAAAAGCAGGAACGGGCTCCACAGCAGCACGGCGATGGCCAGGAAGATCAGGATGTCCTTGGTGAAGACCTTTTCCTTCGGGTCACGGGGCGGCCGTTGCATGACGTCCGGGTCGGCCGGAGCGACGCCCAGGGCCAGGGCCGGCAGGCCGTCGGTCACGAGATTGATATAGAGGATGGCCGCCGGCAGGAGCGGCAGGTACTCCGGCCCCAGGGCCAGGACGGCGCCGCCGATGACGATGACCTCGGTGATGTTGCAGCGCAGCAGATAGGTCAGATACTTCTTGATGTTGTCGTAGATCCAGCGGCCGCGCTCGATGGCCTTGACGATCGTCGCAAAGTTGTCGTCGTTGAGGACCATGTCGGCCGCTTCTTTCGCGACGTCGGTCCCGCTGATGCCCATGGCCACGCCGATATCGGCCTGCTTCAGGGCCGGGGCGTCGTTGACGCCGTCGCCCGTCATGGCCACGACGTCGCCGCGCTTCTTCCAGGCCCGGACGATCTTGATCTTGTCGGTCGGGGAGACGCGGGCGTAGACGGTGACGCGGTCGACGACGGCCTCAAGGTCCCCGTCGCTCATGGCGTCGAGGTCCTCGCCGGTGAGAGCCAGGTCGCCCTCGCGGAAGATGCCGATCTCGCGGGCCACGGCCACGGCGGTGAGCTTGTGGTCGCCGGTGATCATGACCGGCTTGATCTGGACGTCGCGGCAGGTCTGGATGGACGCCTTGACCTCGTCGCGCGGCGGGTCGATCATGCCCATGAGCCCGAGGTAGGTCATGTGCTTCTCGATCGTCTCTTCGAGGACGTCGGTGCCCTCCTTGATCTCGCGGCAGGCGAAGCCGAGGACACGGAGGGCGTCGCCGGCCATCTCGCCGTTGGCTTCGGTGATCCTCCGCCGGTCCTCATCCGTGAGCGGCCGGATGGCGGCGCCGTCGTGGACCCGGTCGCAGGCGGCCGCGACCAGCTCCGGCGCTCCCTTGAGGAACGCCAGGAGGCGTCCGTCGCTCATGCGGTGGAGGGTCGTCATCCTCTTCCGCTCGGAGCTGAACGGGATCTCCTCGATGCGCTCGTTCTCCAGGCGGAGCTCGCTCGGGTTGAGGCCGAACTTGGCCGCGGCGACGACCAAGGCCCCCTCGGTCGGGTCGCCCTTGACCAGCCAGCGGCCCTCCTTCTCCTCAAGCGAGGCGTCGTTGCAGAACAGCCCCGCTTTGAGCAGAAGCTCCAGGCCGGACCCGTCGGCCCGGTCCGCGTTGACGAGCCCCTTGAACTCGCCGACAGGGGCGTAGCCGACGCCCGTCACCTCGAGCGTCCGGCCCGGGACGCGGACCCGGCGGACCGTCATCTCGCCCTTGGTCAGAGTGCCTGTCTTGTCCGAGCAGATGACCGTCGTGCAGCCCAGGGTCTCCACGGCCGGCATCTTCCGGATGAGGGCATTGGCCTTGGCCATTTGGTGCATGCCGATGGCCAGGGCCCCGGTGACGATGGCCGCCAGGGCTTCGGGTACGGCGGCCACGGCCAGCGACACGGCGAACATGACCATGGTGATGACGAAGGGCAGGTCGACGACGCCGACGGCGGACTCGCGGATGATGCTGACGACCGTGATGAGGACGCAGACCGCGAGGGAGACGATGCCCAGCCATTTGCCGATCTCGGCCGTGCGCTTCTCGAGCGGCGTCGGCTCGACCTTGATGGCCGAGACCTCCTCGGCGATCTTGCCGAACTCGGTGGCGGATCCCGTCGCCGTCACCACGGCCTTGCCCCGCCCGTAGGCGATGACCGTCCCCGTGAAGATCATGTTCGTCCGGTCGGCGACGCGGACCTCCGGACCGAGCCGGGCAATGTCCTTGGAGACCGGCAGCGATTCTCCCGTCAGGGCCGACTCGTCGCACTTGAGCGAAGCGTTCTCGATGAGCCGGGCGTCGGCCGGGACCTTGAAGCCCGCCTCGAGGAGGAGGATGTCGCCGGGGACGATCTCCTTGGACGGGATGTCCTGCTCCCGGCCGCTTCGGATGAGGCGCACGGTCGGCGCCAGCATCTTCTTCAGGGCCTCCAGGGCCTTTTCCGCCCGGTATTCCTGGACGAAGCCGAGCAGGGCGCAGAAGATGACGATGACGAAGATGAGGATGGCGTCGAAGATCTCGCCGACCGCGGCCGAGAGGACCGTGGCCACGAGGAGGATGATGATCAGGATGTTCTTGAATTGGCCGAGAAAGATCGACCAGGGCGAAGCCCTGTCCTCTTTCTTGAGCTCGTTCGGCCCGTGCTGGGCGAGCCGGCGGGCGACCTCGGCCTCGTTGAGGCCTTTCCGGCCGTCGCTCCCCAGGGTTTGCAGCGCCTCCGCGGCGTCGAGGGCATGCCACAGCAGGTCGATCATGAGAGGTCCTTCCGGGCTGAGACTTCGAGAGGCTTTATCATAGCAGAAGCGGCGGGTCGTTCCAACGCGGCGGGGGCACCGGAACGGTTGACTTTCCGCCGGGCGTGAGGAAAAATGGGACTTCGCACTTTCGCTAGGAGGCCGCGCATGCGCCGCAAGACCCGTTGGATCGTCCTCGCCTTCGTACTTTCGCTCGTCCTCGCCGCCGGGGCCGATGACGGCATGTGGATGCCGCACCAGATGAAGGCCCTGAACCTCAAGGAGCTCGGGCTCAAGATGGACCCGGGCGACCTTTATAAGACCGACGGCACCGGCCTGATGAGCGCCGTCGTCAACCTCGGAGGGGGCACGGGCGAGTTCGTCAGCCCCGAGGGCCTCGTCCTCACCAACCACCACGTCGCCTACGGCGCTGTCCAGCGCGCCTCGAGCAAAGAGAAAGACTATATCACGGACGGCTTCCTGGCCATGAGCCGCGGGGAGGAGATCCCGGCCCAGGGCTATACCGTCGGCGTGCTCCTCGGCTACGAGGACGTGACGGCCAAGGTCAACGCCTACTTCAAGCCGAAGATGACGCCGCGCCAGAGATACGACGCCTTCGAGAAGGCCCAGAAAGAGATCACCGCCGCGGGCGAGAAGGCGGCCCCGGACCTGCGCTGCACCCTGGCCTCGATGTACAGCGGCAACGC
>CAZIQR010000249.1:0-3361 GCA_964541055.1 uncultured Eubacteriales bacterium
CGGCGAATCTGGGAGATATCTTAATAAAGATACTTGCCCAAGATATCTCGCAGAACCGGGCTTCGAGTGCTCAGCCCGATTCTGCAGGTCCGCTTCGAAGACTCCGCTCCCCGCCGGCAGACGAACGGAGATGATGTCCGAGGCCCTGCGGCGGCCGGCCGGGTTGAGACGGGCAGCGGATGGCGGCTCTAGCGCGGGACCTTGAAGATCTTGACCTTCTTGAGAAACCCTTCGCCGATGCTCTCGCTCGTGACCCCGGGCGTTTCATTGGCGACGATGTGGATGATGCGCCGCTCGTAGGGGTTCATCAGGTCGAGGATCTCTTCGCGGCCGGAATCGGAGACCTGGCGCGCGACGCGTTGGGCGTAGTCCTTGAGCTTCTTCTCTTTGCGCTTGCGGAAGAACTCGCAATCGACCTGGACCTTGACCGGCGAGATCTTGTTCAGCACGTGCTGCAGGGCGAGCAGGAGCGAGCCATCGTTGCGGAGGAGCATCGCCTTGTCGGGCCCCTCGAAGATGACGAAGATGATGTCGCCGCGCCGCTTGACCTGATAGTTCAGCTCGAGCGGGAAGACCTCGGCGAGCTGGGCCAGGAACCGCTCCGCCGCGTTCTCGGCGGCTTCGTCCTTGGGCCAGGCCCGGATGACGATCTCCTTGCCCTTCAGCCCGAAGAGCCTCGTCTTCTCCGTGACGATCTCGTAATCGAACTTCTCGCGCGGCAGCTTGAGCCGGAGCTCGGCCAGGCTGATGGCTTCTTCGAGATTGCGGCCGCTGTACTCCGGCCGCTCGTCGACCGGCTGGCCGTTGGCCGGCCCGTTCGGCGCGGCCGCGGCCGGTTCGCCGGTCTCTTCTGCGGGCCGTCCGTTCCCGTTCTTGATCGTGTTATCGTTATCCATGGTCATCTCGCTTTGGCGGTCGCGGGCTGCCGGTGCATCATCTTGTTCATGAGGGCCTGCTGGCCGATCTGGAGGACGTTGGTCGTCAGCCAGTAGAGCACCAGTCCGCTCTGGAAGTTGATGAAAAATATGGTCATTACGAACGGCATGACGAGCATCATCTTGGCCTGCGAGGGGTCGGCCGAGGTCGGCGTCATCTTCTGGGAGATGTACTGGGTGATGCCCATCAGGACCGGTGTGATGTAGTACGGGTCCTTCACCGAGAGGTCGGTGATCCACAGGGCGAAGGGCGCGTGCCGGAACTCCACGGCGGCGACGAGCATGCGGAAGACGCCCCAGAAGACCGGCAGCTGGATGAGCAGCGGCAGGCAGCCGCCGGCGGGATTGACGCCGTGCTCCTTGTAGAGCTTCATCATCTCTTCGTTCATCTGCCGGCGCTGCTCGATGTCGGTCTTGGCCTTTTTGTATTTGGCCCGCAGGGCCTTCATCTTCGGCTGAAGGTCGGCCATCTTGACCATCGACTTCGTCGAGCTGTAGGTCAATGGGAAGAACAGGATCTTGATGAGGATCGTCAGGAGGATGATGGCCAAGCCCCAGTTCGGGACAAGCTTGTGGAAGAACTTGGTGACGACGAGCGTGAACTCGGCGATGACGCCGAACGTGCCGAAGTTGATGACCTTCTGGGCCCCGTGGCCGAAGGCCTTGAGGTCGTCGATGCTCTTGGGCCCGATAAAGGCCTCGCTCGGCTCCGTGGCGTAGACGAAGAAGGTTTGGACCTGGCCGTTGGCGGTCTCGCCGCTCTCGCGGAGGAAGGCCGCCCTTCCGTTCCCCTGTGGCAGCAGGAAAAGGGCCGTGAAGTAATTCTCCTCGTAGGCGGCCCAGTCGACGAAATTGTACGTGTTCTCACCGGCCTTGAACTTCCGCTCGTTCATGCGCAGGACCTTGCCGCCGGTGTATATGGCCGAGCCGCGCGTGGCGCTGAAGCTCTGCTTGGCTTCTTCGGGGGTCAGGTTGCCGATGCCCGGCCCCCAGAGCACGGAGGCCGTCACGGGCTGGCCGTTCTTCCAGACCTTGAGGTCGGTCTTCAGGGAATAGCTCCCGCCGGTGAAGCCGAGGATCTTCTCGACCCGAACGGAGGCCCCGTCGGAATAGACGAAGCGGATCTCCCCTCTCGCCCCGTCGGCGAGATCGAGGCTCGGCGCGGAAGGCTCGAAGAGGGCCGCGTTGATCTGGGCGGCCAGGGCGCTGTCGTCGAGGCCGATGGAAAACGGGAAGCGTCCGATCTCGGCCGCCGAAGCGGGGACCATTTCGAAATCCTGCTTGGCGCTGTTCTGATATTTCTTGAGCTTCCAGCTTTTGAGCACCCCGCCCTTGTTCGACCAAACGGCCCGGTACAGGGGCGTATCGACGACGATCTCGCTTTCGGCCTGGCCGGCCACCGCCTTCGTGTCTTGCGGCAGGACAGCCTGGGCCTGACCCGGGGCGGGCTTGGCTTCCTGAGCGGCCGCCTTGGGCGCTTCTTGGACCGCTCCGGCCGTGCCCGGGACAGGGGTCGATGGGGCCTGAGCCGTCTGCGCCGGAGTATTCACCGGAGGCTTGTTCGGCTTGACGAAGAAATATTGATAGCCCATCAGGACCAGGAACGACAGGACGATGGCCACGATGAGTCGTTTTTCCATTCTCGCTCACTCTCAGGGGACGGGATCGACCCCGCCCGCATGGAAAGGATGGCACCGGAGAAGCCTGCGCGCCCCAAGATAGGAGCCTTTGAGGAAACCGTATTTTGAGATGGCTTCGTAAGTATAGGCCGAGCATGTGGGGTAGTAGCGGCAGCCCCTCCCCAGGAGAGGGGATAGCGTCAGTTGGTACAGCCGGATCAGGGCCAGCGCGAGGGCTTTCACGATGATATCCGTTTGCGCAAGATCGTTGTCACCGAAGAGATATACGCATCCCGCAGCGCCGGCCAGGGGGCGGCCCCCGACTCAGGCCGGGTAATGACGACGAGGTCGAGGGGCTCTTTCAAGAGCGCCTTGTTCCTCCGATAAAGCTCTCGAAACCTGCGCTTGACCCGGTTCCGGACCGTCGCCGGCCCGACTTTCCGGCTGGCGACGACCGCCAGGCGCGAATGGTCCAGACCATTGCTCTGAAAGACCAGGGTGAAATAGCTTCCCCTGAAGCGGCTGCCTTCCCGATAGAGTTTCGCGAAATCGCTTTTTCTGCGTATTCTCTCGAGAGGCGTCAGGCGCTCATTCATCCGAGAGAAACGCGCTTCCGTCCCTTGCGCCTTCTGCTCTTGATGACTTCCTGGCCGCCCTTGGTCTTCATGCGGACTCGGAAACCGTGCGTTTTCTTGCGTCTTCGGTTGTTCGGCTGAAACGTTCTCTTCATGATGGGTTCAACACCTATTGAGCAGGTATGTTACCCGAACCCCCCTTGTCTGTCAAGGACTTATGAGGGGAGGCGCG
>CAZIQR010000250.1:0-3349 GCA_964541055.1 uncultured Eubacteriales bacterium
TTTCGGTTGATGGGAACAATTAGGCATTTTTGGGGGAAAGCGCCATGACTGTTTATCGGAATCTGCTGATTAGAAGAGCGAACCAGATCCTTGTCGACCTTTTGATCTTCGGATTCTCCTGGGTCGCCGCCTATTTCGTTAGATTCGAGGGGCCGCCTGCGGATCGCAGTCTGGAGCAAATGCTCTGGCTGGCTCCCTCTATGATCGCGGCGAGGGTTCTGCTTTTCTGGGTCTTTTCGGTCTATAAGATCGTCTGGCGATATGTTTCCATTCATGATGCCGTCGTTTTCTTCAAAGCGGTCGCACCCTTGACCTTGATCCTCTTGGCCCTAAGGTTATTCGCTCCCGGTGAGATTTCCTTCGTTCGTGTCCCCGCAAGTGTCATAGCTATCGAGTTCTTGATGGTCCTCCTGGGGAGCTCGGGTGTGCGAATGATCAGAAGGCTCGCCAACGAGGCCCAAGGCCGCGATGATCTGGCCGCTAGGAACAGGTCCAAATCGAAATCCGTCCTCCTTATCGGGGCCGGTGTCTCCGGCAATACCGTTGTCAAGGTACTCCAGCAGAGGACCGACCTCGGCAAGCATGTCGTCGGCTTTGTGGACGACGATACAAGGCTGATCGGCAAGGACATTCAGGGAGTGCATGTGCTCGGCGGAACTTCCGATATCTGTAGAATTGTCCGAGATCAAACGATCGATGAAGCCATCATCACCATCGCCAACGCTTCGTCCAAGGACATCCGCAGGATCGTTGATATCTGCCATTCCGCCGGGCTCAAGGTCAGGATCGTCCCCGGCCTCTTCGAGATGTTCGATGACAGGGTCAAGATCACCAAGGTTCGCGAGATCAATATCGACGACCTCCTCGGCCGGAGCGTCTTTCATTTGGATAAGCACCTGCCTGAAGTTTCGCGGTGCTATCGGGGCAAGCGCTTCCTGGTCACCGGCGCCGGGGGGTCCATCGGCTCGGAGCTGTGCCGCCAGCTGGCGACGATGAAGCCGGCCGAGATCGTCCTGCTCGACAAGGACGAGAACAGCATCTTCGAGATCGACAACGACCTCAAGGACCGCGCCGAGGCAGGGGTCACGATCCATCCCGTCATCGCCAACATCAAGAACGGCGAGCGGCTCAAGCTCATCTTCGCCAAGTACCGTCCCGAGATCGTCTTCCACGCCGCGGCCCATAAACACGTGCCGCTGATGGAGCTCAACGTCTCTGAGGCGATCCTGAACAACGTACTGGGGACGATCAACGTGGTCGAGACGGCAGCCGCGTCCGGCGTCGAGCGGGTGATCTTCATCTCGACCGACAAGGCCGTCAACCCGACGAGCGTCATGGGGGCGACCAAGAAGCTCGGCGAGATCATCGTCCAGAACTGCGCCAAGCGGAACGGCACGAAGTTCTCATGTGTCCGGTTCGGCAATGTCCTGGGCAGCCGGGGCAGCGTCGTGCCCCTTTTCCGCAAACAGATCGAGCGGGGCGGCCCGGTGACGGTGACCCACCCCGAGATGCGGCGGTTCTTCATGTCCATCGCCGAGGCCGTGCATCTCATTATCCAGTCGGGGACGCTGGGCGACAGGGGAGAGATCTTCGTTCTGGACATGGGGCAGCCGATAAGGATCGTCGACATGGTCAAGGCCTTGATCAGGCTGTCGGGGTATCAGGAAGACGATATCGAGGTCAAGTTCATCGGCGCGAGGCCCGGAGAGAAGCTCTACGAAGAGATCCTGATCGACGAGGAGCGGACGCGGTCGACGAAATTCGAGAAGATCTTCATCGCCCCGCCCGTGGAGCGGCTCAACGGCAAGATCATGTCGGATACGAGCGTCCTCATCGACGCGGCCGCTGCGGGGGACGAGGATGCGGTCGTCCGATGTTTCCGGGAAATGGGGATCGGCTTCACTCGGGCGGAGATCAACTGACTTGTCGATCGGGGCGGCAACGCGAGTGAGAACGGGGAGCGGATTCCTCCTGGCGGGCCTGTTTCTCGGCCTGTCTTTAAACCCTTCCGTGTCCCGTGCCGAGACCTGGAAGGGCCTGGAGCTGCGGCAGCAGATCGACCAAGCGCCCTGGCGTTTCGGCCCCTTCCACATCCAGCCGCGGCTCGTCATCTCGAACGCCGGCGTCGATTCGAACGTCTTTTATACGCCGACCGATCCCGTCAAGGACTATACGGTTACGGCAGGGCCCGCCGCGACGGTCTACATCCCGATCCACAGGAAGTTCGTGCTCTCGGCCTACGGCTCTCCTCAGTACGTCTGGTACTCGAAGACGGAGAGAGAGCGGACCTGGAACTATTATTTCAACGGCGCGGCCCAGCTGAGCCTCAAGAACGTCTTCCTCAGCGCCGAAGGGAAATACTCCGACGCGCGGGAGCGCTGGAACACGGAGATCGACATCCGGCCGAGACGGAAAGAGACGGCCTACGGCGGTTCCATGCTGGTCAACCTGGCCCATCGGACTTCCTTCTCCCTGGGCGGACGGACGGTCAAGTACGACTATGAGAGCGTCGTATACGAGGGCGGATTCGATGTCCAGGAGAGATTGAACCGTCGGGAGAGCTACGCCAACCTTTCGCTTTTCTACCAGGCCTCGACGCAGAGGCGCTTTTTCCTGGACTTCGAGTACGGGCAGTACGATTTCGAGTTCGCGAGCCAGGCGGCCGTCGGCGACGCCCGGAGCGGGGCGGCCTACGCCGGGATCGAATTCTCGCGGTTGGGCCGGAGAGTGCGGGGGCGCCTCCGCCTCGGCTACAAGCAATACGACGTCCGGGCCGTGAACGGACCGGACTACAAGGGACTCGTAGGCGATTCGCAGCTCTCGGTGCGGCTGGCCAAGCCGTTTGTCCTACGCGGATCCTACGTCAGGGACGTGCGCTTCTCGCTTTGGTACGGGAATCCCTACTTCATCGAGAGCCGGCCGGGAGTCGGAGCGTCCCTTTACCCGGTGAGATTCCTGCGCTTCGATTACGATTTCTCGAAGGGCAGGAACCGCTATCCCGTAGTCGGGGGCGGCGGGCCGGACGAAAAACGGCTCGACGATTCCACGATCCATTCGGGCGGCGTGTACTTCCGGATAAAGAAGACCGTAGCCCTCGGTTTTGTCGCCAGCTGGTGGACCCGGGACTCCAACCTGGCGGCCGAAGATGACAAGAGGACGTTCTTTGGGGTAAACTTGACGTACGAGTTTTGACCCGATAGGAAATCGGGGACACGGGCGTGAAATCCCGGGACACGTACCGATTCAGGAGAATCGTTACATGTCCCGATTTCACGCAAGTTCCCGATTTCAAGCATGTCCCCCATTTCGCTTGGAGAGGACGATGAGGAAGATTGCCCTGTTCGCCATG
>CAZIQR010000251.1:0-3240 GCA_964541055.1 uncultured Eubacteriales bacterium
ACCGCCCCCGCTGAAGCCGCCCCCGCCTCCCGAGGAATATTGGGCGGCCGAAGTGCTGGCCTGGCCGATGGCCATGGCGGCATGGTCGATGCTGGCGATCACGTGGTCGAGCCCGCCCGATGTCAGGAAGCCGGGCTGGCCGAAGCCCGCATACCAGACCGGGGCGGCCGCCCGCTCGTCTTTGAGGATGACGGGCAGCATCTTCAGGATCTTCTTGGCGTTGCCGAAAAGGATGCCGAAGACGAGGTATTGCTCCCAGAGCTTGTACGCTTCGGCCGGGATCTCCTTGAAGTCCGAAAAGTCGTCGAGGAACCGGTCGAGGCCCTTCCAGGCCTCGTTCTCGCGGGCCCAATCCATGGTCCGCCGCTTGAGCGTCGGGATGAGGGCCAGGCTCAGGATGAACAGGACCGGGCTCAAGGTCAGAACGGCCGGCGGGATCGAGAAGAGGTAGAAGCGGTTGCGGGCCCGGACGCTCTCCGGCTCGAGGAAGCCGAGCGGCCGGCACTCGTCCTTGACGGACTTCGTCCACTTCCGATACCAGGCCTGGAACTTCTGGGGATTCTTCTTGAGATAATCCTGGAGCTCGCCGACGGTGGTGGACGAGCCGGGGGTCATCCAGCCGGCCTGCTCCTCATAGAGAAAGGCGAGGACGTCGCGCTCGAAGGGACGCAGCTCCGGAACGGCGGCGGGATCCTTCTTCAGGGTGATCGTCGTCTCCACGGCCTCCTTGCTGCCGAAGAGCCGCTTCTTGGTCACGGTCCGGTCCTCGATCTCGAGGAGACGGCGGCGGGCCAGGTCGAAGATGGTCGCGGTGAAGGCCGCCGGGGTCACCGTCCGCCCCTCGCGCATCAGGGATTGGACGATCGCCGGCGGCCGCTCGGCCGGAAGCTCGCGGACGTAATCGGGCAGGCCCTCGAAGCGGTAGTCCTTGCCGACCGCAGACCAGACCCGGATAAAAAAGAAGAGCCAAAGGAGGGGCCCCGCGACCTGCCACACGCCCCAGACCGAGAGAAGCTTCAGAAGCGAACGCCGGCCGGCCGCCCGCCGGGCCTGCTCCCTCTCGGCCCGGGCGATGGTATCACGGACATAGCCTTCTTCCTCGGCCTTGATCGTCGCGAGAGCCGGGCGGTCCCCGGGAACGCCCGAGACCATGCCCGCCGGCCAGAGGAGCCGGACCTCGAAGGCCTGATGGGACGCCAGGCCGGGCGAGATGAAGCGGGCCGTCCGTTCGTCAACGATCTCGGAACGGCCCGAGAGCGGGCCGTGGCCCCAGACGTACAGTTCGGACCTCGAAGGCGCGGCGTCGGGCAGCCGGACCGTCGCCTCGACGTCACGGGCTGGCCTGTCCCAGCCGTCGCCGACGACCTTCCAATAAAGCTCGCTGACGTCGCGATAGCTGGTGATGCCGCCGGCGACCCGGTAGTGGATGTGGAAGGTCCGGCGCTCGTTGCGGGCCGAGTAGTACCACCGCGCCGAAAGCCGGCCCTCTTTCTCCGAGATCTCCGTCCGGAGGGGCTGGCTCTGCTCGTCGGAGACGGCGAGGTCCGAGATGCGGACGGCCCGGCCCTGGACCGAAAGCGGGATGTCGAGATATGCGTAGCTGAACGAGCCCCTGAACTCGAATGTCCGGAACTCGTCGACGAGGAACGATCCGTCGCGCTCGACGGCGAGGTCGATCCGGATCTGAGGAAAATAATAGTTCTTCTCGGCGGCGACGGCGGCCGGCGCCAGAAGTGCCAGGGTCAAGGCCAGATGGGCCGCGGTGCCCCGAAGAAGGGCTCCACTCCGTTGCCGTTCCATCCGGTTCACTTCAGGAACAGCTCGATGACCGGGATCTCGACCGGCGGCTTGCGCACCGGCAGCCGGAGAACGAGCGTGTTCGCGCCGCTCGTCCCGCGGGGACCGGGCATGAAGCCGGTCTGGCCGCCCTTCTCCGTGAACGGGATTTCCGAGCCGTCGTTGAGGAGTTGGGCGTATTCGACGCGGCCGGCAAAGCCGTCCAGGGCCAGGACGCCGAGCGGCCACTCGAGGACGTGAACATAGAGGCGCCTGGTCTCGGAGTTGTATGTCAGAAGGCAATTGTCAGGCTTCGGGAACTCCGCCGGGGCCTGGGTGCAGCCGTAGATCGATCGGCCGTTCTTGTCCATCCAGGCGCCCATGCCTTGGAGGCGCTCCAGGGCCCGGTCGTCGAACGTGCCGCGCGCCGTCGGCCCGACGTTGAGGAGGAGGTTGCCGCCCTTGCTGACCGTCTCGATGAGCAGGCCGAGGAGCTGGGGCACGGACTTCCAGGTCTCCTCGTCGCGGTAGTAGCCCCAGGACCCGGAAAAGGTCTGGCACGTTTCCCAGGGCACGGGCCGGCCCTCGAACGCGACCCATTCCCGGGGCATGAACTGCTCGGGCGTCCGGTAGTCCCAGCCGCCGGGAACGTCGAGCAGGTCGAGCCGGTCGTTGATGATGATGCCGGGCTGGAGCTCGCGGATCATCTTCAGGAGCCGCTCCGATTGCCAGTCCTTCCGGCCCTTGCCGTTGGGCCCGGGAAAGGAGAAGTCGAGGAACAGGGTGTCGATGCGCCCGTATTCCGTCAGGAGCTCCTTCAGCTGGCCGAAGAGGTACTCGTCGTATTTGGCGATGTCCCGCGACCGCGCCTTCATGACGAAGGCCTTGTCGTCGCGCATCGGGTGGTTCTCGTCGACCGGATATTCGGGATGGTGCCAGTCGAGGAGAGAGTGATAGAAGCCGACCCGCAGGCCTTCGGCCCGCATGGCCTCGACGAGAGGGCGGATGAGGTCCTTCCCGTAAGGCGTCCGGGGCGCCTTGTAATCGGTGAGCTTCGAATCCCAGAGGCAGAACCCGTCGTGGTGTTTCGTCGTCACGACGAAGTACTTCATGCCGGCCATCTTGGCCGCCCGGGCCCATTCGCGGGGGTTGTAGAGGTCCGGGTCGAAATGCTTGAAATAGCGGGCGTAGGCCTCATCGCTCAGGCGCTCGTTGCTCTTGACCCATTCATGGCGGGCCGGCAGCGCGTAGAGGCCCCAGTGGATGAACATCCCGAAGCGGGCCTCGGTCCACCATTTCATGCGGGCCGCCCGCTCGGGCTCGGTCTCGGGCCCGGCCGGGGATCCGGCGGCCACGACGGCCAGCCCCATCAGGCACAGGCCGGTCAGGAAGGCTCTCAACATGGGTCCTCCTTTCCGCGAAAGAGTCCCCTTTTTGTAGCCCAGGGCGGGAAGAAATGCAAGC
>CAZIQR010000252.1:0-3218 GCA_964541055.1 uncultured Eubacteriales bacterium
CTCATGGCCTCCATCGAGGGCCGCCGCGCCTACCCCCGGCCGCGGCCCCCCTACCCTTCGGAAAAGGGGCTGTGGGGCCGTCCGACGGTCATCAACAACGTCGAGACCTGGGCCAACGTCCCGGCCATCATCCGCCGCGGCTCGGCCTGGTTCTCCGCCCTCGGCACCGGGACAAGCAAGGGCACCAAGGTCTTTTCGCTCGTCGGCAAGATCGCCAACACCGGCCTGGTCGAAGTGCCGATGGGCCTGCCGCTCCGCGAGATCGTCTTCCGCATCGGCGGCGGCATCCCGAACGGCCGGGCCTTCAAGGCCATCCAGATCGGCGGGCCGTCGGGCGGCTGCATCCCGGCCTCCCTCCTCGACCTCCCTGTCGATTACGAATCGCTCAAGTCGGCCGGCGGCATGATGGGCTCGGGCGGGATGATCGTCATGGACGAGGACACGTGCATGGTCGACATCGCCCTCTACTTCCTCCGTTTCGCCGAGGAGGAGTCGTGCGGCAAGTGCGCGCCATGCCGGGCGGGGACGGGCGAGATGGCCCGGGTCCTGGCCAAGATCACGGCCGGCGACGGCACGGCCGAGGACCTGGCCAGGCTCGAAGAGCTGGCGGCGACCGTCAAGCGCGGCTCCCTCTGCGGCCTCGGCCAGACGGCCCCGAACCCCGTCCTGACGACGCTCCGCTACTTCCGCGATGAGTACGAAGCGCACGTCTTCGCCAAGCGCTGCCCGGCCCTGGTCTGCAAGGCGCTCATCCGCTTCGCCATCGACCCGGCCAAGTGCGTCGGCTGCCTGCTCTGCAGGAAGGCCTGCCCCGTGGGGGCGATCGCCGGGGAGATCAAGAAGGTCCACGTCATCGACGAGGACGCCTGCATCAAGTGCGGCCTTTGCCTCAGCGCCTGCCCGGCCCGGATCGGGGCCGTTCGCAAGACCAGCCCCGCGGCGGGAGAGGCGCGATGAGACTGCGGATCGACGGCCGCGAGGTCCTCTGCCCGGCCGGGTCGACCATCCTCGAGGCGGCCCGCGGCGCCGGGATCGCCGTCCCGTCGCTCTGCGACCACCCTGGCCTGGAGCCGTTCGCCGGCTGCCGGATCTGCCTCGTCGAGATCGAAGGGCGGCCGGATTTCGTCCCGGCCTGCGCCACCCCGGCCGCCGACGGCCTGGTCGTCCGGACCCGGACGCCCGAGATCGTCGCGCTCCGGAAGAGGATCCTCGAGCTCATCCTCGCCCAGCACCCCTATGCCTGCCTCGTCTGCCCGGAGAAAGAGATTTGCAGCGACCTCAAGGCCACGATCCGGAAGACCGGCGAGGTCACGGGCTGCGTCCTCTGTCCCGAGAACGGCCGCTGCGAGCTCCAGAAGGTCGCGGCCGACGTCGGCGTGGACAAGGTCTCCGTCCCGGCCGTCTATCGGAACCTGGACGTCCACAGGGAGGACCCGTTCTTCGACCGCGACTACAACTTATGCATCCTCTGCGGCCGCTGCGTCCGCGTCTGCACGGAGGTCCGAGGCGCGGCCGTGCTGTCGTTCCTGCACCGCGCCGGCCGGACCGAGGTCGGCCCGGCGCCCGGCCTGTCGCTCCTCGAAGCGGGCTGCCGTTTCTGCGGCGCCTGCGTCGATGTCTGCCCGACCGGCGCCCTGGTCGAACGGGCGGTCCGGCCTCAGGTCCGGGCCGAGCGCGAAGCGGCGATCGTCTGCCCGTTCTGCGGCCAGGGCTGCGTTCTCGCGCTGGGCCTCCATCAGAAAGGGATCCTCGAGGCCAGGCCGCTCCACGCCGAGCCCAACCTCGGCCAGGCCTGCGTCAAGGGCCGGTTCCTCGTCCGCGGCGCCGTCGCCTCGCCCGGCCGGATCGTCGAGGCCCATGTCTTGAAGAACGGGCGGCTCGAGGCCGTTCCCATTGAAGAGGCTCTCGACCGGGCCGCGGCCGGCCTTCGCCGCGCGGCGGCCGACCGCACCGCGCTCGTGGTGCCCTCGCAGGTCCCGCTCGAGGACGCCTATCTCTTCCATCTCTTCGGCCGCGACGTCCTCAAGGCCGGGGCGATGACGTGCGAGCCGGCCGGGACGGTCGAAGGGGCGCTCCTGGGCTTCGCGATGAAGCACGGCTTCGCCCTCCCCGCCGCCCGCCGGCTGGACGGGATCGAGAGCGCGGGCGCCGTTCTGGCCTGGGACATCGACCTCATCGAGGACCACCCGATCGCCTGGCTGAAGGTCGTCAAGGCCGTCCGCGGCGGGGCGGCGTTCATCACGGCGGGGGCCGCCGCCGAAAGCCCCGTCGTCCGGGCCGCCGTAGCGCTCGGCCTTGGAAGCTCCCCGCCGGCCGCGGCGGCCCGGTTGGCGGCCCATCTGCTCGTGGCCAAGTCCGGCGGGGCCTCCGAGGTCGAAGGCTTCGAGGCCTTCGCCCGGGCGGCCGCCGCCCGCAAGACCGCCTCCGGCCGGATCGAGCGGCCCTTTGCGGAGGCGGCCCGGGCCCTGGCCTCGGCGGAGACCGCCGTCATCCTGTTCGATGCCGCCGCCGTCGCCGGGCCGGACGGCACAGAAACCTTGGAATGGCTTTGGAACATCGCCCTGCTCACCGGGGCTCGGCTCCTTCCGCTTTCGCGGAGCGCGAACGAGTCCGGCATCAACGCCCTCGGATTGGCGCTGGGCCCGCCGGCGGAGAGGCTGGGGCTCGCGGCGGTATGGTCAGGGCTTCAGGCCGGCGACTTCGAGGCGCTCTACCTGGCCGGTCCGGTGCCCGATCTCGGCCGGTCGAGGCCGCCGTTCCTCGTCTGTCAAGACACGCATTGGGGCCGGAACGCGGAGCGGGCCGACGTCGTCCTGCCGGCCGCGGCCTTTGCGGAAACGGGGGGGACGTGGGTGAATACCGAAGGCCGGGTCCGGACCTACGCGCCGGCCGTCCGAGCCCCCGGCGCCGCCCGCCCGGACGGAACCGTCCTCGCCGGACTGGCCGCCCGGCTGGGCCATCCGGACTTCGCCCGCCCCGACCGCGCCGCGATCCTCGGCGAGATCTGCCGCCGTGTCGCCGCCCTCGACGGCTATTCCCCCGACGCGTCCGGGGGGTCGTTCTTCCTCCTCGAGCCCGCCGCCCCGGGCGGACGGTTCGTTCCCGTAGCAGCGCCCTCCCCCGCCGCGGCCGCAGGCCGTCCCCCAAGCCGGGCGAGGCGCCCGGCCGGCCGCCGGCCATCCTCCGGGGCTTCGACCTCGCCGCAGGGAACCGCGGCT
>CAZIQR010000253.1:0-3212 GCA_964541055.1 uncultured Eubacteriales bacterium
TAGACGAAATAGGCCATGACGATCGCCGACTGGATGAGGTCTTCCGGCACGGCGTGGTCGTAGACGTCTTGGTTCGTGTGGTGGAGATAGGGGAAGTAGTCGAGCGGGTCCTGGATGAACTGGAAGCCGGGGATGCCGATATAGTCGAACGGCAGGTGGTCGGTGCCCTCGGTGTTCTGGAGGGCAATGGCCGTGACGCCGAGGTCCTTGAGGGGCTTCATCCAGGCCTCGAAGATGGGCCGGACCTGGAAGTTCTCCTGGAGATAGACGCCGCGGATGCGGCCCGAGCCGTTGTCGTAGTTGAAGTAGCCCGAGATCTTGGCGTAATCGGGCTTGGCCAGGAGCTTGGTCGAATCGCCGAGGGGATTGCGCCAGTTCTTCTCGAGGTCGTCGAAGTTCATCTTGGCCAGGCTCTGCTTGTCGGTGTCGCCGAAGTGTCGGGCGACATAGCCCCGCGAGCCGTAGAAGCCCTCTTCCTCGCCCGTCCAGAAGGCGGCCCGGATCGTCCGCCGCGGCTTGACCCCGAGCGCCTTGAGGATGCGCAGAGCCTCCATGGCCACGGCGCAGCCGGCCGCGTCGTCCACGGCCCCGGTGCCGCCGGTCCACGAATCGAGGTGGCCGCCGAGCATGACCAGCTCGTCCTTCTTGTCCGTGCCCGGGATCTCGGCGGTGACGTCGTAGCCCTGCGTGTCCTGGTCATAGATCGTCGTCCGGACCTCGATCTCCAGGGTCACCGCGACCTTGAGGTCGAGGATGCGGCAGATACGGTTGTATTGCTCGGCCTCGACGATGATCCGCGGGCTCTGGCCGCGCAGGACATAGTCTTTGCCGTTGCCGCCGTAGGCGTCGACGTGGACCGTGCCGAAATCGGCCCGGCCGGTCGACGGCTCGACGAGGCAGCCGATCTCTTCGGCCTTGAAGAACTCCTCGAGCTCTTCCCATTTCACCGGGCCGGATTCGGACTCGAAGGGTTTGGCCGGCTTGACCGGGATGGGCGTCTCCTCGGCCTCGCGGAGGTCCTTGTCGTCGATCCGGTGGGCCGGAGGGTTGAAGCTGGGGTGGACGGGCCGGGGCTCGGCGAGGAGCACGATCGCCCCCTTGAGCTTGCCCTTATACTTCTCCATATCGGCCTTGGAAGCGATCGCCGCCAGAACGGGACTTCCGGCGATCTTGCCCTTCGTGCCGCCGGTCCACGGACGCGGATAGGCCACGACCGGCATGTAGGACGGGGCCGTCATGTGGACCGAGACGTAGTCGCACGACCAGCCCAGACCGAGCTCGCCCGAGGGCTCGATGGCAGCGTTGGCCAGGCCCAGGTCCTTGAAGCGCTGGACGGCCCAGGCCGCGGCCTTGTTGTAGGCCGGCGATCCGGGGATCCGCGGGCCGAAGACATCGGTCATCCAGCTCAGGTGCTCCATGACCTTGGAGTTGTTGGTGCCCTCGAGCCAGATGCGGTTGAGTGTCGCCGTGTCCGGGGCGTCGGCCGGTCGGACCTGGGACTGAGCGGAGAGGGAGACCAGCAGGAGACCCAAAGCGAAGGCGCAGAGCGAACGGGACCTGTTCATGGGGACCTCCTTTTCCTAGCGGCCTGCTTCGAGCAGCTTCTTGAAGGCCTCGTCGTCCGTCTTGAAATCCCGGGCGGCCTGGCCGACACGGACGATGCGGATGCTCCGGATGGGATCGCCCGTCTTGATCGTCTTCAGGAGGTCGAGCCCGGCGATCGTCCAGCCGAGGGCGGTGGCCGTCTTGTCGAGGCCGGCCCGCTTGCGGAGCGTCAGGGCGAAGCCGTTGGGCCCGGTGAGATCGAGGACGCCCGGCCCGTCGTTCTTGACGGCGGCGTTAGGCGAAAGGGGCAGCCTGGCGACGGCCATCGACTTCTGGGTCTCGGAGACGATGAGGCCGGCGACGACGCCGTCCCGGACGTCGACCTTGCCGATGGGCGGGATCTCGGGCCGGGGGCCGGCGCCGGGAGGCCCGCCGGGGCCGCGGCCGAAGCCGGGTCCACGGTCTCCGCCCTTCCCCTCCACGATGCGGATGAAGTTCGCGGCCTGAAGGGGCGCGTTGACGAAGTCGATGGTGGTCATGACGTGGACGGGCGAGTCGCCCGCGCCGATGGCGATGTCGGCGTACATGCCGTCGGCCAGGTAGACGCCCGGCCGCGGCAGGGGCTTGGCCAGGTTGGCCGCGCCGTAGGCCACGACGGCCGTGACCAGGGCCGACTCCTGCTGCTGCGCCGTATAGGGCACGAGCTCGCTGTAGAGGTCGTCGAGCGTGTGCCAGGCGTGGTTGTAGTTGTAGTCGGTCTGGGTCATGAAGCGCAGCGTCGGCACGCCGGCCATTTCGAACGAGGACGAGTCGGTCCCGCCCGGGCTCGTGGCGTGGGCCCGCGGCACGCCGCGCTCGAGCTTGAACGGCCACTTCGGGCCGAGCGAGGCGAGCGGGGCGGTGATCGTCTTGAAGTCCGCGAGCCATGCCTCCGGGACGCTGGCCCCGGTGATGGCGCTCGGGCTGCCGTCGCGGTTGATCATGAAGACGATCTTGTCGGCGATCCCGGGATGGTTCTTGAGCCAGGCCTGCGAGCCGACGAGCCCCTGCTCCTCGGCGGCGAAGAGGATGACGACGATCGACCGCTTGGGCTTCCCGCCGGCGGCCTGGATGAGGCGGATGGCCTCGAACATGGGGGCGAATCCCGAGCCGTCGTCGACGGCTCCTGTCGCCGCGCTGAAGCAGTCGAAATGGCCGCCGAGGACGATGTACTCGTCGGGGAACTCGGTCCCTCGCAGAGTGGCCACGACGCTGTGATACTTGACCGGGCCCATCTTGAACCCGTTCCGGATGTCGAACTCGAGCTCGACCGGCTCGCTCTTCTCGACGAGCCCCTTGATCTCATGGTATTGGCCCTCGGCCAGCTTGATGTCGGGAAGGATGGGGAGCTTGTCCCAGGAGGCGACATAGCCGTCGAGCATCCGGAAGGGATCGGTCTTCGACGACTGGATCGTCCCCCGGGCCCCGGCCTCGACGAGCGCGGCGGTCAGCTTGGGGATGAGCTGGGAGTCGGAGTATTCGGGCGTGCCCTTGCGGCCGTCGCGGGCGAAGCCTGTGCTCTCGCCGGGGATGAGGACCCAGGCGCCCTTGAAGGCCGCCGGGTTAGCCTTGACCTCGGCGACGGCCGCTTCGACCGCGGCCTTCTTCTTCTCGACGTCCTCGGGCTT
>CAZIQR010000254.1:0-3175 GCA_964541055.1 uncultured Eubacteriales bacterium
CTCGGGCGCGCCGGGCTTCTCCCGGCGCGCTCTTTTTTATATAATGCGCTCTCGCCGCGATCGCTCCGAACGGGAGGGACGTTCTCATGGCTTCGCGAAACCGCCGCTTCGGGTTCCTGCTCCTGCTCTTCTCCGTCTTGACGGTCCTCTTCGTCGTCAACCGCCGCCAACGGGAAACCGTCGCGCCGGCCGACCTCATCCTCGTCAACGGCAAGATCGTGACCGTCGACGCCAACCGCCCTTCCGCCACGTGGCTGGCCGCCCGCGGCGGCCGGATCGTGGCTCTCGGGTCCGACGCCAAGGGCTTCAACCGCTACGCAGGGAGCGGTACGGAGATCGTCGACCTGGGCGGCGCCCTGGCCGTCCCGGGGCTCATCGAGAGCCACGGCCACTTCACCGGCCTCGGCGAGTCGAAGCTCGAGCTCGACCTGACGACGGCCCGCACCTGGGACGACATCGTGGCCATGGTCGGCGAGGCCGTCAAGTCGGCCCGGCCGGGCGAGTGGATCCTCGGCCGGGGCTGGCACCAGGACAAGTGGGACCGCGCGCCCGAGCCCAACGTCGCCGGGCTCCCGTATCACGACGCCCTGAGCCAGGTCTCGCCGCAGAACCCGGTCCTTCTCGTCCACGCCAGCGGCCATTCCTCGCTCGCCAACGCCAAGGCCATGGAGATCTCCGGGATCACGGACCGGACGCCGGACCCCGACGGCGGCCAGATCGTCCGCGACCCGAAGCGACGGGCCATCGGCGCCTTCGTCGACAACGCCATGGGCTTGGTCCGGTCCGACCCGGGGCGGCTCGGCCCCGGGGAGGCCGCCGCCCGCGCCCGCCGGTTGGTCGAGCTGGCCGCCAGGGATTGCCTCGTCCACGGCGTCACGACCTTCCACGACGCCGGCGCTTCGTTCGGCACGGTCGACCTCTACAAGGAGATGGCCGAGGAGGGCGCCCTCCCGGTCCGGCTCTACGTCATGCTCAGCGCGTCGAGCCGGGTCCTGGCCGAGCGCGGCGCCGCCTACAGGATGATCGGCGCCGCCGACGACCACCTGACCGTCCGGACCATCAAGCGCCTCATCGACGGCGCGCTCGGGGCCCACAGCGCCTGGCTGCTCGAGCCCTACGCGGACCTGCCCTCGTCGACCGGCCTCAACACGGAGTCGATCGACGAGATGAGGGCCACGGCCAAGTTCGCCGTCGAGAACGGCTGGCAGCTCGCGACCCACGCCATCGGCGATCGCGGCAACCGCGAGACGCTCGACATCTACGAGGAGGCCTTCAAGGCCCATCCGGACAAGACCGACCTGCGCTGGCGGATCGAGCACGCCCAGCACCTGTCCCTGTCCGATATCCCGCGGTTCCACGGTCTCGGCGTCATCCCGTCCATGCAGGCCATCCACTGCACCTCGGACGGGCCCTGGGTCTTCAAGCGCCTGGGCGAGAAGCGCGCCGAGGAAGGCGCCTACGTCTGGCGCAAGCTCATGGACGCCGGCTCGACGATCCCGCTCGGCACCGACGTCCCCGTCGAGGCCATCGATCCGATGGCTAATTTTCATGCGGCCGTCACCCGCAAGCTCAAGGACGGCTCAGCGTTCTTCCCCGGCCAGAAGATGAGCCGCGAGGAGGCCCTCCGCGGCTACACCCTGAACGGCGCCACCGCCGGCTTCGAGGAAGGCCTCAAGGGATCGCTCACGCCCGGAAAGCTGGCCGACGTCACCGTCCTTTCGCGCGATATCCTGACCTGCCCCGAGGACGAGATCCCCGGGACCGAAGTTCTCTATACGATCGTGGGCGGCAAGGTCCTCTATCATCGCTGAGGGACCGGCCGCCGGAAGGGGGCGGACATGAGACGGCGCTCGCCGAAGGTCGTCGGGATCCTGGCCGCCGGCATCCTCATCGCCGGCGTAGCGGCGGCGTCGGCGCAAACCGACGTCTTCAAGCCGAAGTCCCATCGTTGGGAATCGAATCTCTCGGCCGGCAGCACGGCCAATCACCGATTCGGGCTCATCAAGAGCGTCTGGTATTTCGCGGTGCCAAAGATCGTGGCCGTCGGGTTGAGCGCCGACTGCATCATGCGGGAGGCGATCCCCTTCTCGATCGACGTGGCCCTCAACGCGCCCATCCCCATCGTCAGGCCGTTCGTCTGCGCCGGGGCGGGAGGGTCCTTGAGCGGCGGCGGCATCACGAGCTACGGCGGAGGCCTGAAGGTCACGCTAATCAAAAGGTTCGGCCTCATCGTCGAATGCCGGCGTTACCGGTATACCTACAAGGTCTCGGAGGTCCCCGTCATCCGGAGCAAGGCCAACACCACATATCTCGGCGCCGGCATCCACTGGGTCTATTGAGCCCGTCCGGCGCGCAACGCCCCGCCGCGTCTCGAGGTATAATGTCCCGAAGAGTCCGGGAGAAACGGAGCGTGCGCAGATGAAAAGACATCCCCTCGTCCTGACGATCGCCGCGATGAGTATCCTCCTGGCCGCGGCCGTCCTTCCCCTGGCGGCCCAGCGCGGGCCGGACCGGAGGCCTCTCCAGGTCTATGCCGACCTCGGCTACGTCAACCTGTTCTCCTACCCGAAGTGGATCGCCATCGGGCCCGAGCTCGAGCTCAGGCTGGGGCGCTTCTTCACGATCAACCCCGACGTGGTGCTGTGGATCGGAGAATCGTTCTCCCGGAAGGTCCGGGTCGTCCCCGGCCTCACCGCGAACGTCCGGCTGGGGCGTTTCATCCTGGGCGGAGGAGCCGTCTATAGGGTCTCGGAATGGCCGGAGGATTCAATCGAGGCCGCCGTCGGCCGCGGCTGGCTCATGCCCAAGGCCCAGATCGGCTATTTCATGGGACCGGCCCGTCTGACCCTGTCCCTCCTTTTCCCGGGCGGGACGAATGAGGTCGCCGCGGGGCTGACGATCGCGATGGGTTTCGGGGGTCCTTCGAGAGACTGAGAGACCGGAGGATCAGAGCGCGTCGAGGGCCTTGAGGGCCAGCGCATAAAGCCAGCGGTGGGCCTTGTTGCCGTTGGTCAGGATGGCGATCCCGGTCTTCTTGTCGAGGTTCCCGGCGAGGAAGGCCGTATACCCGTTGACGCTGCCGCTGTGGGCGATGATCGTCTGTCCGTTCAGCGTTGACACCCACCAGGCCAGGCCGTAGCCCGAGGTCTCGTTGAGCCAGCCGCCGTTGATGGGC
>CAZIQR010000255.1:0-3139 GCA_964541055.1 uncultured Eubacteriales bacterium
CCTCGACGTCCTCAACCGGATGGTGGGGTGGTTCGAGAAGTACCTGAAGAAGTAGGCGCCTTCAGAGGATCGAGCTCGACGACGCTGACGTCCGCCATCCGGGACAGGTAATCGTCGAGGAACGGCTTGTGGGCCGCGCCGTAGATGACGAGGATGCGGCCGCCGGGGTGAAGCGCGGCCACGGCCCGGATGCGGGCGGCGATCTTCAGGTTCCGGTTCTCCCAGAGCCCGAGGCGGGACCGGTCCGCTCCGCTCGGGAAGTGCGTCCGGAGAAAGACGCCCCATTGGGCGTCGACATCGGCCCGGGCGTAGCGGGGGGAATTGAAGAAGGCATAGACCGGCCAGAGGTCGCCTCTCTCCAGGCACTGTTTGATGAGGACGTCCGACTCGGCGTAGATGGGGGCCTTCGAAGCGGCGGCGAGGAGCGCGTTCTCCCGGGATTCCTTCTCGAGCTCGGCGTCAATGCGGGCGTAGGCCTCGAGGTCCTCAAAGTCGTCGACGGGCTCGACCGCCTGCAGGCCCAGGCGGCGGGCCAGCGGGATGGCCAGGGCGGGTCCCTCGTTGACCTCGGCGCATGCCGCGTCGAGGAGCGCAGCCAAGTCGACGGGGACGGCCGTCTGGGTCCGCTTTTCGTCGGCGGTCAGGTAGGACCATTGGAGAGCGGCCGAGACGGGATCGTAGGCCGCCGCCATCCAGAGCGCGAGGGTGGCCCTGGCTTGGGCGGTCCGCTCCTCGGGCTTCAGCCGGGTCAGGGCGGAGACAAGCTCGGCCTCGCGGAGGGCCGCCGCCTCCGGCGAGACCTTCACGACTGGCAGGGCGGCCGCCGCCAGGTTCCGATGCCTTTTGCCGAAACTGTCGAGGACATCGCCGTAGAGCGGGCCGGCTTCCTTGCGGAGCTCGTACTCCCGTACCCGCGCTCCCGGCAGGCTCTCGATGCAGACGGCGTCCGGCCGGAACGCCGCGAGCTCGGCGATCAGGCGGTCGAGCATCACGGGCTTGAATTCCTTTTGGATCTGCCTGAGGTGGAACGTGGCCAGGACAAGGATGCGGGTGCGAGCGGCAGGCGGCTGGAGGGCTTGGAGCGAGGCGATCGGGTCTTGAGGCGCTCCTTGGAGAGAGAGCGCGGCCAGAAGAAGGCCCGCGACGATAACGACGGTCCGCTGCGTGCGCATGCCAACACCTCCTAAGGACCATTCTACGGCAAAGGGCGCGGGGATGTTTCCTCGAGCCGGGAAGACACCCGCCGGCCCGGCGAGAATTCACATTTCTTGAAGGGAATCTTGACAACACCGGGCGGCGGTCTGATTATCCTGAGGGGCAGAAGGAAAGACCCGGCGGGCGTCCAGGCCGGCGAAACCTGGCGCTCGGGCCGGGAAGAAAGGGGGGATCATGAGAAGAGCCCTGACGATCCCGGCTCTTGTTGGCCTGGCCGGGCTTTGCCTCCTGCCGCAGGCGCTTTCGGCGGCCAAGGTCGAAGGCGGGGTCAAGTTCGGCGTGAACATCGCCTTCATCGAGGGTTTGGATGTCCGGGGCTTCCTCGGCGGGGGCGGTGACTACGACTGGTTCATGAGGTTCGGCCTGTGCGGCGGGGGATTCCTGGCCCTGCCTGTATCCGAGTACGTGGCCTTTCAGGCCGAGGCCCAGATCACGACGAAGGGCAGCCACCAGATGGGCCCGCTATTCGAGGAATCATGGCCCTATTCCCTGAAGATCACCTATCTCGAGATCCCCGTCCTCGTCCGGGTCACGACGCGTCCGATCAAGAAGAACTTCCAGCTCGTTTTCATGGCCGGGCCGGCTCCGGCCTTCAAGCTGGGCAGCCGGCTCTTGCTCAGCAAAGAGCGCCTGGATTACGACGGGGTCCGGTCGAGCGACCTGGGCTTTGTTCTCAGCGTCGGCTACACCATCACGTCTAAGAAATCCAGAGGCTATACGGAATTTCGCTACACCGCCGGGCTGAGCAGGATCATCGAAGAAGAGGGAGTGCCCCTGCAGATCAGGAACGGGGTTGTCTCCCTGATCGTCGGCGTTCGCCTGTAAGAGCGGCCGGAGGCCCTACTTGTTCTCGCGTCCGGTCGAGACGAGCTTGGCCCACTCGTCGCGGAGGGTCACCGTCCGGTTGAAGACGGGGGCCCCGGGCTTCGAGTCGCGGCGGTCGGCGCAGAAGTAGCCCAGGCGCTCGAACTGCCAGCGGCTCTCGGGCGTGGCCCCGGCAAGCCCCGGCTCGAGCTTGGCGCCCTTGATCGCCTCGAGCGACTTGGAGTTGAGGTAGGTCTTCCAGTCGGTCCCCTCGGGCACATCCATCGGGTCGCGGACGGTGAAGAGCGTGTCGTAGAGGCGCACCTCGGCGTCGATGGCGTGGCGGGCCGAGACCCAGTGGAGCGTGGCCTTGACCTTGCGGCCGTCGGGGGGATTGTCCCCTCCCCTGGTCTGCGGGTCGTAGGTGCAGCGGAGCTCGACGACGTTGCCGGCCGCGTCCTTGACCGCCTCCTCGCACTTGACGAAGTAGGCGTAGCGCAGGCGCACCTCTTTGCCCGGCGAGAGCCGGTAGAACTTGGAGGGCGGGTTCTCCATGAAGTCGTCCCGCTCGATCCAGAGCTCGCGCGAGAAGGGCACGTGGCGCGTCCCGGCGGCCGGGTCCTCGGGGTTGTTGACGGCCTCGAACTCCTCGACCTTGTCCTCGGGGTAGTTGGTGATGACGACCTTGAGCGGCCGCAGCACGGCCATGGCCCGCGGCGCCGTCCGGTTGAGGTGCTCGCGGACGCACATCTCGAGGAGGGGCAGGTCGACGATGCTGTTGTCCTTGGCGACGCCGATCGTCTCGCAGAACTGGGCGATGGCCTCGGGCGTGAAGCCGCGGCGCCGGAAGCCGGAGATGGTCGGCATGCGCGGGTCGTCCCAGCCGCTGACGAGCTTCGCCTCGACGAGCTCGAGGAGGCGGCGCTTGCTGAGGACGGTGTGGCTGAGGTTGAGCCGGGCGAACTCGATCTGCTGGGGGTGGTGGACGCCGAGCTGGTCGAGATACCAGTCGTAGAGGGGGCGGTGGACCTCGAACTCGAGGGTGCAGATGGAGTGGGTGATGCCCTCGATCGAGTCGCTCTGGCCGTGGGCCCAGTCGTAGGTCGGGTAGATGCACCAG
>CAZIQR010000256.1:0-3118 GCA_964541055.1 uncultured Eubacteriales bacterium
GTCGTCGTCGCCGGCGGGCTCGGTCCCACGGCCGGCCGGGTCTTCCGCATGGGGCACATGGGCAACCTGGCCTCGGCCCAGGTGCGCTTCGCCATCGAGGCCGTGGAGAAGACCCTGATCTTGCTCGGCCGGTCCGTCAAGACCGGCACGGCGCGGGCGGCCGTCGACGCCATCCTGAAAGGTTGATCATGGGCAAGACGACGCACGCGCCGAGCCCCGTCTCTCTCATTCGGGCGGACGGGAGCGAGCCGGCCGATGTTCTCGCCGCCAAGGCCAAGCGGGCCTATCTCGCGACCGGCTTTAACGATAAGATCGAGGAGGGGGAATTCACCGCCCTCAAGATCCACTTCGGCGAATCCGGCAACACCGGCTACATCAAGCCGGCCTGGCTGGCCGGCCTCATCTGGGAGATCCGGACCAAGACGAACCACGCCTTTCTGACCGACTCGAACACGCTCTACGTCGGCAACCGCTCGAACTCCATCGACCATCTCCGCCTGGCCTGGTCGCACGGCTTCACCCCCGAGGTGACGGGGCTTCCGGTCATCATCGCCGACGGCCTCATCGGCCGTGACAAGCAGGAGCCCCGGAGCGCTCAATCGCGGACGGCCTCGTCGAAGATCGCCAGCGCCATCCTCGACGCCGACGCCTTCGTCGGCCTGACCCACGTCACCGGGCACGTCCAGACCGGGCTCGGCGCGGCCATCAAGAACATCGGCATGGGCTGCGCCTCGCGGGCCGGCAAGCTCGACCAGCACTCCGTCACGCACCCCCGGGTGAGTCCCAAGCAGTGCCGCAACTGCAGCGTTTGCATGTCGTTCTGTCCCGAGGCGGCCATCGTCCAGGCCGGGGGCCACGTCGTCATCGACCCGGCCCGCTGCATCGGCTGCGGCGAGTGCCTGGTCGCCTGCAAGCACGGCGCCATCAAGATGAAGTGGGACGAGGATTCCCTGCGCCTCCAGGAGAAGATGGCCGAGTACGCCTTCCGCGTTTTCTCCCATTTCGCCGGCAAGGCCGTTTTCGTCAACTTCCTCATCCAAGTGACCAAAGACTGCGACTGCATGGCCAAGACCACGAAACGGATCGCCGCCGACATCGGGATCCTGGCTTCGCTCGACCCGGTGGCCATCGACCAGGCCACGGGCGACCTGCTGACGGCGGCCGCCGGGGGGAACGACCCCCTGCGGGCCGGCTACGACATCGACTGGTCGGGGCAGCTCGCCCACGGCGAGCGGATCGGGCTGGGATCGCGGCGCTACAAGCTCGTCGAGATCAGCTGAACCGCCCCGTCGTCCGTCAGAGGCCCCTTCACTCCTGCCGCCGCAGGTACGGCATAGAGAGGGCCAGGACCGCGGCGGCCGCGAGCATCCCCCCCGCGCCGGCGAGGACCGCCGCCGGCGACCCCAGATGCTGGGCCATCATCCCCATGCCCAGGGCGCCGAGCGGCAGCAACCCGAAAAAGATCAGCGTGTAGAGGCCCATGACCCGGCCGCGCAGCGCGTCGGGGACGTTCGTCTGGACGAGCGCGTTCGAAAGGTTGAAGATCAGGATGTGGGAGAATCCGGTCCCCAGGACGAAGACGAGCGCGAGGGGCGTCACGCGGACGAGGGCGAAGAGGGCCACCATCACCGGCAGGGCGAAAGTCCCGAAGGTCAGGAGCTTGCCCCGGAAGCGGAAGCGGCCGAGCGAGGCGATGAGGAGCGCGGCGACCACGGCGCCAATGCCGCGGGCCGACTGCAGGAAGCCGTTCGTCTTGGCGTCCCCGTGGAGGACATTGACGGCCCAGGCCGGGAAGAGCGTGACGAACGAGATGCCGAAGAGGCTGACGACACCGATGAGGCCGATGATCGTCTGGACGAAACGGTGGTGGGCGACGTACTTGAGCCCCTCCTTGAGATCGGCCATGGCCGAGGTCTTTTCGGCCGCCGGGACGAAGGGCCGGAGCTTCATCTTCTGGAGGTTGATGATGACGGCCAGGAAAGAGGCTCCATTGAGGGCGAAACACCAGGCCGGCCCAAGGAAGGCGTAGATCAGTCCGGCCGCCGTCGGGCCGATGGCCATGGCCGAATTGAACATCGTGGCGTTCAGAGCGATGGCGTTGGTCATGTCCTCGGGCTCGACGAGCTCCAGGACGAACGATTGGCGGGCCGGGGCCTCGAAGGCGTTGGCCGTGCCGAGCAGCGCGGCGATGACCAGGATATGCCACGGCTGGACCCAGTGGAGGAAGGTCAGGGCGGCCAGGACGAAGGCGAGAAGCATCATGACCGACTGGGTGATCATCAGCAGGGTCCGGCGGGACATGCGGTCGGCGATGACCCCGGCATAGAGCATGAACATCCAGGTCGGGATGCCGTTGGCGAAGCCGATGAAGCCGAGATAGGCCGGCGACTTCGTCAGGTCGAAGACGAGGAAACCCAGGGCCGTCGATTCCATCCAGGTGCCGAAGAGGGAGATGATCTGCCCCCAGAACCAGAGCCGGTAGTTCGGGTACTTGAGGGCGGTCACGGCCTGCTTCCAGCTCAGCCGCCTCCGGAAACCGATCAGCCGGCGCAGGAACCTGGCCCGGGGCACCGGGGGCATGAAGACGGGTTCGGGGGTCATGAGGTCCTAGAGGATCTCTTCCCCGGCCGGCGTCCAGGCCGGATCGACGAGACAGAGGAACCTCAGCATGCCCGGCCCGGGGTTCTCGATGAACTGGACGGCCCGAGGCGGGACATAGACGGCTTGGCCCTCCGCGACCTCGGCCTCTTCGGCGTCGACGTGCATCCGGCCCCGCCCTTCGAGGATGTAGTAGACCTCGGAGCCGGCGAGACGGTGCGGCCGGGTCGCTTGGCCGGGACCGACCTCGGCGTGGGCCAGACTGTAGCGGACGGCGAGGGCGCCTTTCGCCGGGTGGAGGAGCTCCTTGAGGACCGACGAATCCCCGGCCTGTAGGGAGGGCGTCCTGTGGATCGAGCGGATGATCATGGTCGACGGATAAAAAAATCGGGGAGGTGGGATTTGAACCCACGACCCCAGCGTCCCGAACGCTGTGCGCTAGCCAGGCTGCGCTACTCCCCGACGTGAGCGCTTCATTATACACACTTCCCGGCCGGAAGGGAAGGGCTTTTGCGAACTG
>CAZIQR010000257.1:0-3116 GCA_964541055.1 uncultured Eubacteriales bacterium
GGCTGGGCGCCGGGGCGGGTGACGGAGATCGCGGCGGCGGCCTGGGCGAAGCGGATCGCATCGGCCAGCGGGAGCTTTTCGGCAAGGGCCACGGCCAGGGCGCCGTTGAAAACGTCACCGGCGGCGGTCGTATCGACGGGCTCGACGGCGCAGGCGGGAACGAGCGATTCGAAACCCGGCGCCGAAGCGAACACGCCTTTCTCGCCGAGCGTGACGATGACGGTCTCGGGGCCGCGCGCCCGCAGACGTGTCGCGGCCATCCGGGCATCATATTCGTTCCCGACCGGGAGCCCCGCCAGGATCGCCGCCTCGTGCTCGTTCGGCGTCAGGACCGCGACGCCGCGGAGCAGAGCGTCGTCGAGCGGACGGGCCGGGGCCGGATTGAGGATGACGGGAACGCCCGCTTCGGCCGCCGTGCGGACCGCCGCGGCGACAGCCTCGAGCGGCGACTCGAGCTGGAGGAGGACGATATCGGCCTCGGCAAAGGCCTCCTTGGCTCCGGCGATGTCGTCGAGCGAAAGGAGCGCGTTGGCGCCCGACGCCACGGAGATGCTGTTCTCGCCCCGGTCGTCGACGTTGATCAAGGCCACTCCCGACGCTGAGCCCGGCGTCCGCCGGACGAAGCGCGTGTCGAGCCCGTCGGCCTCGAAGCCGGCCAGGGCCTGGCCGCCGAAGACGTCGTCGCCGACACGGGCGACGAACGTCACCTGCCCGCCGGCCAGGGCCGCGGCCACCGCCTGATTCGCGCCCTTGCCCCCTCCAGCGACGGCGAACGTCCCTCCGAGGATCGTCTCGCCGGGCCGCGGAATGCGCGGCACGCGGATGATCATGTCCGTGTTGGAGCTGCCGACGACGAGGACCCTGCTCATAGATTCTCCTCGAGCCAGGCCGCGGCGGCCTCGACCGCATCCTTCAGCCGGCCTTTGTCCGCCATGACGAGCTCGACGAGGGACGGCCCCCCTCCGCCTTTCACGGGGACGACGGCCGCGAGGACCGGCACGATCTGTCGGAGATCGGCCTTCAATCGCTCGGCGCGGGCCAGGATGAGATGGCCCTGGCTCTCCCCCGCCGCGCCGTAGGCGACGGCGAAATCGCCGCGCTTGATGATATTGAGGGCGAGAAAGCGCGCTTCGTCGGGGGTTCTGCCTTCGAGGACGCCGGAGATGACGCGCCCGGCCGCCGACTTGACGATCTCTCCCGCCTCGAACGAGGCCAGGCTCTCCTCGAGCCGTCGGGACCGTTTCTTCAGGACCTTGAGCTCGGCGGCCATTTTCTCGAGCTGGCCGGGCGCCTCCGCCGGGGACGACGAGAACATCCCGGCCACGCGCCGGACGGCGCGGTCGCGGACCCGGTAATCGGCCAGGGCCCGTCCGCCGCAGAGAAAATCGAAGCGCAGGTTGCCGCGGATCTTCTCGATCGGACCGAGCTTGATCAAGCCGATCTCGCCGGTCCGCCGGACATGGGTCCCGCCGCAGGCGGAATAATCGAAACCGTCGACCTCGACGACGCGCAGCAGTCCGGTCTTCTTGGGCGGGCGCCGCAGCGGGACCTCGTGGATCCGTTCTTCCGGCACGAAATAGGTCTTGACCTCGCGGTTCTCCCAGACGACGGCATTGGCCCGGTCCTCGACCCGGTCGGCGTCCCGCTCGCCGATCGACGGCAGGCCGATCTCGAGGGTCGAGACCTCGGGGCCCATGTGGAAGGATCGCGTTTCGCCTTTCAGGAGCTCCCAGAAAGCCTGGGATAGGACGTGCTGGCCGGTGTGCTGCTGCATATGGTCGAACCGCGTCGCCGCGTCGATCCGGCCGAGAACGTGCCCCTCGCCGATCGCCGCGCCGAGAACGTGGAGGATGGCGCCGTCGACCTCGACGACCTTGAGGACCTTGACGCCGTTGATCGTTCCCGTGTCCCACGGCTGGCCGCCCGACTCGGGATAGAACGCCGTCCGGTCGAGGACGACGGCCGGCTGTCCCTCATGGTCCGCGCGGGCGACGACCTCGGCCTCGAACTCGTGCAAATAGGCATCTTCGTAATAGAGCCGCCGCGTGTCCGCCATCGTCATCTCCTAAACGAGCTTCGCGACGCCGGCCGCGGCCAGGACCCGGACGGTCGTCTTGAAATGGGTCTTGGCCACCTTGTCGAGGACGTCCGGACCTTTGGCGCGGACGAGCTTGACGGCCGCGGTCTCGACCAGGTCCGACGCGCCCTTAGGCAGCTCGAGACCGACGTCGCGGGAAAGGTAGTGGAGCCGGGTCAGGAACTCGGCCCGGGCCAGGATCGATGCGGCTGCGACGGCCGGATCTTCCTCGGCCCGCGGCATCTGGACGAGCTCGATCTCCCGCCCCTTTTGGAGCAGGGCCTGGCGGACGAACCGCTCATCGCCGAATTGGTCGGTGACCGCCTTGCCGGCCGGCACGCGCTCGAGCACGTTCTCGATGGCCCGGGCGTGCCCCCAGGCGAGGAGCCGGTTGAGGTTGCGGAGCTTGGCCCAGAGCTCGTTGTATTTCTCGGGCCCGACCGTGACCACGGAATGGAAGCGATAGCCGCGCTTGAGGGTCTCGGCGATCTCGCGGCAGCGGGCGTCCGTGATCCTCTTCGAATCCCGCACGCCGAGCTCGCGCAGGACGTCCTCCTGGCCCTCGGGCATGAAGAACGCGGCCACGACGAGGGGCCCGAAGTAGTCGCCCTTGCCCGATTCGTCCGTGCCGATGCGCCCGGGCTCGGCCGGAAAAAGCCCCGCGGCCATCAATCCTTCCCGTAGATGATCCGGCCGTCGAAGATGGTCAGCCGGACCTTGACCTGTCCGATCTCCTCGGGCGGGATGGCGAAGATATTGCGGTCGAGGACGACGAGGTCGGCCAGCTTGCCGGCTTCGATCGTCCCCTTTTCGGCTTCGGCGAACTCGGCCCATGCGCCGTTCACGGTGTAGGCTTTGACGGCTTCTTCCACCGAGACCTTCTCGCCCGGCACCCAGCCGTCCGGGTTCTTGCCGTCGAGAGTCCGCCGGGTGACGGCCGCGTAGATCCCCAGGATCGGGTTGAGCGGGGCCACCGTCCAATCCGAGCCGAAGGCCAGGACGGCCCCGGCCCGCCGCAAGGATTCGAAGGCGTAGGTCG
>CAZIQR010000258.1:0-3080 GCA_964541055.1 uncultured Eubacteriales bacterium
ACGTTGGTGGAAACCGGAACAAATCACGTTGGCTTGACAACAGCCTCTTAGCCCTTGCTTTTTTGGGGCCTGCGTGCTATATTGCGCCAGCCTGCTCCTCGGTAGCTCAATCGGCAGAGCGGGTGGCTGTGTTATTCGCAGCTTCCACGAGAAATCGTGGATGAAAAACCGGGTGAATTCAGGGAAGCCCTCCCTTCGCCGGCGCGAAGACGGGTAATCCTGAGCCAAGCCCCATCCCGGCGGGATGGGGAAGGTGCAGAGACTAGAGCATCGCTCGTACCGCGGTTTCGGCCGCGGGAAGCGCCCGGCACCCTCACCCCTTATCGGGGCGGGTGAAGAGATAGTCCAAGCCCGGAAGAAATTTCGGGGCGCTTGTAACCACTAGGTTGCAGGTTCGAGTCCTGCCCGAGGAGCCATTTTTCCGATCCCGTCGCCGACCGCCCGGAGGGGACGCCGTGGCCAAGATGGAACGCCCGTTCGACGAAGAGCTCAAATCCCTCAAGGAGAAGCTCCTGGAGATGGCCGCCCGGGCCGAGGAGCAGATCGTTCTCGCCGTCCGCGCCCTCAAGGACCGCGAAGAGAAGCTGGCCTGCCAGGTCCTCGAGCGCGAGGAGGCCGTCAACCTGCTCGACATCGAGATCGACGGGATGTGCATGCGGCTTCTCGCCCTGCGCCAGCCCCTGGCCACCGACCTGCGCTTCATCACCTCGGCCATGAAGATCTCGAGCGACCTCGAGCGCATCGGCGACCTGGCGGTAAACATCGCCGAGCGCACCCAGGACCTCCTCAAGCAGCCGGAGCTCAAGCCCCTCATCGATATCCCGCGCATGGCCGAGCTGGCCCAGGCGATGGTCCGCGACGCCCTCAACGCCTTCATCCAGGGGGACGACGTCCTGGCCCGCGATGTCTGTCTGCGGGACGACCAGGTCGATCAGCTCAACGACCAGGTCTTCCGGGAGCTCTTGACCTACATGATGCAGGACCCGGGCACGATCTCCCGGGCCGTCGACCTCATCCTCGTCGGGCGCCACCTCGAGCGCATCGCCGACCATGCCACCAACGTCGGCGAGGACGTCATCTACATGGTCAAGGGCAAGACGATCAAGCACCATATCGAGGAAGGCCGGCTCTCCGGCCTCAAAGCCTGCGCCGGCGATTGACCCGGACGGGCCTCAGCTCATCTTTCGGATCCGGACCTCGATCTCTTTCTCGCCCTGCAGGAGCTTGACCAGCCGGCCGGTGTCCGTGTCACCGGTGTGATAGGGATAGAGGATCTTCGGCCGGAAGGCCGTGGCCGCGTCCGCGACCTGTTCGGGGCTCATCGTGTAGGGCAGGTTCATGGGCAGGAACGCGATGTCGATCGAGCGCAGGGCCTTCATCTCCGGGGTGTTCTCGGTGTCTCCGGCGATATAGACCCTTTTCCCGCCGAACGCGACGATGTAGCCGTTGCCGCTGCCCCTGGGGTGGAAGGGCTGGCCGTCGGAGCGCTTATGGTCGATGTTGTAGGCGGGGATCGTTTCGATGGAAAGCCCGCGGACGGTCTTCGTCTCGCCGTTCCCCATGATGACCGCGCCCGGGAGCTTCGAGGCGCAGGACTTCGAGGCCACGATAACGGCGTCCTTCTTCGCGACCTCCTTGAGGGCCTTGAGATCCATGTGGTCGAAATGCTCGTGGGTGATGAGGACAAGGTCGGCCTTGGGGAGCGAGGCATAATCGGCCGCCTCGCCGTAGGGATCGATCTGGATCGAGAGGCCGTCGAAGGCCATCATGAGCGAGGCGTGTCCCAGAAAGGTGATCTCGAGGTCTCCCTTGGACGTCGGGATGACATCTTTCTCGAACCGCGGTTGGGCGGCGGCGGCGAATCCCAGGGCCAAGACAGCCAAGACCAAGGCGGTTCTTTCCATGATGTTCCTCCCGGCGCGTTTGCGGCCATTATACTCAAAAAACGCTGTCAAAGCCCGGCGATTCGTTTATAATACCGCCGGCGATGATGAAGAAATCGCTCTTCCTGAGGATCTTCCTGGGCTATGCGGCCGTGATCGCGCTCCTCGTGGCCGGGGTCGAGTTCTTCGCCCCGCGGGCGATGCGGCGGCATCACGTCGAGGAACGATCGGCCAGCCTGACCCATATGGCCGTCGTCCTCGAGGCCCAGGTCATCCCGTTCCTGACCGGGTCAGGCGCCGGCGACCTGTCCGGGCTCGTCCACGCGTACGGACGCGAGACGGCGACCCGGATCACGGTCATCGACCGGGACGGCAACGTCCTCGCCGACTCGGAGCGTGAGCCCCGGGACATGGAAAATCATCTTTTGCGTCCCGAGATCCAAGCCTCGCTCCGGGGCGAGACGACGATGTCCATCCGCCGGAGCTCGACGCTCGGGACCGAGATGATGTACCTGAGCGTGCCGCTCAGGTCCGGCGGGGACATCGTCGGCGCCCTCCGGCTCAGCTCCTACATGAAAGACTTCGAGACCCTGATGGGCGCGCTGCGCGCCGACCTCTTGAGGGTCCTGGCCTTGGCCACGGTCGTCGCCCTTATCCTGGCCTTTTTCCTGACGCGGTCCGTGGAGTCGCCCGTCCGTGAGGTCATCGACGCCTCGCGCCGGGTGGCCGGAGGCGATTTCGAGGCGGCCGTATCGACCCGCCGTTCAGGCGTCTTCCGCGCCTTCGGCCAGAGCTTCAACGCCATGACCACGCGGCTCAAGGACATGTTCGGCGAGGTCAGCCGGCAGGACGAGGAGATCCGGAGCATATTAGCCTCGGTCCAGGAAGGCCTTTGCGTCATCGATGACAAGTCCCGGATCCTGATCTCGAACGAGGCCTTCCGGCGCCTGGCGGGCGGCGAGGCCCCCGAAGGGCGCCATTTCTGGGAGGTCCTTCGGAGCTCTGCGGCGGCCGAGGCCGTGCGCCAGGCGAGGGGATCGGGGAAGGACGCCACGGCCGAGGCGGAGATCGGCGGCCGGGACTTCCTTGTCAAGGTGACGCCCTTGGCCGGGGGATCCCGCCTGATCGTCACGTTCTGCGGCGTCCCGCGCCCGTAGGACGTGGAGCGGACTCGGGCCCCCTCCTCCCGTTCCCGGG
>CAZIQR010000259.1:0-3072 GCA_964541055.1 uncultured Eubacteriales bacterium
CCCGGCAACTTCTTCCGCGGCCGGTTCGATCTCCGCAGGACCGGCGACACTTATCTCGACATGAGCGGCTGGAAGAAGGGCGTCGTCTGGGTCAACGGCCACAACCTGGGGCGGTATTGGGAGATCGGGCCGCAGAAGAGGCTCTTCTGCCCGGCCCCGTTCCTCAAGCCGGGGACGAACGAGATCATCGTCTTCGATCTGCTGACGCTCGTCCCGGGGCCCGTCGCCGGCTTCATGAACTTAGAGTAACTCTTTGGAGACCTCGACGAGCGAGCTCTCGAGGTCGTTGACGATGCGGAAGCCGCGCTTCTCGAAAACGGCGACCATGCGCGGATTGTCCGTCGTGGTGATGGCCGTGACCGTGCGGACCCCCCAGGCCTTGGCGATGCCCAGGCAATAATCCGTGAGCAGGCCGCCCAGCCCCTTGTCCTGCCAGGCGTCCTGGACGAGAACGGCGTATTCGGCCGAGGTCCGGCCCGGCTCCGCGGCCAGGCGCCCGACGCCGACGAGGCGCCGCTCCGCGCCTTCGCCCGTCTCGGCGACGATGGCCAGCTCGCGGTCGTAGTCGATATAGCAGTAGCGGCTGGCGACCTCGTGGGACTGCCAAAAAAAGAAGTAGCGGAAGCGGGAGTAGATCGACTCGCGCGAACAGCTCGAGAGAAGATCGAGCCACAGAGGCTCGTCCTCGGGCTTGATGGGGCGGAGGGTGATCGGCGTCCCGTCCCGCATCCGCGCCGGACTGACGAATTCCTCCGGGTAGGGCCGGAGCGAGAGATGGACGTAGGGCCGCTTCGGGTCCTCGACGGCGTTCCTGTCGCCGACGACGCGGGCGTCGAGGGCCGTCACGCCCTCCGCCGTGACCAGCAGGGGATTGATGTCGAGCTCGGCGATCTCCGGGAAGTCGGCGGCCAGATAGGACAGGCGGATCAGCGTCTCGACGAGCTTGTCGACGGCCGCCGCGGGGCGCCCCCGGTAGCCGCGGAGGAGCGGCCTCATGCGCAGCGCGTCGATCATGCGCCGGGCCAGGCGCTCGGTGAGCGGCGGGAAGCCGATGGCCCGGTCGCCGTAGATCTCGGCCGCGGTCCCGCCCATGCCGGCCATGATGACCGTGCCGAAGGTCGGGTCCTTCTTGATGCCGAGGATCATCTCCAGGCCGTCCCCGGCCCGGATCATCTTCTGGACGGTGACGCCGTCGAGGCGCGCGCCGGGGGCCTTGCGGGCCACGGTCTCGAGCATGGCGGCGAAGGCCGCCCGGACCGCGGCCGCGTCGGGGAGGTCGAGGGCGACGCCGCCGACGTCGGTCTTGTGGGTGATATCGGGGGACAGGATCTTGAGCACGACCGGGTAGCCGGCCGCTTCCGCCGCCCGGACGGCCTCGTCGGCCGTGACCGCCGGGGCGGGCCGTGTGACCGGGATGCCGTAGAACGCGAGGAGCTCCTTCGAGAGGGACTCCGACAGCGCGCCCTCCGTTCTCGTCAGGGCCGCGGCGAAGCGGCCGCGCAGGACATCGCGGTGGACCGGGAGATCGACGCGGACGTCCTTGGGCGTTTCGTAGAGCGTCTCGAGGTTGCGGGCGTAGGAGACGAGGGTCATGAAGGCCTTGATGGCCTGCTCGGGGGTCTGGTAGGTCGGGATGCCGGCGTCGTTGAGCAGGCCTGTGCCCTCGCGCATGGAGGCGCCGCCGACCCAGGCGGCGAGGACGGGCTTGGAGGTCGCTCCGGCCTGGGCGCAGATCTCTTTGGCCACGGCCGTCGGGTTGGTCATGGCCTGGGGCGTGATGATGACGAGCAGGGCGTCGACGCCGGGGTCCCGGAGGACGATCTGGGCGGCCTTGGCCACGAGCTTCGATTTGGCGTCGCCGAGGACGTCGACGGGATTGCGGTGGGACCATTGCGGCGGCAGGCCGGCGTCGAGCTCGGCCGTGGTCGCGTCGGAAAGGCGGGCCAAGGCGCCGCCCGAGGCGACCAAGGCGTCCGTGGCCATGACCCCCGGCCCGCCGGCGTTGGTCAGAACGGCCAGGCGCGGGCCCCGGGGGACCTTGGGCCGGCCGACCAGGTCGGCGACGTCGAAGATCTCGCCGATGTTGAAGACCCGGGCGATGCCCATGCGCTCGAAGGCCGCGTCGTAGACGGCGTCCTCGCCGGCCAGGGCGCCGGTGTGGGAGGAGGCGGCGGCGGCCGATTCGGGGAAGCGCCCGGCCTTGTAGGCGACGATGGGCTTCATGCGGGCGAAGGCCCGGGCGGCGGTCATGAACTTGCGGGCGTCGGAGATCGACTCGATATAAAGAAGGATGGACTTCGTCGCCTCGTCCTCGCCGAGGTAATCGATGAGGTCGCCGAAATCGATATCGATCATGTTGCCGGTGGAGATGAAATGCGAGAATCCCAGCTTCTCCTCGGCGGCCCAATCGAGGACGGACGTGCAGAGAGCGCCGGACTGGGAGACGAACGCGACCTGGCCCGGGCGGGCCATGGAGCCGGCGAAGCTGGCGTTGAGCGATTGGCCGGGGGAGATGAGGCCGAGGCAGTTGGGGCCGAGGATGCGCATCCCCTCGAAGCGGTGGGATTCGGCCAGGACGGCCTGCTCGAGGGCCAGGCCGGCCGGGCCGGTCTCCCGGAATCCGGCCGAGACGATGATCAGGCTGCGGACGCCGGCCTCGCCGCATTCGCGCACGAGCCCGGGCACCTGGGCCGCGGGGGCGCCGATGATGCCGAGGTCGGGACCTTTCGGCAGGGCGGCGACGTTCGGGAAGCAGGGGATGCCCATGACCGCCTCGGCGGACGGGGAGACGGGATAGACGACGCCGCGGAAGCCGCCGCCGATGAGGTTGGCCAGGATGCGGCCGGTGACGCTCTTCGGGTTCGGGCTGACGCCGACCAGGGCGATGCGCTGCGGCTTGAAGATCTTGTCGAGGTTCTGGATGTCCATGGGGCCCTCTATTGTCGCCGATGGCCGGGTCCTTTTCAAGGCCGTCTCCCTTTCTTGGGCCGATTCATCTTCTCGGCTACGCTCGGGAATCGCCTCTTGCTCCCCGGCCCCCCGGGAACCAGTCGTCCGGTTCCCCCCGCTTCG
>CAZIQR010000260.1:0-3060 GCA_964541055.1 uncultured Eubacteriales bacterium
TGGGCGGCCCAATAATAAGGGCTCCCGTCGTAATAGGTCCAGAAGAGGGGCTGCTTCATATAGAAGCCCCAGTCGCCGCGGTTCCGCTCCCACTCGAGGCCGGCCTTGAGCTCGTGGCTGCCGCCGATGAAGCTGTCCACGAACTTGGTGCCCGTCAGGGAGACGTTGAACTTGGGCTTGTACGTGTATTGCTCTCCCCCGTTCTGGCCCCAGCTGTAGCCGGTGTAGTCATCATAGAAAGCGGGCCCGTCGGGATTGCCGTCCTTGGTCGTATGGCCGGTCCACTTGAAATACAGGCCGCCGGCCCGGAGGTCGAGGATCGTGCTGCTGTCGATGGTCCAAGAGACGGTGGCGCCGTAGTTGAAGCGGATGGGCTTGTTGTTCAGGTTGGCTTCGTTGGTCAGGCCCCAG
This sequence comes from uncultured Eubacteriales bacterium, assembly GCA_964541055.1. GTDB lineage: Bacteria > Acidobacteriota > Aminicenantia > Aminicenantales > Saccharicenantaceae > RBG-16-66-30. The sequence goes on from CAZIQR010000260.1 coordinate 412, forward strand.
CCGCTGTAATAATAAGGGACGTCCTGCACCGAGTAGTGCCCCATGGCCGAGGCCCGGACGTTCTTGGCGAGCTGGGTGGAGAGTTTCAGGAAGCCGACGTAGTTGGGGAACTTGCGGTCGTAGTTGTCATATTGCTTCCCATTGATGACCGTGGGCCGGAAATCGCCGGTGTTCTTGCTGTTGATCATCCGCAACTCGGTCATGAACCAGACCTTGTCCTTGATGATCGGTCCGCCCAGCGCCAGGGAGGTGTCGACCGCATAAACCGGGACGGACGGCTTGGCCAGGTTGAGGGCCTGGAGGTCCGGCTCCGGCAGATGGATCTGGGCCAGGTTCTTGTCCGTATAATAGACGGTGGCCGAACCGGACAACCTATTCCCGCCCGATTTCATCAGGACGTTGGTCAGGCCGCTGGTGCTGTTGAAGAACTGGGCTGTGGCGCCGGCCGTGACCAGTTCGAATTCGTCGACCATGTCCCAGGCGATCCCGACATCGTAGCCGAACGCGACACCGCCTACGTCGGGCTCGGACATCTGGATGCCGTCCATGACGGCCCCGACCTCGCCGCGCCCGTCGCCGTGGACGCTGCCGCCGACCGCGCCGGGAGCCAGCGCCAGCACGTTGCCGACGCTGCGACCCAGCGGCAGGGTCGCCAGAACGTCGCTCGTGATGGTCTGGGACGTCGACGAGCGGACGACGTCGACCGTCGGCGTCGGCGCAATGATCGTAACCTCCTGCTGGAGCGCCGACGGCTTCATCGTGATCTCGATCGTGATGGTCTTATTGAGGTTGACGATGAGCCCCTTCTGAATGGTCGTCTCGAAACCGCTCAGCTCGGCCCGGACCTCGTAGCCGGTCCCGGGCGTCAAGGCGGGCGCCCGGAACATGCCTTCGGAATTGGTCACGGCCGTGACCTTTCCGATCAGGGCAGGGCCGGAAATGGTGATGGAGACGCCCGGGAGGGGCTGTCCCGTGTCATCGGTGACCCGGCCTCGGATCGAGCCGGACTGCAGCTCTTGCGCCGTCGCCGCAGCCGTCAGTACGAGGCAGGCCACGATGAGCAAGAGAACCTTCCTACTGCTCATGCCTTTCTCTCCTTTCTGTCATAGCCTAAGGATTCCGTTCAAGCCCCTTTTTCTATAATGGCTGTGTTATTCGTATTCGCACCTCCTTCAAACAGGGTCGTTAAGTAAAATATATTCGAAAAGATACTTCCTAACTTTAAATAAGTAAATTGAGGCATGTTAACAATTGAATTCATCTTACCCTATCTTAACTGGATCCCAGGTCTCTCAAAGCCGCCATGTCAGCTCTTCGACGCAGCGGCATTGCGCTCGAAATTGAGGTTGACGACTCCGCTCAGGATGAGCGAAACGGCCCCCATGACGGCCGCTCTGAGTCCGAACGTCGCTGGCAGGATGGAGACGGCGCTCGAGGTTTTCTTCAGGGCCCGCGCCTGCACGGTCTTCCGGACCCGGTCGAAAAGTATATCCCCGGCTTGGGCCACCCCGCCGCCGATGAAGACCGCCTCGGGATTATAGAGGTTGATGAGGCCGGCGATCCCGACGCCGATATATTCGGCCGCCAGGTCGAAAACCTTCCAGGCGACCTGGTCACCCCGCTTGGCGCTCTGGGCCACCATCTCGGCGGTCAGCCGTGTCAGGTCCCCTTCGCAAGCCTTGAGGAGGTCGGACGAGGCGCCGCGCTCGATCTCTTTCTGGGCGGCCTTGGCGATGGCATTGCCGGACGCCAGGGCCTCGAGACAGCCGAAATTGCCGCACTCGCACTGGGCGTCCGAATCCTTGTCGAACGTGATGTGCCCGAACTCGCCGGCCATCCCCTGGCTTCCGTAGAGGGGCGTGCCGCGGATGATGACGCCCGCCCCTATGCCATAGCCGATGTTGACCATGACGAAATCCTGGTAATTCCGCCCGGCGCCGTACCAGATCTCGCCCAGGGCCATGACCCTGGTCACGTTGTCGAAGATGATCGGGATATCCGCGTGAGTGCGGCTGAGAGCGGCCCGGACATCGACATCGTGCCAGTGGAAATCCGGCGAGAACTCGACGATCTCCCGTTTTCTGTTGATGAGCCCGGCGATGGCCAGGCCGATGCCGCAGATCCGGCCCTTCCGGTTCTTGAGGTGGCTGCGCAGCTCGCTGATGACCTCGGAGGTCCGTTCCATGACCCGGTCGAACCCGCCTTCGACCTGGGTCGCCGTCCTGATCTCCGCGATGACATTGGCCTCGAGGTCGGTCAGGACTCCGTAGATATTCGTCGTCCCGAGATCAATGCCGATGATGTAGCTGTCGAAGCCTGAGAATTTCAGGAGGGTCGGCTTGCGGCCGCCGTGGGAGACGCCGGCCCCGATCTCCGTCACCAGGCCTTCGCGGATGAGGCCGTCGATGATCCGGGAGATCGTCGGAGCGCTAAGACCGCTCCGCTTGGCCAGGTCCGCCCGCGAGATCCCGTCGTTGTCGCGGACGAGGTTCGTGATCTTGACCTTGTTGAGCTCGCTGATGAGCTTGGCGTTCCCGGCCCTTGTCTGCGTCTTCCGGTGGGCGGTTTCTCTTAACATCTGTGCGCCTTGCCCAAATAGTTTCGTGTGGTAACAAAGTAATCTACCTGGCAATGAAATGCAATAGTTTT
>CAZIQR010000261.1:0-3053 GCA_964541055.1 uncultured Eubacteriales bacterium
AGCAGCCCCTCTTCTGGACCTATTACGACGGGAGCCCTTATTATTGGGCCGCCCAAAACGGCGGCGAGACCGACCCGGTTTACGGCGACGGACTCCTCGAGTACGCCGCCATGGGCGCGACGGAAGGCTCCGGCGCCGAGATGGGCATCACCTCCCGCTTCGGCGGCTTTATCCAGGACTCCTTCACCCTCAAGCGCCTGACCGTCAACGTGGGCCTGCGGGCCGACCACATGAAGGCCTGGAGCCCGGGCCGCTCCAAGGGCGCGGCCGTCGATCCCGTCGCCTTGGGTCTGGGCGAGGCCTACTTCGAGCCGATCTACGGCGTCAATCCGTACGGCGAGGTCGCGTACGATACTTGGGACAACGCCTTTCCCTACGGGCTGTTCCTTTCGCCCCGGCTCGGCCTGACCTACGATCTCTTCGGCAACGGCAAGACGGCCCTGAAGGCTTCGTTTACGCGCCAGCAGGAGAGCTTCCCGACCGGGACCTTCTCGGCCATGTATCCGCTGACCTGGCGCTCCTTCACCTGGAACTGGTGGGACGACAACATGAACGGCCAGCCGGACGTGCCCGGCACCGACCATTACGAAGAGGCCTATGGGGACACGCCGCTGGCCATGATCTCCACGGCCTATCTCGACGCCATCGATCCCGACATCAAGGTCCCGTTCGTCGACGAGATCACCGTCGGCATCGAGGACGAGCTGGTTAAGGACCTCCGGGTCAGTGCTCGGTACATCCACAAGGACCGCAAGCGCATCATGGGCAGCGTCCTTTGGGACAAGGCCTCCGACCAGTATTGGTACACCTATGAGCAGGCCCCTGACTGGTGGATCCCCTTCACGACGACGGTGCCCGCGACCGGCTCATACCCGGCCCAGGACGTGACGATGTACTTCCTGTCCAACGACGCGCCGGAACAGTTCCGCCGCCTGACCAACATCCCCGAGGCCAAGCTTAAGTACGACTCCGTCGAGGTCAGCTTCGACAAGCGGCTGGCCAAGGGCTGGCAGCTCGGTGGGTCGGTCAACTATACAATGAGCAAAGGCAACTACTCCCTCGGCTACGCGTCGTGGGCCTCCCAGGGCGTCTTCTCCAGCCCTAACTCGTTCGTCAACTCCTACGGCGAGATGACCTACAGCCGGCCGCTCATGATCAAGCTCTACGGCACGTTCCGCATGCCCTACGATTTCCTGTTCTCGTTCTTCTACACCCACTACGACGGCTCGCCGTGGGGACGGACGGTCACGGTCCGCCCGCCGGCCGCCTGGGCGGCGGAGAACAACGCCAGCACCACGGGCTACTCGATCTATGTCAGCCCGCCCGGCACCTACCGGAACGAGGCGGCCGACAATCTCGACCTGAGGATCGGCAAGGACTTCAAGCTCGGCCCCGGCACGGTCGACGCTTATGTGAACGTCTTCAACCTCCTCGGGGCGTACACCCTGACGGTCGCCAAGAACCCTGGCGGAACGTGGCGGCCCTCTGACGAGAACACGACGGCCGGGACCTACACCGTGGGGTCCACCGGGCTCAAGGGTTTCGCCGGTTCCCGGCAATTCCGGTTCTCGCTGTCCTACAAGTTCTAGACGTTGTAAGATGAACGCGGACGGGGGGCCGTCGGGCCCCCCGTCCGGTCTTGTCCGCGCCGGATCCCGGCGGTCCGGTGGAACGCGAAAGATCTCGGACAGGAAGGCGCGAATCGCCGGGAGGGCCGCATCCATCCGTCTGCGGGCCCGGCGCCCTCCTGTGACCGGCCGAGCGCTCGAGCCCTCGGGCCGGAGCGTGGCGGCGACCTCAGGAGCATACGATGATTCAGACCTCTCTCGGCATTCCGGTCGTCGATCTCGTCATCATCGTCGTCTATATGCTCGGCATCCTGACCATCGGCGTCCTCTCGACGCGCGGCTTGGGGCGGACGGCCAGCGGCTACTTCCTGGCGGGCCGGTCGCTGCGATGGGGCATGGTCGGCTCGGCCATGTTCGCCGCCAACATCTCGACCATCCACCTCGTCGGCCTGGCCGCCTCGGGCTATTCGGACGGCCTCGTCTGGGGCAACTTCGAATGGATGGCGACCTTCACCCTCGTCCTTCTCGCCCTCGTCTTCGCCCCGTTCTATTTCCGGAGCCGGATCTCGACCCTGCCCGAGTTCCTCGAGAAGCGCTACGGGCCCGGGGCCCGGGTCATGCTGGCCTTCATGGCCATCCTGGCCGCGCTGTTCATCCACATCGGGATGAGCCTCTACGCCGGCGCGGCGGTCTTCCGGCAGTTCTTCGGCATCGACGTCGTGACCTCGATCGTCATCATCTCGATCGTCACCGGCATCTACACGATATTGGGCGGGCTCAAGGCGGTCGTCGTCACGGAGTCCATCCAGTCGGTCATCCTGATCATCGGGGCGATCCTCGTCACGGCCTTCGCCGTCCTGGCCCTGCCGGGCCACGGCATCCATACGCTGGCGGAGTTCAAGGCGGCCGTCAAACCCGGTCAGCTTAGCATGCTGCAGACCCACAGCACGGCCGGGCTCAACTGGTACGCCATCTTCCTCGGCTACCCGATCCTCGGGATCTGGTACTGGTGCACCGACCAGACCATCGTCCAGCGGGTGCTCGGGTCCCGGACCGAGAAGGACGCCCAGCACGGGGCGCTCTTCGCCGGGCTGCTCAAGATCCTGCCCGTGTTCATCCTGGTCTTCCCGGGCGTCGTCGGCTACGTCCTGTTCCGCGACGTCATCGGGGCCGACCCCAACCAGACCCTGCCCGTCCTGCTCGTCCGCCTCATCCCGACCGGGCTCAAGGGGATCATCGCCGCCGGGCTTCTGGCGGCCCTCATGAGCACGATCGCGGCCGCGCTCAACAGCTCGGCGACGCTGGTGGCCGTCGATATCGTCAAGCGCATCAAGCCGCAGACGACCGACCGGGCCCAGGTCCGCATCGGACAGATCTCGACTGTGGCCGTCATGCTCCTGGCTATGGCCTGGTCGACCCAGGGCGGGCGATACACGAGCATCTTCGAGGCCATCAACACCATCGCCAGCTACCTGGCCCCGCCGA
>CAZIQR010000262.1:0-3043 GCA_964541055.1 uncultured Eubacteriales bacterium
ACGATTGGCTCGGGATGTCCGTGACCATGACCGAATCCACGGGCCGGCCGGCCCGCCGGCCGAGGTCCCGGGCAAAGCGCGTCAGGGCAAAGAACTCCTCGGGATGGCAGAGCCCGGTCAGGACGCCGGCCAGGGTGGCCTGGAGGCCGATCGAGCCGCGGCGCACGGCCTCGACGAAGGCCTCCTTCTCCTCGTCGCTCGCCTGCCGGAAGTAGGTCTCGACGGCCCAGGCCTGCTCGGTGTTCCATCTGAAGCGGGCGCCTTCGGGATAGGCGGCCGTCCGGGCCGCGAGGTCGATCGCCTCCAGATAATACCGCCAGTGGTTCTTCTCGACCGCCGGCTGGGGATCGGAGTAGCCGAGATCGACATGGGAGTGGGGGAGGAGCCAGATCGCGCGCGGCACGACGGGCTTGACGGCGAGCGCGCCGCGGCGCACGGAGCCGTCGTCGAGGGCGACGTCGATCGTGACGTCCTGATCGCGGTCGACCGCCGGGATGAGGAACTCGAGGGCGTTGTGGCCGAGGCTGAGCTCGAGCCGCGCCGTCTCGGCGCCGCACGAGATCCGGGCGCCCGCGGCCGGGCCGAGATGGCTGATCTCGACCCGGACGATCTGGAAGAGGCGGCCGTCCTTACGGACGAGAGCCTGCTCGCTCCGGGCCCAAACGTCGCGGCGGAGGTCGTCGCAGAAGACCATGACCCAGTCGTTCGAGCCCGCCGCCTCGCCCGTGACGCGCAGCCTGAGAGGGCGGCCGGGATGGAGAAGAGACTCGGGGACCTCGAGCCGCATGAAGCCGAAAAGCTCGTCGAACTGGTCGACCATGACCGTCTCGAAGGAGAGCGCGATCCCGGCCGGGCCCGTCTCTTTCCAGGCCCGGCGCGACGGGTCGGCCGACGTCCTGAAGCTCAGCGCCGGCTCGCCGTCGAGGGCGAGGTCGAAGCGGTGGGCGCCCTTGCCGGTGGCGTGGCCCGCCAGCCACACGAACGTCGCCGGGCCGCCCCGCCAACCTGCGGGCACCGGCTCGGTCTCCCATTCGACGGCCATCGCTCCGTCAGCGGCCCGGCTGATGAGGGCGGAGGAAATGTCCGGGTACGGGGAGTGATAGGTCATCTCCGCGCCGGAAACGGTCCGTCCGTAGCCCCTGAGCCACTCCGTTCCGGCCGGGACCGAGGGCCCGGCGACGAGTGCCAGGAGAGCGCCCGGACGACGCGTCGTCATAGGGAGAAGATTATCATAAACCCCTCAAGAGAACATCTTAACGAAGATATTCGCTTCGCGACATCGGAAAGACCCCCACCCTCAGGCGGTGAGGGCGAGTTCGAGGAGGAGGAAGGAGGCATGGAGGGCCTGGAGAGGAATCCCCGTGTCCTGCCCCATTTCTTTCGCAATAGCCTTGATGGGGCCCTCCATGCGTTGGCCCTATTCTCGGGCCGGTTCCGTCGGCGGTCAATCGCCTGAAGCGGCGGTTGCCGGGGGGATTAGCCCCTCTCACAGGGGTGAGGCTGGCTTAAAGAAGGGGGCAATAAAGACCGGGTCAGACCTACACCTTTTTACTTTCCGGGATTCGCTCTGAGAAGTGCCAGTAAAAAGTAAAAAGGTGTAGGTCTGACCCGGTCTTGGGGGTTTGACCCCTTCTGCCGAAAAAAGTATCATTGGGCGAAACGACGGAGGGAGGCCACATGAACGTCAAGAAATTCATCGAAACCCAGGTCGAAGAGATCAAGAAGACGGTCGGTCCGGGCAAGGCCATTTCGGCCCTGTCCGGCGGCGTCGACAGCTCCGCCTGCACGGTCCTGGCCCACCGGGCCCTCGGCCCGCAGCTCAAATCGGTCTTCATCGACCACGGCCTGATGAGGGCCGGCGAGCCGCAGGAGATCGCCAAGATTTTCTCCGGCTTGGGCATCACCGTGGACATCGCCGACAAGAAGAAGGAATATTTCGCCGCCCTAAAGGGCAAGTCCGACCCGGAGGAGAAGCGCAAAGCCTTCCGCAACGCGTTCTACAGCTCCTTCGGCAAGGAGGTCCTGAAGAGCAAAGCCCGCTACCTCATCCAGGGCACGATCGCCGCCGACATCATCGAGACCCAGAAAGGGGTCAAAACCCAGCACAACATCCTCGAGCAGATCGGCATCGATCCGGAAAAGGGCTTCGGCTTCAAGATCATCGAGCCCCTCAAGGAGCTGTTCAAGCATGAGGTTCGCCTCGTGGCCAAGGAGCTCGACCTGCCGGAATCGATCTGGAACCGCATGCCCTTCCCGGGACCGGCCCTGGCCACGCGCATCATCGGCGAAGTCACGCCGGAGCGGGTGGACCTCGTCCGGGCGGCGACGACCATCGTCGAGGAGGAGGTCGCCGTCCACAAGCCGTTCCAGGCCTTCGCCGTCCTGCTCGAGGACAAGGGGACCGGCCTGGTCAAGGGCGCGCGCCTCTTCGGGAACGTCATCATCGTCCGTTCGGTCGAGAGCCGGGACGCGATGACGGCCGAGCCCTCGCCCCTGCCCTGGGCCACGCTGATGAAGATCTCCCAGCGGATCACGACCGAGCTGCCCCAGGTCACCCGCGTCGCCTACGAGCTCACGGCCAAGCCACCGGCGACGATCGAGTACATTTAGTAACGCTCTCATTCGGAGGACACCATGCCCTTTGCGGGAAAGAAGAGAACCGGGCTGCCGACGCTCGGCGTTTTCGTCCCCTGCGATCCCCGCATCGACGAAGAATCTCGCCAGCGGGCCTTCAACATCGGCCGGATGACCGCCGCCCTGCTGGCCAAGCGCCTGCGCCTGCCCGACGGCGCCGCGCCCAACGTCTTCACCTGCTCCAAGCTCGTCGACAGCGAAGCCAAGGCCGATCTCGGCGCGCTGGAGATGAAGGAGGCCGGCGTCGGGGCCATCCTGATCGTCCCCGACACCTGGTTCTTCCCGGGCCAGACGGCCATGGCCCTGACCGCCCATTTCCCTCCGACGATCCCGCTCGCCTGCGTCGGCGGCAATAACGCCCCCAAGCCCGGCGTCGTCGGCATCGACGCCCTCGTCGGCGCCTACGCCC
>CAZIQR010000263.1:0-3033 GCA_964541055.1 uncultured Eubacteriales bacterium
CCGGCGAGCTCGATGAACTTCGTCTGGTAGTCGACCTCCTTGGCCTTCCAGGTCAGGTAGAAGGGGTCGATCGGGATGCAGTGCCCGCCGAGGCCGGGGCCCGGATAGAACGGCATGAAGCCGAAGGGCTTCGACGACGCGGCCCGGATGACCTCCCAGACGTCGATGCCCATGCGGTCGAAGATCATCTTCAGCTCGTTGACGAGGGCGATGTTGACCGAGCGGAAGATGTTCTCGAGGAGCTTGGTCGATTCGGCCGCCTTGGTCGACGAAACGGGCACGGTCTTGACGATGATCTGGTCGTAGAGCGTCTTGGCCAGCTTGAGGCAGTCGGGCGTCAGGCCGCCGACGACCTTGGGCGTCGTGGACGTCGAGAAGCTCTTGTTGCCCGGGTCCTCGCGCTCGGGCGAGAAGGCCAGGAAGAAGTCCTTGCCCGCCTTGAGGCCGCCGGCCTCGAGGATCGGCTTCATCTCCTCGTCGGTCGTGCCCGGGTAGGTCGTGCTCTCGAGGACGACGAGATGGCCCTTGCGGATGTGCTCGGCCACGGTGATCGTCGAGTTGAGGACGAAGGAGAGGTCCGGGGCGCCGTGGCCGTCGAGCGGTGTCGGGACGCAGATGAGGATGGCGTCGACATCGTTGAGGCCCGCGAAATCGGCCGTGGCCCGGAACTTCTTGCGGCCCAGGAAATCTTTGAGCTCGGCCGCCGAGATGTGCCGGATATAGGTCTGGCCGCGGTTGAGCATGCCGACTTTCTTCATGTCGACATCGAACCCGGTGACGCTGAATCCCTTTTGCAGGAAGGTCTTGACCAGGGGCAGGCCGACATAGCCGAGCCCGATCACGCCGATGCGGGCCGTCTTCCTTTGGATCTTCTGGAGCAACTTCGCGGCTTCGGTATTCATGAGCTCAACTCCTTTGCTGATACCAGCGGACCGTTTTTTCGAGGCCTTCGGAGAACGAGGTCTCGGGGACAAAGCCCATCAGGCGGCGGGCCTTGGTGATGTCGGCGGTCGAATGCAGGATGTCGCCGGGCCGGGGCGGCGCGCAGGCGGCCTCGATCTTCGTGCCGAGGACCCCGTTCACGGCCGCGAGGAGCCCGTTGACCGTGGTCCCCGCGCCGCAGGCGACGTTCATGACCTCGCCGGCCGCGCCGGCCGACTCGGCCGCCGCCAGGTTGGCCCGGACGACGTCGCCGACATAGATGAAATCCCGGGATTGCTCGCCGTCGCCGTAGATCGTCGGCCGCTCGCCCCGGAGCATCTTGGTGATGAAGAGGGGGATCACGGCCGAGTACTCGGAGGCCGGATCCTGACGCGGCCCGAAGACGTTGAAATAGCGCAAGGCGACCGCTCTCGTCCCGTGCAGGGCGTGAAAAACCTGCGCGTATTTCTCGTCGACGAGCTTGCTCACGCCGTAGGGCGAAACGGGCTTGCCCTCGCGGCCCTCGACCTTGGTCGCGGCCGGATCGTCGCCGTAGACCGCCGAGGACGAGGCCAGGACCAGGCTCTTCACGCCGGCTTCTTGGGCGGCGAGGAGCACGTTCAGGGTGCCCCGGACGTTGATGGCGTCGCAGAGGATGGGATCGGCCACCGAGCGGACGACCGAGGCCAGGGCGGCCTCGTGGAAGACCGTCCCGACGCCCCGGACGGCCCGGCGGCAGGTCTCGAGGTCGCGGATGTCGCCCTGGACGAATTCGATCTTTTTCAGGAACCCGGCCAGATTCTCCATTTTGCCGGTCGAGAGGTCGTCCAGGACCCGGACCTCCTCCCCTCGCCCGGCCAGTATCTCGGCGATATGCGAGCCGATAAAGCCCGCTCCGCCGGTGATCAGATACTTGGCCATATTCACTTGGTTCCTGAAACGCTGATTATACGGGATTATTTTAGTCGGTCAACCCATAAAAAGAGTGCGGTTCTATGACGGCTGAGCGAATAAGGACAATGGCGCAGGGGCGATGCCCGGAGGAGGGCGTGGTAGGGGCGAAGCGGGCACGGTTCCTCGAGCAAAGCGAGAGGAGAGCGAGCCCCGGATACGAGGGGGCTTGGCGCGCTGGGCCAAACCCCCGACCCGACGGAGCGGCGCGCCCCGAGCCGAGAAGTCCTTTGAGCGAAAGACGGCAAAGAACCGCGGCCTTTATAGGAGGCCGAGCTCTGTCAACCGGCGCATCACCCTCTGGACGCTCTCGTCCACGGTCTCTTTGTCGGTCTCGAGCACGATCTCGGCGTTGAGCGGCTCTTCGTACGGGTCCGAGACCCCGGTGAACTCCTTGATCTCGCCGCGGATCGCCTTCTGGTACATGCCCTTGACATCGCGCTGGATGCAGACCTCGAGAGGGCACTTGGCGTAGATCTCGACGAAGTTGGTCGTCTCCTTCCGGGCCCGGTCGCGCATCTCCCGGTAAGGCGAGATAAAAGAGGTCAGGACGGCGACGCCGTTCCGCGACAGGAGCTTGGCCACGAACGTGACCCGGCGGATGTTCTCGTCACGGTCCTTTTTCGAAAAGCCCAGGTCGCGGGTCAGGTCCTGGCGGACGACGTCGCCGTCGAGCCGCTCGACCCTGTGGCCCTTCTTCTTGAGGAGCTCGGCCACCTTATCGCCGACGGCCGACTTGCCGGAGCAGGGCAGCCCCGTGAACCAGAGCGTGAAGCCTTCGTGTTCTTCGCACATGCGGGATTCAGTCCTTTCTTATTCGTTGAAGGGGTCTTTAAAGGCCATGATGACCTTGGCCACCTCGGGACGCATCAGCTCGGGCGGCGGGCACTCCCCCTTGACCAGGAGGTCGCGGATCTTCGTGCCGCTGAACTGGATGTGCTCGGCCGGCGGGTGGGGGCAGATCTTCTCGTTGACGACCGAGCCGCAGGTCCTGCAGTAGGAGAACGACCGGAAGAACATCGGCGCGATGCCCAGGTCCGGGAAGTCCTCGAAGATCTCCTGGGCCGCGAACGGCGGGTAATAGGAGCCGACGCCCGCGTGGTCCCGGCCGATGATGATGTGGGTGCAGCCGAAGTTCTTGCGGATGATGGCGTGGTGGAT
>CAZIQR010000264.1:0-3004 GCA_964541055.1 uncultured Eubacteriales bacterium
AAATGGGACCCCCTCCGCGACGACATCGAGATCAGGGCCAAGGAGAAGAAGTCGCAGCAGCTGGCGGCCATCGACGAAACCTATCTCCAGGAGCGTCGCCGCCAGCTCGACCTGGCCGTCAACCTGTCTCTCATCTCGCCGAGCGCCGCCTTCGCCCGCTTCATCGCCGACGTCTGCGGCACGGGCGAGCTCGAGCGGGCCCGCTATCTCGAGGCGGTCCGGGCCCACCAGAAGGCCCTCGACGGCGAGCTCTTCAGCAAGGTCAAGCGGACGCTCATGATCCACGAGGGCGGGCAGATGTCGATGGGCTTCTCGGCGACACCGGTCGACGCGTCGAAGCTGCCGAAGTTCACGATCGCGCCGGCCTCGCTCGCCGAAACATTCAAGACGAACGCCCGGAGCCTCGTCTCGCTCCTCGTCTGGCTCATCGCGCCCTTCGCCTATGCGTACATCCGGTTCATCAAATACGATGTGAGATAAGAGTGAGAATTTTCGGGGAGGCCGGCATGACACGCGTGCTGTTCATGAAGGACCTGCGGGAGGCGTTCGCCAGCCGCCGCTTCTGGGTCATCCTGGTCCTGTGCCTGGTCCTCATCCCGCTCGGCGTTGAGGTCAGCCTGAAAGGCTATCAGACCCGGCTCCAGAATTACCGCGAGGCTGTTCGCATCAACCAGGAGGAGACAAAGACCGTCAACGACATCCTCTACCGGGAGGGGGCCAAGGCCTTCGCCCCGCCCTCGCCGCTCTCCTTCCTGTCGCTCGGCCTCGAGCTTCTCAGCCCGAACGTCGCGGAAACCCAATACAAGTACGGCGAGCCGCCGGCGGTCATGCGCCTCAGCAACAACCAGGGGCGCGACAACCTCTACGAGTCTTTCTATGGCCCCCTCGACCTGGTCTTCGTCGTGGCCGTGGTCATGAGCTTCCTGGCCGTCATCCTGACCTATGGGGCCGTGGCCGGGGAGAAGGAGCAGGGGACGCTGCGCCAAGTCCTCAGCAACGCGGTGCCGAGGGCCGCGTTCCTGCTGGCCAAGGCCGCGGCCAACGCCTTGGTCCTGCTCATCCCCTTCCTGCTGGCCCTGGCCGCGAGCCTGGTCTTGCTGGAGGTCCAGGGAAATCTTATCGCGGCCGTGCCCGGCGCCTGGACCTCCATCGGAATGGCGGTCCTCATCGCCGTCCTCTTCATCGGGGCCTTCTTCAATCTGGGCTTGCTCGTCTCGGCGCTCACGAAGCAGGCCGTTCCGGCCCTGGTGGCCCTGCTCCTTCTCTGGGTCTCTCTCTACGGCGTCTACCCGCGCCTGAGCTCGGCCGCGGCACAGATCATCTCGCCCTGCAAGTCCGGGGCCCGGGTGGCCCTGGAGAAAGCCCAGCTCCGGCGGAACGTGCAGAAGGAACGTGACGCCGAGATCGATCGCCTGGTCCAGACCCTGCCCGACGATGAGACCAGCCCGGCGGCCAAGGAGGGGGCGAAAACACAAGAGGAGATCCGGAACCGCTACCAGGCCAAGCTCGAGCAGGGCTGGCAGGCCATGGACCGCGACCTCGAGGTCCGGGAGCGGAAGCGGAACGCCCTGGCCTTGGTCATCGCCCGGCTGTCGCCGGTCACGTCCGTCATCCGCCCCCTGGCCGAGCTGGGCGGGACCGGGCGGCTCGAATATGAGCAATTCCAGGCGGAGGTCCGGCGCTTTGGGGACGTTCTGAACCGGGACATTTTCGAGAAGAACAGGATGATCCGCTACAAGCACGGCATCGGACAGGACAACCAGGTCGATATGGACGCCGCGCCGCCGGTGTTCACCCATGTCCCCGCCGCGACCGAGGCCGTCGTCCGGGACGTCCTGCCGGATGTCGCCATCCTCGCGATCTTCAACCTCGTCTTTTTCGCCGGGGCGTTCGTCGCCTTCGTGCGCTACGACGTCCGTTAGAGGGAGCCCCGCGATGTTCAAGACCCTCTATAAAAAAGAGCTCCTCGAGAACGTTCAGAACTACCGCTTCTTGCTGGCCTTGGTGATCTGCCTGGTCGTGATCCCTCTGGGTTTCGTCGTCAGCCAGAAGGACTACGCCGACCGGCGGCAGGTTTACGATGACGCCGTCCGCGCCGACGCCGAGCTCCGCAAGACCGTCCAGGACTTCCTGCAGAACGGCGGCCTGGCGCTCCGGCCTCCGGCCGTCCTGGGGCTGCTCTCGGCCGGCGTCGAAACCGTGCTGCCGAACGCCGTCGAGACGCGCGGTTTCGTCACCCAGGAGGGGACCCAGATCCAGTTCAACAACTCGCGGCGGCTGGACAATCCGTTCACCTCGCTCTTCGGCCGGCTCGACCTGGCCTTCATCACGACCACCGTCCTGGCTGTCCTGGTCATGATCTTCGCCTTCAACGCGGTGATCGGCGAGAAGGAGCGACGGACATTGGCCCAGGTCATGGCCAACGCCGTGCCGCGGCCGGTCGTCATCGGGGCCAAGATGGCCGCCGGGTCGACCCTCCTCGGGGCGGCGTTCCTGGTCGGCGTCCTGGCCGGGGTCCTTCTGACGACGGCCCTGGGCATCGGCCCCTTGGCGGAGGCCGGGACCTGGGCGCCCTTCGCGATCGGCATCGCCGCGTCCCTCGTCTTTCTGATGACCTTTTTTGCCCTCGGGCTGTTCGTCTCGAGCTTCAGCCGGAGCTCGGTCTCGGCCATGGTCGCGCTGCTTTCGTGCTGGGTGGCCCTGGCCATGGTCCTGCCCAAGGGGAGTGTCATCCTGGCCAAGCTCGTTCGGCCCATCAAGTCCCAGCAGGTCGTCGAGCTCGAGAAGTCCCAGGTCCGGCGTCAATATCAGAAGGACGTCGATGACGCCGTCGAGAAGCTGGCCGCGGCAACTCCCGGGGTCAAGGATATGTCCCTGCAGGACTATATGAAGGCCATGCGGGCCAAGGCCCCGGCCATCAGCGGCTACGCCGAGGCCCAGGCCGACCTCCGGAGCCAGTTCGCGGCCCGGCTCAACGCGGACCTGGAGAAGATCGACGCCGCCT
>CAZIQR010000265.1:0-3000 GCA_964541055.1 uncultured Eubacteriales bacterium
GGAGGACAGATGTCATGATCAGTCTTCATCCGAACACCCCCCGAAAGTTCCGCGCGGCCGCGATCGCTTCCCTTCTTGTCCTGGCCGCGGCGGGGACGTTCCTCGCCGCCCCCCGGGCCGACCGGCTCCAGGGCGCGGGCATCCGCAGCTCGACCTACGGGCGCCCCACCGATCCCGGTCCCGGCTATTGGGCCCGCACCGGCGTCGAGATCGCCGCCAAGTTCCCGGGCGCAAAACCCGAGGCCGTCTGGATCGTCAGCCGGCTCAGGGACCGCGGCACGCAGATGTCCTTCCCGGTCCCGGCCGGCGTCGATCCGCTCATCACCGGCATGGACGAGGACATCTCCGAGCCGGTCCTCCAGCTCTTCGACAAGCTCGGTTACAACGTCTGGCTCCAGACCGAGCCGGGCTGGGCGGCGGTCGACAAGGCCTTCGATGTCATGCTCGACCGCTACGGGCATCACAAGTGCGTTGTCGGGGTCGGCGTCGACGTCGAGTGGCACCGCTCCAACAGCCCGGACCTCGGCGACCCCGTCACGGACGAGATGGCCAGGACCTGGCTCGCGGCGGCCCGGGCCCACAACCCCGCCTACCGGATGTTCCTGAAGCACTTCCGCGAGAACGTCATGCCTCCGACCTTCCGCGACGGCGTCGTCTTCGTCAACGACAGCCAGATCTTCAAATCGGTCGAGGAGATGATCGAGGACTTTTCAACGTGGGGCAAGGCCTTCGCCCCGGCGCCGGTCGGCTTCCAGTACGGCTACAACTCGGACAAGCCCTGGTGGGGCCTGATGAAGGACCCGGTCAAGGAGATCGGCGACCGCGTCCTGGCCACGACGCCGAACACCGAGTTCCTCATCTGGGTCGACTTCTCGGTCCGCGACGTCTTCCCGCCCGACCCGGCAAAAGGCGACCATGTTCCGCCGAAGAAAGAGCCGGGCCGCTGAGGAGGAGGACATGGGTATCCAGACGGGGATAGGCCGCCGGGACCTGATCCTCGGCGGGGCCGCGGCGGCAGCCGCGGGACTGGCGGCGATGGCCCGCCCGCGGGCCGCCTTCGGCACCACGGCCCTGCCGGCGGCCGGGGCCTGGCCCTGGCCGGGAAAAGGGCTCGATCCCGCGAGGACGGCCGGGGCCCCGACGGCGGGCCTGAGCGGCTGCGGCGAGGTCTCGTTCGGCCTGATCGCCCGTTCCCTCAAGGAAGTCCTGCCCGGCTCGGCCTGGGCGGTTGTCCCGCCGCAGCTCGCGGGATTCGCCAACGGCGGCGGGCCCTACGGCTCGGATTGCGGCGCCCTACAGGGGCCGCTCCTGGTAATGGGCCTGGTCGGGGCGCCCCTCACCCTCCGGCAGGAATTCTACAAGTGGTATTGCGATTTCGCCTTCCCCAGCCTCGAGTGGGACGACCTCTATCCGTCCAAGAACACGCTCCGGACGGTCGCCCATTCGCCGCACTGCCACGAATCGCGCATGATCTGGCACAATGCCTACCTCGCCCAGGCCCCGGGCGGGAAGCCGGACGACACGCGCTGCCCCAAGCTGACCCGCGACTGCGTCAAGAAGGCCGTCGAGCTCCTCAACGCCCACAAGCTCGCGAAATATGCCGGCGCGTGGGCCCCCGACGAGGGCTACAAGGCCTGTTACGACTGCCATACCGAGCTGGCCGCCCAGAACGCGCCGGGCGGGCTGCACTCCGGCAAGGAGGACTGCGTCCGGTGCCACGCCTGCGTCGAGCCGCACGGCGAGTGAACGAGGAGGACCCATGGACATCAAGGTCGTTCCGATCGACAAGCCCGAGGACATGAACGTCATCCTCGGCCAGGCCCACTTCATCAAGACGGTCGAGGACCTCCACGAGGCCATCGTCACGACCGCGCCGCAGATGAAGTTCGGCATCGCTTTTTGCGAATCGTCCGGCCTGGCCCTGGTGCGGCACTCCGGCAACGACCCGGCGCTCATCGAGATCGCCCGGAAGAACGCCCTGGCCGTCGGGGCCGGCCATTCGTTCCTGATCGTCATGACCGGCGGCTTCCCCGTGAACATCCTCAACGCCATCAAGGCCGTGCCCGAGGTCTGCGGCATCTATTGCGCTACGGCCAACCCGGCCGAGGTCATCGTCGGCGAGACGGATCAGGGCCGGGCCATCCTCGGCGTCGTCGACGGCGTCCGGACCAAGGGCGTTGAGGGGCCCGACGGCATCGAGTGGCGCAAGGGCTTCCTCCGCAAGATCGGCTACAAACTCTAGCCTGAGCTATTCATGAAAACGCCCGCTCGCGCCCGGCTCCTCGCCGCCGGCCTGCTCGTCCTCGGCCTGCCGCTCGCCGCCCAGTTCCGCGACGATTTCGACAAGCCGCTCGTCAAAGACCCCGACGGGGCCAAAGGCTGGGGATTCGTGACGGGCGAAGGGCGCGTCGATATGGACATCCGGCCCGGCCCGGGCTATCTGACCGTCTCCGTCGACGCGGCCAAGGACCGCCGCGGCGTCTGGTGGGCCTTTATCATCCGGCAGGTCCAGGCTTCGCTCGATCTGGCCCTGCTCCGCAAGCCCGGCCACGAGCTGCGCCTCGAGGCCCGCGTCCGGACCGACACCGCGCCGCGCCGGATCAACCTCCATCTCAATACTCAGCGGACGACGGACTTCCACAGCCACCTCATGGAATACGACCTGGCCGAGGCTGGGACCTGGTATACGATCAGCCTGACCACACGAGGTTTCGACGCCGGGCCGGGCGACACGGTCAACGCCCAGATGGCCCTCATGGATTGGGGCCTCGGCCGCTACCGAGTCGATGTCGATTACATCAGGGTGGATGTCGTCGAGACGGCCAAGGCCGGGCCCGACTTGGGACCGCCCATCCCCTACCATCCGCCGGTCGCCGATCCGGGCTCGTTCGCCGAGGCCGTGCCGGTCGCGGCCGATCTGACCGTCGATCTCAACGAACCCGGCGTCAACCTCAACGACTGGACGGTCAGCGATGCGGGCGGAAAGGCCTCGGTCCTCTC
>CAZIQR010000266.1:0-2967 GCA_964541055.1 uncultured Eubacteriales bacterium
GTCGGGTGATGGGCGCCGGGGACGGGTAAAATCTGGGCTGCCGGATCTGCCCGCCCAGCCCCAAGCCTTGTAGCAACCCATGATAATCCACACAAAATCTAGTATATAAGCTTGGGGCCTGTCAAGGGTTTCTTGGCTTGATCTCCCTGATGAGGCCTCTCGCGGCCTCGGAGTAGAGCCCGACGTCGATGCCGGCGCAGACCAGGGTGTAGCCGCTCCGCAGCGCCTGGGCCGCTCCGGCGGCCGCCGCGGAGAAGATCCCGACCGGGACCCGCGCCGCGAGGCAGGCCGAGGCGACGGTCCGGATGGCCTCGCCGACGTCGGCGTCCTGGATGCGGCCCGGCTTGCCCATGCTGGCCGATAGATCGTAGGGGCCGATGAAGACGGCATCCACGCCCCGGACCTCGAGGACGGACCCGATGGCCCGGACGCCGTCGATGTGCTCGACCTGGGCGACAACGACGGTCCGGGCATTGGCCGTCTCGACGTTCTCCTGGAAGCGGGCCCCGTAGAGGCTGTCCCGGCTGAAGCCGACGCTGCGGCAGCCCTCGGGGGGATACTTGGCCCAGCCCACCGCCCGGGCCGCCTCGTCGGCGCCGTTGACATGGGGGACGATGATCCCGGCCGCGCCCGTGTCCAGGGCCTTCTTGATCCACATCTCCCGGTTCTCGGGGATCCGGATGAGGCAGGCGCAGGGCTCGCGGACCGCCTGGACCATCCGCAGGATCTCGCCCGGCCCGAGGGCGCCATGCTCCATGTCCAGGAAGAGCCAGTCGAACCCGGCCCCCGCCGCGATCTCGGCCAGCTCCGGCGAGGGCAGGCTGACGAGCGTCCCGAGGAGCGGCTCGCCTCCGCGGAGGCGGTCGCGGAACGAGGCGCTCATCGGTGGAAGCTCTCGCCGATGAACTTCAGGCCGTCGACGATGCCGGCCAAACGGGGAGCCGGGTTCTTTTTCTTGAAGCTCAGGGACATGCCGCCGCTCGCATCGCCCTCGACCGTCGTCTCCATGTCATTCAGGCCGCGGACCGTCTCGAGGAAGTCCTTGATGCCCTTCATGTAGCCGAGGCTCGTGACGTTGTGGACGGCGAAGCAGCCGCCGACCGCGAGCTTGGGCAGCAGGGCCTCGAAGTAATAGGGGGTCCAGTTCTTGTCGGCGTCGATGAAGATGAAGTCGAAGGGCCCCGGGAGCTGGGCCGCGAGCTGGCGGGCGTCGCCGAGGCGGGCGTCGATGAGCCCGTCGAGCCCGGCCGCTTTGAAGTTCCGGACGGCGGCGAGGTGGCGGAACTCCTCGATCTCGACGGTGACGAGCGAGCCGCCCGTTTTGCTCAAGGCCCAGGCCTCCCAGATCCCCGAGTGCCCGGTCGACGTGCCGATCTCCAGGGCCCGGGTGTAGCCTTTCTTGAGGATGGTGTCGTAAAGGAGCCTGCCGGTCCCCTCGGTGACGTTCTCTTCGCGCCAGCGGCCCTTCTGGGAGTCGAGGAACTGCTGGACGCGCTCGTCGAGCGACTGGGCCGGCGGAGCGGCTTGGCCGAACGCGAGCGAAGCGGCGCAGAGGGCCAGAAGAATAAAACCGGCGGTCCTTTTCATCCCGGCCTGCCTGATGGCATGATAAGGGAGCCCCGCCGGGATGTCAAACCGGGAGCGGGCCCCCGGTCGACGGGACAAAAAAAGGGCCGATCCCGATGGGACCGGCCCTTGTCGATCGTGGGGACGGCGGCTATTTCTTCGCCATAGCCTCCTTGATCTGCTTGACCAGGTTCTCGTACTGCTGGGTCGGGAAGCCTTCATACTTGGCCGCGATGGGCTTGACCAGTTCGACGGCCTTTTCGGCGGCCTGGAGGGCTTCGTCGTAGCTTTTCATCTTGAACAGGATCTGGGCCAGGGTGAATTCGTTGTAATAGTCCGGGGCCAGCTCGACCGAGCGGCGCGCCGCCGCGAGGGCGTCGTCGAGGTTGGCGCTCTGGCGGTCCCAGAAGCCGGCATAGCTGACCAGGGTGTTCGCGTCGCTCCAGTTCTTCTTGGCGAAAGCGGGGCCGTAGAGGGACAGGGCCTTATCGGCCTCTTTGAGCCGCGCATAGATGCCGGCGACCTGGCTCAAATAGTAGGAGGGGACCTCTTTCCTGGCGCCGATCGCGGCGGCCGCGATATCGGCCGTCTCTTCGACGCTGTCGAGGTTCTTCTCCTGGTCGAGCCAGAAGTTCGCGTAGCCCGTCAGGGCAAAGACGGCAGAGGAGACGTAATTATCGATGAAGTCCTTGCCGTATTCCTCGTCGGCCTTTGTGGCGTTGTCCTTGAGCATGTAGAGCGAGGCCAGGCCTTCTTGGAGCTGCGGATTCTCCGGAGAGCCGATCGCCTCTTTGAGCTTTTCGGCCAGCTCGATGCCCTTGTCGACCGGGTCCTTGTCTTTGACGATGCGTTGGATGTAGGTCAACACGGCGTCCTTTTCTTCGGGGAACTTGGCCGTATACTCCTCGAAGAACTTGGCCGCGTCATCCTTCGACGCCATCTGGCCGTAATAGTAGCCGAGATAAGAGTAGGCGTTCTTGAGGAGCTTGCTCGTCGGATGGTTCTTGATGAACGTCCGGAGAGGCGCCGGGTCGGGTTTCTGGCTGAAGGCCGTCTCTTGCGCTAAGGCGAACTCGGCCGCCTCGACGTAGGGGATCATGGCCTTGGTGTTCTCGTCGTAATAGGAAGCGGTCCGGCCGCCGAGGTCCATGGTCAGGATCTTCTTGTAGAGCTCGGTGCTCTTGGCCGTTAGCGTGTCAGAGTAGCGGGAGGCGCACTTCTTGGCCAGCTTGAAGACGACCTCGACGTTGGTCGGGTCCTTGGTGTAGCGGGCCGTGAGATCGCCGTAGGTGTCGACGCCGGCCAGCGACTTCTTGACCTGCTCCAGGAACTTGTCGGCCGGCGGGCCGTAGCCGACGATCCAGTCGACCTCGTTGCCGTTCTTGTCGACGAAGAGCTCGG
>CAZIQR010000267.1:0-2945 GCA_964541055.1 uncultured Eubacteriales bacterium
CCGGCGTCATGTTCAGCGGCGGTCTCGGGTTGGCCGTCTTCTATGCCGCCTCCCGCGTGCTCGGCATCCAGGAGACGCGCGATTTCGTGAAGCGCTTCCTGCGAAAATAAGACGGGGTCAAACCTCCACTTTTACACCTTTTCTCCCCAATCCGGTTGCTAGAATGACGAAGCCAGCGAAAGCTGTAAAAGTGGAGGTTTGACCCCGTCTTGGCGGCGGGCCTATAATGGCCTCCCCTTTGGCCGGTCGGCCGCAGGCGTGTGACCCCCCGCGAATCGTGATGCCGGAGCCGCGTCCCCGGCGAGGAGTGCGTTTGGCCCGCGACAACGACGGCCTTCTGCGAGAGCTCGGCCTCGACCTCGATCTTCATCATCGTATCTTCGACGCCGTCGACCGGAGCTTCGCCGAAACGGTCCTTTCCCAGCGAGGCCGTCCGTCCCGGATGGCCTATTTCGACGGCGTCATCCGCGAGGCCCACGGCGGACGCGTCCGCGAGATCGTCGAGCGCCGGGCGGCCGGTGACAAGTTCGTCGGCACGTTCTGCGTCTACGTCCCCGAGGAGATCATCCTCGCCCTGGGCGCTATTCCCGTCGCCCTGTGCGGCGGCACCTCCCTCTCCATTCCCTACGCCGAGAAGATGCTGCCGCGCGACATCTGCCCCCTGGTGAAATCAACCCTCGGCCTGGCCCTCTCCAACACCTGCCCCTTCGGGCCGGTGGAGGACCTGGCCGTTGGCGAGACGACCTGCGACGCCAAGAAGAAGACCTGGGACCTCCTCGCGCCGAACGGGGACTTCCATGTCCTCGAGGTGCCCCAGAAGAAAGGCCCGCGCGACCGCGATCTTTGGCTCGAGGAAGTCGTCGGCTTCAAGGACCGGCTCGAGCGGTTGACTGGGCGCGAGCTGGAACCGGATAAGCTCGCCGCGGCCATCCGTCTGATGAACCGGAAGCGGCGGGCCCTGGCCCGGCTCAACGGCTTCAGGGCCGTGGCCGATCCCCCCATCAGCGGCCTCGACGCCCTCGTCGTCATGCAGGGCGCCCTTGTCGACGACACGGCCCGCTTCACGGACCGCCTCGAGGACCTCAACGAGGAGCTTGCGGACCGCGTCCGGCGCGGCGCCGGCGCCCCTTCCGGCCGGGCCCGGCGGCTCATCGTCTCGGGTTGTCCGTCGGTTCTCGGCAATTGGAAGGTCCACGCCATGATCGAGGCCGCGGGCGCGATCGTCGTCGCCGACGAGACCTGCACCGGCTCGCGCTACTACGAGAACCTGGTCGATGAGGACGGCCCCGATCTCGAGAGCCAGATCGCCGCGATCGCCGACCGCTATCTCAAGATCCCTTGCTCCTGCTTTTCGCCGAACGACGAACGGATGGAGTCGGTCGTGCGGCTGGCCCGCGACCACCGGGCCGACGGGGTCATCCAGTACGTCCTGCAATACTGCCACACCTATAACATCGAGGCTGTCGCCGTGGCGGCCGCGCTCAAAGAGGCCGGCATCCCCAGCCTCAAGATCGTGACCGACTATGCCGAAGCGGATACCGGGCAGCTGCGGCTCCGGATCGACGCCTTCCTCGAAAGCCTGGGGCGCTAGGGGAGAGGCATGGCCGCGCCCGTCCGCTTCCTGGGACTCGACCTCGGATCGCGGACGACCAAGATCGTCGAGTGGTCCGCGGGGGCCGTCGCCGGCTTCGAGATCTTCGATACCACGCCGGATTCGATCGAGCGCGTCCGCGCCCGCCTCGCCCGCCGCGACTATGCCCTCGCCGCCGCCACCGGGTACGGCCGCTTCCTGATGAACGCCCACCTTGGCTGCCGAATCGTGACCGAGATCACGGCCTGCGCCCTCGGGGCCCGCTCGATCAGGCCGGGGGCGGGTATGGTCATCGATATCGGCGGCCAGGATTCCAAGGTCATCCGGCTCGGGAACGGCTCCGGCGCCTTCGCCGATTTCGAGATGAACGACCGCTGCGCCGCGGGCACCGGGCGGTTCCTCGAGGTCATGGCCGGCCGCCTCGGCTACGGTCTCGAGGAGTTCGGCCGCGCCGCCGGGCTTGCCAACGAAACCGTCGTCCTGAACAGCATGTGTACGGTCTTCGCCGAATCCGAGGTCATCTCGCTCCTGGCCGAGGGCCGCGACCGGGCCTCGATCGCCCGCGGGCTCCACGCTTCGATCGTCGACCGGATCTACCCGCTGGCGGCCAGGTTCGAGACGACAGGGGACATCCTGATGGCCGGCGGCGTGGCCCTGAACCCCTGCCTCGTCGACCTCCTCGCGCAGAAGCTTGGCCGGCCCGTCGTCGTCCCCGAGAACCCCCAGATTGTTACCGCCCTCGGCGCCGCCCTCGCCGTCAAAGCGGGCCTGCCGGTATAATGTCCGGGCCATGAACGCCCCCGCTTCAGCGCTCGCCCCCGCTTCCGAACGGTCCCGGCAGCGCACGGTCCTGGCCATGTCCATGGTCTCGGCCTTTCTGACCCCGTGCATGGCCTCGAGCATGAACGTGGCCATGCCGCTCATCGGCAAGGAGCTCGGACTGAGCGCGGTCCGGCTCAGCTGGGTCCTGACCGCCTACCCCCTCACGGCCGCGATGTTCCTCGTGCCTTTCGGGCGCCTGGCCGACATCACCGGCCGCAAACGGATCTTCGCCATCGCCGGGGCGTCCCTCGCCGCCCTGGCCCCGTCCGGCGTCCTCGCCTCCCCCGCCCGCGGCGAACGGCCGCCGGCAGGACGGCCGCGCTGACGCAATTCGGGGATACAATACTATTTTCCGAATTTCCGGAAGACGGACGGACGTTCGGCGTGAATGCCGTACCCTGACGAGAATTAATTCGGAAAATAGTATTGTGTCCCCGATTTGTGCTATTAGAATGGGGCTCGGTCCATTCGGTCCGATCGAGGAGGTCCCATGAGCCTGTCCCGCAAAGGTTTCCTGAAGATGCTCGGCCTC
>CAZIQR010000268.1:0-2929 GCA_964541055.1 uncultured Eubacteriales bacterium
GAGGAGGAGTGGATCAAGTTCGTCAAGGACCGCGGCGGCTACATTTTCCGGCCCGTCTGGGCGCCGGATTGCGACAAGTTCAAGTACGACGGCCAGATCGCGATCGACGGGAACAAGAAGCAGATCGACGCGGAGGACGTGCCGTTCGTCCTGCAGACGGGGCTCGTCAAGGACGAAGCTCCTGCCGCCATGGTCCTGTTCGCCGAAAAAGGGCGGCGGTGGAGCCGGCAGGAGATGTGGCGGGCCATTCTCGAGCGGCGGGCCGTCGGGGTCCTGCCGCTCGGCCGGATGATGGGCCAGGCCAGCTTCCGGAGCGCCCTCGAGTTGCTCCTTCTCGACCGTGTCTATCTCGAGAACCTCTTTGCGGACCGGATCAGGCTGGAAACCCGGGTCGAGGGCTACAAACTCATGGTTCGGTTCAGCAACCTCAACAGCACAATGGCCAAGGGAACGATCGAGGTCCGGCCGGCGCCAGAGCTCGGCATGGACAGCCGAAGCCGTGAGATCATGCTTCAGTCGGGCGACACACAGGAGATCTCGTTCCCGATCCCGCCGTCGGCGGCGGCCATGGGCAAAGCCAATCCTATCCTGGTCGAGATGCGCTGGCAGGGGAGGATCAAGCGGGCCCTGGCTGTGCTCGATCTGCCTCCGGCGGTCTCGGTCCACAAGTTGCTCTACGGCCGCGCTCCGGAGGTCGTCTATCCTGTTTCCATTCACAACTTTACGGAGGCCAAATCCTATCCGGTCGAGGTCAAGGTCTTCGCCAAGGACAAGCCGGGGGCGCCGGTGCTCGCCACGTCCCTGACGGGGACGGCCGCGACCGCCGGGCACCAAGCCCTCGAATTCCGACTGCCGCTCCAACCGGGCAGCTACACCGTCAAGGCGACGGCCCTCGGCGTCACAAACGAGACCCAACTCGGCGTCGGCGAGGCCGCAGGGCAGGTGACGGTGACGCCCATTGACCTCAACGGCGACGGGCTCATGGAGTACCGGCTCGAGAACGACAAGGTCCGCGTCACGCTCCTCGCGATCGGGGCCAGGGTCATCGAATACGTCGTCAAGGAAAAGAACGACAACGTCTTCTTCAAGCTCTGGCCGGAGAAGGAATATTCGGACCGGCGCCCCTTCCGCGAGCGGGGCTTCTATCCCTACGGCGGCTTCGAAGACTTCCTCGGCCAGGCCTCGATCGAGACCCACAAGGTTTACGACGCGGAGATCGTCCAGAACGGCGGGACGTCGGGCTCGGTCAAGATGACGGCCGATTACTACGGGAACCGCATGGAGAAGATCTTCACGCTCGACGGCGCCTCTCCCCTGCTCGAGGTCCGCTTCGCCATCGAGTTCCGCAACCCCGAGCTCAACATGCTCGGGCCGCAGCCGATCCTGTCCCTCGGCGAGAAGCACTGGACCGAGGATGTCTTCGTCATCCCGGCGAAGAGCGGGCGGCGCGAGGTCCGCATGCGGCCGGAGGAATACTTCGGCGAGGTCTTTTTCCTGAAGGAAGGCTGGAACGCCGGCCGCGACACCGTCGAGGACGTCTCGTTCGTCGGCGCCTACCCCGTGAGCGAGCCCGAGTTCCTGCACATGTGGATGAACCACCCCTCGAACGGCGAGTCGGCCCACTACTATGCCGAGCTCCAGCCGTGGGTGCCGATCTTCCAGAAGACGGTCCGCTATTTCTCCTATTACATGTGGGCCGCGGCGGGGCCCTGGGAGAACGGGCTCGAGGAGCTGCGGCGGCGGAACCTCATCACGACGGCGAAGTAGACGCCTTCCGGATCTTCTTCGAAGCCGCCTTGAGCTGAGGGAGCTTCGCGTACTGCCCCTTGCCGAGGGGGTGCCAGACGGTGCAGAGGTGTCCGAGGACCTTGTCGGAGGGCACGGCCAGCGACTGATCGATGAAGCGGGCCTGGGCCTTGACGCTGCGGAAGCTCGTCGGCAGGACCCGGAAGCCCTTGTCGACGAAGATCTTCGCCGAGGGGAACATGGACTTGGGCGTCGGCTGGAGCGGGTATTTCAACTCATAGTGCCAGTCGCACATGATGATGTCCTTGGGGACCATGTCGATGGCCTTGTCCGTCCCGTTCATGGACGCTTCCCAGAGGCCGTAGCCGGTGGCCTGGCCGTCGAGGAACCGGTCGGCCCACATCATCATCTCCTTGCCGCGCTCCCGGACGATGTAGTCGTGGGCGTCGTTGACCGCTTTGGCGAAAAGCTCGGCCGTGGGCTTGCCGCCGCAGCGGGGGCAGTCTTTGTCGGCGATGATGAAGACCTCGTCCATGCCGACGTGGAGGGCGTCGGCCTCGAAGACGTCGATGAGCTCGCCGTAGAGGTCTCGGATGATCGGCTGGAGGTCGGGGTGGAGGGGGCACCAGCTCCGGCAGTAGAACTCCGTGCCCCAGGGATCGGTGCCTTTATTGCCGGCGTACTTATTGGGGGTTTCGTCGAGCTGCGGGTATTTGATCAGGAGCGGGAAGGTCTTGGCGGCCCACGACTGGTGGCCCAGGCTCTGGAATTCCGGCACGAGGCGGATCTTGTGGGCCCGGCAGGCGGTTACGAGGGATTTGACCGTCTCCTTCGTGATCCCGTTCTCCATATTCAGTTCCGGATGCGAGGCGTATTGGTACCAATAATCGACTTCGCAGATGAGGAGGTTGACGCCGAGCTTGGCCAGGGCGGGGACATCGCCAATGAGCACCTTGGCATCGGCATCGGTCTCGCACAAGGCGTGCATGCCCAGGACGAGCGGGCGCTTTGGGACGAGCGGCGCTGTCGCCGGCTTGGGCGCGCAGGCGCCCAGCACGAGGGTGAACGCGGCGGCGAGAAGAACGGTCATCCGCAAACGCTGGGACATTGAAGACCTCCTCGATCGTTTCGGGCTCCGAGAATAACCCAGGAGCCTGCGGGTTGGCAAGACTCCCGATATTTC
>CAZIQR010000269.1:0-2917 GCA_964541055.1 uncultured Eubacteriales bacterium
GGGCACCCGCCATCCCTACCTTGACTTTTGGGGGGGATGCCATTAAGGTGTGGGGCATGAACGACAAGAACCACAAGGCCTCCGGGTCCGACGAAAGCCCCATGGTCGGCAGGATCGACTATGAGGAGATCCGCAAGCTGATCGGGCTGCTCGAGGAGAAGAACCTGGCCGTCTTCGAGCTTGAGATCGAAGGCCTGAAGGTCAAGATCGCTCGGAGCTGCCCCCCCGCCGCGCCGGCCCAGGCCCTGGTCATGGCGCAAGCGCCTGCTCCGGCCGCCGCGCCGGCCGTGACCGCCGCGGAAGCCGAGGCCAAGGCCCAGATCGCCGAGGCCGCTAAGGGCCACCATCTGATCACTTCGCCCATGGTCGGCACGTTCTACCGCGCGCCGGACCCGAGCTCGGCCCCGTTCGTCGACATCGGCGACACGGTCAAGAAAGGCCAGACGCTCTGCATCATCGAGGCCATGAAGCTCATGAACGAGATCGAGGCCGACGTCGACGGCACGATCGTCGAGATCTACGGCGAGAACGCCAAGCCCGTCGAGTTCGGGCAGAAGCTCTTCGCCATCAAGCCGGCGAGCTAGGGCCCATGATCTCCAAGATCCTGATCGCCAACCGGGGCGAGATCGCCCTCCGCATCGTCCGCTCCTGCAAGGAGCTCGGCATCAAGAGCGTCGCCGTCTATTCGGAAGCCGACCGCCAGTCGCTGCATGTCTTGCTCGCCGACGAGAGGGTCTGCATCGGGCCGGCCAAGGCCTCGGAAAGCTACCTCAGCGTCGCCAACATCCTCAGCGCCGTCGAGATCACCGGGGCCGACGCCGTCCACCCCGGCTACGGGTTCCTCGCCGAGAACGCCAAGTTCGCCGAGATCTGCCGCACTCACGGCCTGGTCTTCATCGGGCCGCCGCCGGAGATCATCCGGCTCATGGGCGACAAGAACAAGGCCCGCCAGACGATGAAGAAGGCCGGGCTGCCCATCCTGCCCGGCAGCGACGCGATCATCGACGACCTCACCGTGGCCAAGAAGACGGCCTCGAAGATCGGCTACCCGGTCATCATCAAGGCCGCGGCGGGAGGCGGCGGCAAGGGCATGCGCATCTGTCGTTCGGCCTCCCAGCTCGAGGACCAATTCCCGATCGCCCAGGGCGAGGCCAAGGCGGCTTTCAACGACCCGTCCCTCTACATCGAGAAATTCGTCAGCGGGGCTCGCCACATCGAGATCCAGGTCATCGGCGACCGCCAGGGCGCGGTCACGGCCTTCGGCGAGCGCGAATGCTCCGTCCAGAGGCGCTACCAGAAGCTCATCGAGGAGACGCCCTCGCCGTTCATCGACTGGAAGACCCGCCGCAAGATGATCAAGGAGGTCGAGGACGCGGCCTCAGAGGTCGGCTATCAGAGCCTGGGCACGTTCGAGTTCCTCGTCGACGACGATCACAGGTTCTATTTCATGGAGGCCAACGCCCGGGTCCAGGTCGAGCACCCCATCACGGAGATGGTCTACGGCATCAACCTCATCAAGGCCCAGATCCGCATCGCCGCCGGCGAGAAGTACGCGCCGCCCTACGCCCTCGAGATGAGGGGCCACGCCATCGAGTGCCGGATCAACGCCGAAGACCCGACGACGTTCGCCCCCTCGCCCGGCAGGATCGACTTCCTCGTGCTGCCCGGCGGCGAAGGCATCCGCGTCGATTCGGCCGCTTACGGCGGGTGGGTCGTGCCGCCGAACTATGACTCGCTCATTGCCAAGATCATCGCCTACGCCCCGAGCCGCGAGCTGGCCCTCGCCAAGATGCGGGCCGCCCTCGAGACGACGACCATCGTCGGCATCAAGACGAACATCCCCCTGCACCTCGACATTCTTTCCAATTCGGATTTCGCGGCCGGCCGGTACACGACCCAATTCATGGACGAGCACCTGGCCGCGAAGGCTTCGGAAGAAGGGATCTAGACGGCGCCCCTTCAGCTCGGGCGCGGGAGGGGCCCCCGGACGACGACCACCGTGTAGGCCCCGCCGTTGTCCTTGAGAACGTTCTCGTTGACCCCCAGGTAGAGCCGGCCCTTGAACGGGGCGGGGACGGTCGCTTCCGAACCGATAAGAAACAGGACGAAGGCCTCGTCCGCGATCTCCATCCCCGAATCGTCGTCGACGCGCTTGGCGATGAGCTGCGAGACCTTGCCGATGAGGGCCCCGAGGTTGGCGTTGGGGACAGGCTGATCGACGGTGACGAGGTCGATGCCCGCCGGGCCGCAGACGGCCTCGGGGTTGCCTTTCTGGAGGTTGATCTCGCCCGTGGCCATGAAGCGCATCCCGTCGCCCGGCCCGACGTCGATCCCGGTGTCGACCCAGCCGGCATCGCCAGCCACAACGATCGTTTTCTCGAGCGGAGGGGGCGCGGCCTGGTCCTGGGTCTGAAGCGGACGGCGGGCCGTGGACGGGAGGGCCAGGGCCCCGAATAGGGCGAGGGCCGCCAGGCCCTGAACGGACCGGACCCTAGCGGGCATGGCCTTCCTCCCTGGGCACGGCGAGCTTCAGGACTTCGAGAAGCTGGCCGTGGATGAGGGCGTTCGTGGCGGCGATGGCCGGGACGCCCAGCTTGAACGGGCCGTCCTCGAAATTGGTGACGCGGCCTCCGGCCTCGGCCACGATCAACGCGCCCGCGGCCACGTCCCAGGGTTTGAGCTTGAGCTCCCAGAACCCGTCGAAGCGGCCGGTGGCCACGTAGCAGAGGTCGAGGGCCGCCGAGCCGCAGCGCCGGATGGCCTGGGCCCGGACGATGACGTTGCCCCAGTGGTCGAGGTTGTTGGCCGGGCTGTGCCGGACGTCATAGGGGAAGCCCGTCGCGAGCAGGGCCCGGTCGAGCCGGTCGACGCCGGAGACGCGGACCGGGACGCCGTTCAAGGTCGCGCCACGGCCGGC
>CAZIQR010000270.1:0-2894 GCA_964541055.1 uncultured Eubacteriales bacterium
TCCTGCCCCTGACGGTTTTGCTCCCATGGCTACCACACTAATCATCATAGAGCCGCCGTCGGCTTGACAAGGCCGCCGGGGCATGGTTAAATTGCCCCGGTAATGGCCGAAAACGAAGAACCTCCGTCTCCCCGCCCCTAGGAAGCATGGAAAAGATACCCCAACCCCTGATGGACGAATCCACCCTGTCCGGCGTCCTGGACAAGAATCTCAAAAAGCTCTCGACCCGCCTGGGCGTCACCCTGGCCCTGCGCGGCGACCAGCTCCTGATCGACGGCGACCCCAAGAGGATCGCCTTCGCCAAGCACTATTTCGAGACGCTCCGGGAGCTCCGGGAAAAGGGCCACATGCTCCGCGAGGAGGACCTCCTCATCGCCCTGGACATGCTCGAGGAAGGCACCTGCCCCTCCGTCGACGACTACGCTCCCGCCGAGCCCCTGAACCTCTCGCGCAAGTCCGTTTCCCCCAAGAGCCTCAACCAACAGGCTTATCTCCAGGCCATCAAGACCCATGACCTCGTCTTCGGCATCGGCCCGGCCGGGACCGGCAAGACCTACCTGGCCATGGCCATGGCCCTGGCCTTCCTCCAGAACAAGGCGGTCAACCGGATCATCCTGACCCGCCCCGCGGTCGAAGCCGGCGAGAAGCTCGGCTTCCTCCCCGGCGACCTCATCCAGAAGATCAATCCGTACCTGCGGCCCCTCTATGACGCCCTTTTCGACCTGTCCCAGTACGAGCAGGCCAACCGCCTGATCGAGCGCGGCGTCATCGAGATCGCGCCCCTGGCCTTCATGCGCGGCCGGACCCTCAACAGCGCCTTCATCATCCTCGACGAGGCCCAGAACACGACCCGGGAGCAGATGAAGATGATCCTGACCCGGGCCGGCTTCGACTCCAAGCTGGTCATCACGGCCGACATCACCCAGATCGACCTGCCCCAGCCCCGCAAGTCCGGCGTCATCCACGCCATGAAGATCCTGGCGGCGCTCCCCGAGATCGCCTTCGTCCGCTTCAACGACCGGGACGTCGTCCGCCATCCGCTCGTCCAGAAGATCATCAAGGCCTACCAGAAGGCCGAGGCCAGGGAAGAGCGGTAGCCATGCCCGCCTCCTTCTTCGACCGGATCAAGCTCTTCAAGGGCGCCGAGATCCAGCCCGGCCACTCGGCCCCGCCCCCGGAAGACGAAACGCCCCGGACACTCGTCCAGAAGCTCCTCGAGGGGCCCTGGCTCGTCCTCATCGTCACGTCGGTCATCATCGCCGCGTGCCTGACCAACCCGCCGGCACGGCGGCTGTCGTCGCTCGCGGTCGGCGCCGTCGCGCCCGCCGACGTCATCGCCCCGTTCGACCTCATCATCGAGGACACCGAGGCGACGGCCCAAAAGAAGGACGAGGCCGCCGCGGCCGTCCTCCCCGTCTACACCTACGACGCCAACATCTTCGCCAACACCGAGGACAAGGTCCGGGCCCTCTTCGCCTTGGGCCGCGACTTCGCCGCCCGTTCTCCCGAGAACCACCGGGCCTCAGAGCTGCGGACCGTCTTCCTCGACAAGCTCGGCCTCGACCTCGAGCCGGCCGACGTCACGAGCCTCATCCGGCTGAAATTCCCGGCCGAGCTCGAGGAGGCCCTGGTCACCCTCCTGGCTAAATCCTTCAGCCACGGCATCATCCTGTCGAAGAGCCTCTTCATCCACGGCGAAGCCGAGCGCGGCCTGACGCTCCTCGACCTCCAGGGCGGCGAACGCACGGCCGGCGTCGGCGACCTTCTCGACATCGGCGAAAGCGAGAAGCACGTCTCGGACGACCTCGAGAAGATCGAGATCTCGCCGCGCGAAAAGACCCTGCTCGGCGACTTGGGCCAGATCTTCCTGACCTCCAACGTCACCTACAACAAGATCGAGACGGAGAGGCGGAAGGCCCTGGCCCGCGACGCCGTCGGCGCCGTCACCCTCCTCGTCAAGAAAGACCGGGTCATCGTGCGCAAGGGCGACGAGGTCACGCCGGAGGCGCTCAAGATCCTCGACCAGTACAACCAGCGGATCGCCCGGCGCTCGCGCTGGCTCCCGACCTTCGCCGGCAGCCTCTTCCTCTACCTCGTCCTCCTCGGGACGCTCTGGACCTACCTCCGCTCGACCTTCAAGCCGGCCCAGGCGGAGCGCCAGTTCCGCATGACGGCCGTGGCCCTGATCGGCAGCCTGGCCCTCTACAAGGCCTTCCTCCTGCTCGCGGGGACGGTCAGCGGCGCCGTCGCCATCCCGTCCCTCGCCCGTGTCGAGACCTTTTATTACGCCTTCCCTCTCCAGGCCGGGACGCTCATCTTCGCCTTCCTCGTCCCCGACCTGATGACCCTCCTCTATGTCATCCTCAACAGCCTGATGGCCGGGATCCTGCTCGGGGGCGATTTCGGGCTGACCATCTTCTCGTTCATCGGCGGCCTGGCCGCGATCTACGGCGTCAGGCTCTTCCGGCGCCGCTACCGCGCGGCCACCCTCCGGGCCGGCTTCCTCATCCTCCCCGCCGTCAACGCCTTCGTCATCCTGATCTTCAGCCTGATCGGCCGGCAATCCGGCTTCACGTTTTTCATCGCCGAGGCCGCCATGGGCCTTTTCGGCGGGGCGGCCAGCGCCGTCCTGGCCTTCATCCTGCTGCCGCTCGTCGAAACGGCCTTCGGGTTCGTCACGCCCTCCAAGCTCCTCGAGCTGACGAGCTCGGACCTACCGATCTTCCGCCAGCTGGCCGAGGAGGCGCCCGGCTCCTACCATCACTCGCTCGTCGTCGCCACCCTGGCCGAGCGCGCGGCCGACGAGCTCGGCCTCAACGCCCAGCTGGCCAAGGCCGGGGCCCTCTACCACGACATCGGCAAGACGAAGATGCCCGAGTACTTCATCGAGAACC
>CAZIQR010000271.1:0-2856 GCA_964541055.1 uncultured Eubacteriales bacterium
GCAACTCATGGTTGACGTTGGCGAAGAACTGGGTCTTGAGCTCGTCCAGGCTCTTAAGCTTGTTGTTGGATTCTTGGAGTTGGGCCGTGGTCTCTTGGAGCTGGAGGCGGCTGCGAAGCTCGCGCCGGCGGAGCTTGTCCATGAAGTAGGCCCCGAGGCCGCCTACGACCGAGATGGACGTCAGAAAATAGATGTTCGTTATGACGTCGCGCCACTCCACGCGGGCACGACCGAGATTGAAGAGGCTGGGGATAAGGTAAGACGCCCCCGTAAGGGCCAGGACGGCCAAGGTGTCCCGGAACGACAAAGGCAAGGCGATGAACGAGCCGATGATGATGATGTAAAGCCCCTGAACGTAAGCGGCGGTAAATCCTCCGAGCAGGTAGATCATCACGGCGATGCCAACGACATCGAAGGCCCCGACGGTCATGATGATCAGGGCGCTGGCCCGATAGGTCTTCATGCGCCCGAGCAAGACGAAAAGCACGAGGTGGGCGACGAGGACGGCGATGCGAATACCCAGGAACAGGTCGAAAAGCGGCTTCGGGGCGTTGACCCAGTCCAGGAAGATGAACGAGGCATACAGGAGAGCGCTGAGCGTGATGGTCAACCACCCCCGGCCTTTGAGGTCGTATTCCTGATAAAGCCGCTCTTCGAATTCCGGGTCCCGGGGGGATTTCGGGGGCTTGGTCTTAGTCATGGGTCACTCTCGGTTTGGCCACGACGATATAGCCCTGGGGAGGATCCCCGTAGGTCCTGATCCTCTCGAGGGCGATCCAGCCGGCCTCGTCGAGCAAGGCGTCGAGCTTTTCGGCGTCGAAGAAATCGAACGTCCCGGCCTCTTCGAGCTCGGTCAGGGCCTGGGCATCGTTCAGAAAGGACCGCAGAGAGTCCAAGAGCAGGGACTTGGGCATCTTCGATGGCAGGACGTCCTCGGGCAGCGCCTCGATCTTTCCCAGGAGCCGGGTGAAAGGCCCGGAGGCATCGGTATCGGGCCGCATGCTTGAGAGGACGAGCAAACCCCCGGGTTCAATGATCCGCCGCACTTCACGGAGCGTCTCGGCCGGGTTGAAAATATACGACAGGACCAAGCTCATCAGGATCTTGTTGTAGGCTCCCGGTTTGACGGGCAGATGGAAGTTGCCCGCCAGAGTGCCGGGGAGGATCAACCTGCGATAGGCGGGAGGCCCCCCGAGGCGATGCCGCACAAAACGGGCGGCGCCATTGAAATCCGAGATGATCCGATACTCGAGAAGATCGAATTGGGTCTTGAGCCAATCATCGAGATCAGGAGTGACTTTTTCCCCGCGCAGGATCCGGTGGAGGCGCGGCGAATAGTCGTCCTGGATCTTCCTGGCGCTCTCGAGGGTCAAATTCTCAACCTTGTCCGCCATCTGCTCGAAGGTCCCCATCTCGCCGTTGAGGAACCGGATGATCGCCAGGTAGCGGCTCAGCTCAAGGTCGAGGGCCAGCAGATCGAAGCTCCCCTGTTTCATGCCGTTTTGAGCCTTGGCCAGGAACTTCTGTCGCGCCTGTTCCATGGCCTCAGGGATGAGGTCCGCCACCGTGACGTGCTCGGGGATCTCCCCGAGCGTCCGCAAAACGTGTTCGATGAAATTGCCGGTTCCGCCGCCGAGATCCAAGAGGCGGTCGTTGGGCCGGAGATCGAGAGCCCGCAGCTGGTCATCCATCAGCTGCTGGTATTCATCGGCCAAGGCCATGATATCAAAACCGAGCAGGTTGCCCTCTCCGACGAGGTAGTGATGCCAATAGCTCTTCCGGTTCTTGAGATCGCGCGGGGGAAGCCGGTCCTTTTCGGCCCGGCGCATGATCTCCATGTCCTTTCGGCTCGGCAGGAGAGACTGGATCATCGAACCATTCAGGAAGCGATGGATGAGCGATGTGATCGTGCCGAACATCCGCAGGGCCTCCCGAGAGGTCCGGGCATTGTGGCCGATCGGGACGGAGATGACCTCGCGGGCGGCGCCGGCCTGAACGCTCATGACATCCCTGATGAACTCCGACTTGATCCACTTGTCATACTGGCCGTAGATCCAAGTCACGGGCAGGGCGATATGCCCCATGTCCTCGCGGGCCTGTTCGAGCGTTCCGACGCCGTTGGCGAGGATGTCCGACGCGTAGGGGATATGGCGGATATAGTTCCCAAGAATGGGGTAGACGCCGAGGTCGATCCCGAGCTGGTACTGCTCGAGCAAGTCGAGTCCGCAGTTGATCCGGTTCATCATGTCCCGGAACTCGAGCCCGCCCATGCACGAAACCCAATAGTGAATCCGTTTCTGATAGACCGGGTCCCGCAGGACCACGCGAGCTTCCAGCGCAGCCAGGGAGAAGGTCACGAGCACGACGGAACTGGCCTTGATCTTGGGATTGATCTCCAGCCAGTCAATGACCGTCCGGAGGTCATCGACGCCCTGGCTGGTGCTGGAGTTCAGCGTCTCCCAAGGAGGCTCCGAGGCTTCGGGGTCCTTGTGGCTTTCCCCCTTCCTGCGGACGCCGTCGTAGCGAAGGACGGCGATGGGCTGGCCCAGAGCCCGGAAATTCTGGACTAGCGTCAGCGCCAGGCCGAAAAGGACTTCCTTGGTCTTCCCGAATGCCGGGGGGATGATCACCAGGGGGACCGGCTTGCCATCGAGGGAGAATGCGGTGTTGATCAGGCCGACGATTTCTTCCCCTCGGGAGTTTTCGAGCCGGATCACGCGAGGCGTCGCGAAGCCACTCGAGACAGATGCCGCCGCGGCGGGCGAAACGTTTCTGGAGACAGCCAACTCCGATTCGTCGGACGCCCGCCGGGCAAAGTCGGGATCGGGGGCTTGGACCGTCTGGATGCTCATGCGG
>CAZIQR010000272.1:0-1355 GCA_964541055.1 uncultured Eubacteriales bacterium
GAGGAAAGGGGCTTGGGCACGTATTGAAGAGCGCCCATGTCCGGCGTCCGGCCGCGGGGGCGCCCGGCCATGTCTTCGGTCGCCTGATCGAGGGGAACGGCCCGGCCGCGGACCGGCGATCCGTCCGGGATCCGGAACCAATCGCGGGTGAGAACGCCCGGTCCCGTCGGCCCGAGCTTGAGGATCTTCGGATCGGCGATGAGATCGCCGCGGCTCCGGCAGCCCGACCGGGGCTTCCTCGACCAGCCGTTCGGGCCGAACGAGATGTCCAGCGCTTCGAGATGGCTGATGGCCGTGCGGTCTTCCTGCAGGATGATGTTGTTCAGGAAGCGGGCCCCGGTCGCGCGGCCGGCGTGGAAATAGACGTTCGCCGATTCGACGCCGCCGGCATCCACGGCGTTGACGAAGGTGTTGAAGGCCACGAGCCCGTGGGCCAGCTCGTCCCCTCCGGCCACGAAATTCCGTTCCCCGCCGGCCGCAACGTTGTTGACGACCGTGCTGTTCCTGGACGGCGGCACATGCCGCTCGTCGCCGAGCGCGATGTTGACCTGGACGACATAGGCTTGCTTCTCGTTGCCGGGCGTGCAATAGGCCAGGTTCCGCCGGAAAAGGCAGTCCTGGGCGTCCGAGATGTAGAAGTTGAGCTGGTTGTTATAGGAGGCGCAGTCCTCGATGGTCGTGAAATAGCTTTCGAAGGTCGAGATCCCCTCGCCCCAGTTGTCCCACGACGTGCAGCCCCGGATCGTCGTGCGGCGCGGGTACCGGCAGGCGCTGATGCCGAATCCCCAGGTCCCTTTGTGGGGCCGGAAGCGCCGGTTGATCAGGGAGTTGAAGCAGGCCCGGCAATTCACGATCAGTCCGTCGGAGCCGGTCATGAAGATCCCCGAGCCCCAGTTGTGATGGGCGAAGATGTCCTCGGCGGTGCAGTGGTCCCCGTGGACGGCCAGGCCGTAGCCGCTGGAGTACCGCAGCTCGAGGCGGCTGATCCGGACCCAATCGCCGTAGACCTGGACGAGCACGTCGTTCTCACGCCCGGGGATCTTGTGCCGGTCGCCGTCGATGACCACGGGGCCGTCGCCGTGGCCGGTGATGATGATCGGCCGGGATTCGGTCCCGTCGGCCATCCAGGTCGAATAGGCCTGGTAGAGTCCGGCCCGGATGCGGACCGTATCCCCCGCTCTCACCGCCCGGGCCGCCCGTTGGAGGGTCCGGAACGGCCCGCACGGCCTCTTGAGGGGATCGGCGGAAAGGCCGTCAAAGGCATCATCCCCGTTCGTAGCGACATAATAGGTCGCTCCGGCGGGTGTCTGCGGCGGCTTGGAACGTTGGTCCGAGGCCGTCCAGGCAACGGCCCA
>CAZIQR010000272.1:1455-2807 GCA_964541055.1 uncultured Eubacteriales bacterium
CGGGGCGGCCTCGACGTCGCGTTATGGGCGTCGCTCGCGATCACGTGGGCCAATCCGAGCTCGAGGAATTCCACAGCCGTCCGGTGGACCTGGCGGCCGAAGCCGCCGGTCAGGCTTTGGGCCGTGACCTGGCCGAGAGCGCCCCGTTTCACCAGATCGTAGAGGGTGCGGGGGGACCGGGCGAAGACGGCGTTCCGTTCCGGATGGCTGATGATGGGGATGAGATCGTTCCGCATCATGCGGCTCACGAGGTCGGGGGTCCCGTCCGGAAGACCCCGGGACGGGAATTCGATAAAAACATAGCTCGTGCCGTTGACGGTCAGGCCGAAATCTCTGATGGCCTCGATCAGGCCCCCGATGTAGCCGACCTCGGCGCCCGGCAGGAGCTCGAGGCCCCGGGGGCGCGGGCGGGCCAGGAACTGGTCGATCCGGGGCTTGAGGTCTTTGACGTCCCGGCCCGGCCGGGTCATCCGGAAGACGTGAGGGGTCAGGACGATCCGGGTGATGCCGTCAGCCTTGGCGGCCTCCATGATGCGGAGCGATTCGGCGGCGTCGGCCGGGCCGTCATCCCAATCCGGAAGGAGATGGTTATGGAGATCGATCACCCGTCCGTCCGCTTTCGGTCCCCATAATAGGACGAAACATGGTATTCGTCCAGGTCCCGCATGCGGACGGCGTTGATGACCACGCCGAGGGTCTTGATCTGATGGGCCTCGAGCTTCTCCTTGGAGCGCCGCAGG
Source organism: uncultured Eubacteriales bacterium (assembly GCA_964541055.1). Lineage (GTDB taxonomy): Bacteria > Acidobacteriota > Aminicenantia > Aminicenantales > Saccharicenantaceae > RBG-16-66-30. The sequence goes on from CAZIQR010000272.1 coordinate 2,196, forward strand.
GCTTCCCGGGGCGTCCGGCCCCAGCGGGCGACGAGGATGGCCCCGTCCAGGCGCGACCCGATGACGAGCGCGTCGCTGACCGCCAGGGTGGGCGGCGTGTCGACAAGGATGAAGTCGAACTCCCTCTTGAGCTGGGCGATGAGGGCCGTCATCTTGTCGGAGCCCAGGAGCTCCGAGGGATCGGGCGGCACGGGCCCGGCATTGATCACGAACAGGGTCGGGATCGGCGTCGCCCGCAGCAGATCGCTCGGCGGCAGGCTATCCATGAGGTACTTGGACAGCCCGTTCAGGTTCTTGATGCGAAAGACGGCGTGCAGGCGCGGCTTGCGGAGGTCGGCGTCGATGATGACGACGCGCTTCCCGGCCTGGGCCAGGGACGCCGCCAGGTTGCAGACGGTGGCCGTCTTGCCGTCCTGGGGCAGGGCGCTGGTCACGATAAGCGCGTGGACGTCCTTCTCGCGTAGCGAGTACAGCAGCGCCGTGCGGATGGTGCGATATTGTTCGGCGAAGGCCGAGTCGGGCGCGAATAGGACGTGGAGATCGGTCGTCCGGTTGTTCGGATCGGCCTTTTTCGAGCCGATGGAGGCCCAGATCACGGCCGCTTTTTCGCCG
>CAZIQR010000273.1:0-2773 GCA_964541055.1 uncultured Eubacteriales bacterium
AGAGCCCAATCAAGAGCTCCTAAGATATTTTCTTAAAAGCGCGACTCCGAGTCGCTCCGTCGCGCTTTTAATGGTCGCTTCGAGGACTCCGCTCCCCGCCGGCCCACTCCGGGTACGGAACGGCCGTGCCTTTGACGGCGCGCCAGAGGATGCGGTTGAGCGTGTCCTCGGGGCAGGCGTCGACCCGCTTGAAGTTCAGGCGGGCGGAGACCGCCGCGTCGCGCCGCAGCTCGGGGTCCGTGATCTTCTCCTTGGGCGGGTTCATCGTGTCGAGAGGGATCCCGGCCGGGACGCTCTCGAAGGGCCGCAGGTCCGCCGTCTCGGTGAAGCAGTCGAACATCGGCGTCGCCGCGGCGTCAAACTGGTTCATCGGCCGCAGGCCGAGGATCTGCTCGATCGTCCGCAGCAGGCTCGTCGTGTTGTACAGGGCCCGGACCACGGCGCCGCGCTTGGTGTAGGGGCTGGCGCAGTAGGCCGTCGTCCGGTAGCCGCTGACGTGGTCCCAGCCGTTCTGGGGGTCGTCCTCGATGCCAAAAAGGACCGTCTCTTTCCAGAAGGAGCTGCGGCTGAAGGCCTCGACGATCCGGCCGAAGGCGAGGTCGTTGTCGGCGACGCAGGCCTCCGGGGTCGGCGAGCCCTCCGAGGCGCCGCTGGTGTGGTCGTCGGGCAGGCAGACCAGGATGAGCTGGGGCATGCGGCCCTCTTTTTCCCAAGCCGCGAGTTGCTTGATGATATAGCGGGCCCGCCACTGGTCGGGGACGTCCATGTTCCAGCCGAGCGTATCGGTGGGCGAGAACGGCGCGACCGAGGGGATCGCCGGCTGGCTCCCGATGTGGACGTCGCCGCGGCCCGTCCGGTACTCGTCCCAATAGTCCAGCCAGCCCGGATTGCCCTTGCGGGAGGGGTCCGTCCAGCCGCACGTCTCCATGGTGAACTCGCCGAAGTTCCAGATCGAGACGCCGTGCTTCAGGGCGTTGTCCCAGATGAAGCCGCTCGGCGCATAGGCCAGGGCGTCGATCTCGTTCATCCCCATGCCGTCGGGATAGCTCCGCGGCCAGCCGGCGAACGAACGTTCGAGATAGTCCGTCCCGAAGGCGGTCGTCGACCACTGGTGGCCGTCCGCGCTGAGGATGCCGCAGCAATAGGTGTTGTCGAGGAGGGCGAACTCGCGGACGAGCTTGTGCTGGTTGGGGGTCACCTTTTCGCCGAAGACGCAGAGCTTCGGATCGCCGTTCCCCGCGGCGACGTCGCCGAGGATCTGGTCGTAGGTCCGGTTCTCCTTGATGATATAGACGACATGTTTGAAAACGCTCGGCTCGCCGATGCGTTCCGGCACGGGGCGGGCCGGCTGGTTCGGCCGGGGGGCGAAGAAGGCCTTGGCGATCTGCTCGCGGCGGTAATTGGCCTCGACGATCGCGGTCATGTCCCAGAGCGCCTTCTGCCGGGGCTCCGGGAAGATCGAGACCGAGCCGTGGTACTGATAGGAATTGAAGCCGGGCGCGCCGCTCGGCTCCGAGGCCACGGTCTCGCCGGGCAGGCCTTTGACGTTGGCGACATAAAGCGTCCCGCGGCGGGGCTCCAGGGCCAGGGCGCCGGGGAACCAGCCGACCGGGATGAGCCCCTTGAGCTTCGATTTGCGCCGGGCCGGGCTGAAATCGATGGCCGCGACGGCGTTCTGCGTGCCGTTGGCCGCGTAGAGCGTCCGGCCGTTCCGGTCGAAGACGAGGGCGTTCGGCGAGGCCCCAAAGAGGTCGGTCGGACTGGTCTTCGTCCAGATCGTCTCGACGACCGCGTCCGTCCCGGTGTCGATGACGCTGAGATTGTCCGAGGCGGCGTTGGCGCACACGAGCCAGCGGCCGCCCGGCGACAGGGCCAGGGCCGAGGGATGGAGATGGACCGGGATGTCCGCCCTGTTCCGACCCGAGGCGAGATCGATGACGCTGACGGAGCCGTCGTTCGCGATATAGCGGACCGGATCGACCCTGACCGCGGTGCCGAGGCCGGCCGGGCCCACGACGTCGTCCGGCCGGGGCCGCCGCCCGCCCCAGTTGCTGACATAGGCCTTGCCGGAGGCGAGGACGACGTCGAAGGGCGCGACCCCCACGTCAAAGCTCCGGACGAGAGCGCCCGTTGCCGCTTCGATCTCGAGCAGGCGGTTGGAGAGGTTGCCGCACACGTATAAAAGGCGGCCGTCCGCGCTCATCGCCAGGCCGGCCGGGATCTCCTCGTCCCGGCGCGGCGCCGCGGCGGGCGGCAGGTGGATCGTGTGCGAGCCCTCGACCGTGCCGTCCGGATCGACGCTGAAGACTTTGACGGAGCCCATGACGTTGCTCATGTAGATCCGGCGGCCGTTCGGGGCGAAGAGGAGCCCCGTGTAGCTCAGCTGGCCTTCGATGTCGGGATCCAGGATCTGGGGAGAGACGACGTCGGGATGCTGCTCTTCCTGGGCCTCGGCCGGCAGGGCGACCTCCTGCTCGACCTTGCCGCTGAAGGCGTTGAGGATGATGAGCTCGGGCGTCTTGCCCGAGACCGCGAGGAAGCGGCCGTCCGGCGACAGGGCCAGGGCCAGCGGCCTCATCCCCGGCAGGGTCGATTGCAGGCCGTGCGGCGTGACCGTCTGGTTGACCGGCAGTACCGCCTGTCCGGGGGCCTTGGGGCCGACCGTCTCCCGGACCTGGCCTGAGGGGAGGCCGCCGCGGCCCGGCCCGGCCGAGACCAGGAGAAGGATCGAGGCGGCTGCGGCGGCGTGGCGGACGGCGCGGAACGGCATGGA
>CAZIQR010000274.1:0-2760 GCA_964541055.1 uncultured Eubacteriales bacterium
GGTTTGACCCCGTCTCATCCCCGATGTAACCTTTTCCGGGAGGGGCGGTATTTACCCTTGAACGACGATCAGACCGGGGAGAAGAGAGCCGGAGTCATGTCGCCCACCGACAACGAGCTGATGGAAGCCGTCAGGGACGGCCGGGTCGAGAGACTGGCCGTCCTGTTCGAGCGCTACCAGATCTCGCTTTACAACTTTTTCCTTCGCCTGACCGGCAACCGGGCCGCCAGCGAAGACCTCGTCCAGGAGGTCTTTGTCCGCGTTCTGAAATACCGCTCCGGCTATCTCAGCGAGAGCCGCTTCAACGTCTGGCTCTTCCAGATCGCCCGTAACGCCCACATCGATCATCTCCGGAAGCAGAAGCCCGCCGTTTCCCTCGACGAACAGTTCGCCGAGACGCCCAGCCGCGAGCCGCGGCCGGACACGGTCTACGAGGCCGATCGGGAGGCCGAGCTCGTCCGCCAGGCGCTCGACCGCCTGCCCGTCCACAAACGGGAGATCCTCGTCCTCTTCCGCTTCCAGAACCTCAAGCTCCGCGAGATCGCCGAGCTGACCGGGGTCCAGGTCGGCACGGTCAAGGCCCAGGTCCACCGGGCCCTCAAGGACCTCAGCCGCGCCTACCTCGAGCTCCAGGGAGGGAATGTGTCATGACCTGCGACAAAACCCAGGAACGGTTCGCCGACTACCTGACCGGGGACCTCGACGAGGCCGGCCGAGCCGAGATCCGGGCCCACATCGCCGCCTGCCCGGCCTGCCGCGAGGACCTCGAGAACCTGACCCTGGCCTGGGCCAAGCTCGGCGTCCTGCCCGAGGAGCAGCCGACGAACGCCGTTCGCGGCCGCTTCTATGCCATGCTCGAAGATTATAAAACGGCCCAAGCGCCCGCGCCCGCCAAGGTCCGCGTGGGGGATTGGTTCACGTTCCGGCGGCCCGCCTTCGCCGCCTCCTTCTCGGCCTTCCTGCTCCTCGCCGGCCTCGGCGCCGGCTGGCTCCTGAGCCGCGGCGGGATCGGCGGGCCCGGCTACGCCAGCCTCTCCCGCGAGGTCCAGGACATGCGCCAGCAGGCGGCCCTGTCCCTGCTCAACCAGCCCTCGGCCGCCGACCGCCTTCAAGGCGTCAGCTATAGCTCCGAGGTCAAAGACCCGAAGCCGACGACGCTCGAGGCCCTCTTCAAGGCCGTCGACACCGATCCCAACCCCAACGTGCGCCTGGCCGCCGTCGACGCGCTCTACCTTTTCCGGGAGCGCCCCGGCGTGCGCGAGCGCCTGGTCCAATCCCTGTCGACCCAGAGCTATCCCCTCGTCCAGGTGGCCCTCATCGATTTCCTGGTCGAGGTGCGGGAAGCCAAGGCGGTCGAGGCCCTGAAGAAGCTCATCAATTCGGGCGAGCTGACGCCGGACGTCAAGCAGCGGGCCGAACAGGGCCTGAAGCAGATCACGATCTGAGGCACGCCGTGAGAGAACGAACCCGCCCTTCCATCACGCTCGAAACGCTCAACGGCGGGCGACATCCTGATCGCCCGGAGATCGAAATAAGCGTCCCGAAGAGGACGAGGAGGAGAACCATGAACAAGAGAATGATCGTCAACATCACGGCCCTGGCCCTGCTCGTGGCCGGCACCTGCGGCTGGGCCTCCGGCCAGGCCGCTTCGACCGGCCAGGCGGCCAAGAGCGAATCGGCGCCCGACCGGGCCGTCGTGCCGCTCTCGAACCCGGCCCAGCCGGCCAAGATCGAGGTCACGGTCATGCGCGGCAGCATCACCATCCGCGGCTACCAGGGCAAAGAGGTCATCGTCGAGGCCCGGACACGGGAAAAGGCCCTGAACTGGGGGCCTTACTCGGCCCTCGCCTACGCCCCGGCCGCTCCCGAAACCCCGACGCCCCCGGCCGTCGCCGCCATGCCCGCGCCGGCGCCCCGGCCCGGCCGCAGCCTGAGGGACGTCGAGGGAGCCCAGAAGGAGCTCGAGAAAGCCCAGAAAGAAACGCAGGCCCGCGTCTCGGCCGATATCGAGGCCCAGCTGGCCCAGCAGGCCGACCTGGCGAGAAAGATCGAGCGCGAATACGCCAGGGCCGGCGACGTCAACGGCCAATACTTCGAACAGGACAAGAAGGCCCGCGAAGAGAAGGACAAGAAGGTCGCCGGCATGAAGCGCCTCTCCGGCTCGTCCTCGGGCCTCGAGGTCGAGGAGGACAACAACGTCGTGACCGTCACCACGCAATCGTGGAAGGCGGCGACCGACCTCGACATCCAGGTGCCCGTCGCGTCGTCGCTCGAGATCCGCTCGAACATGGACGGCGCCGTCGTCGTCGAAGGCGTCAACGGCGAGATCGACATCAACAACATCAACGGCCCGGTGACCCTGACGAGCGTCTCCGGCAACACGCTCGTCCACACGGTCAACGGCGACATCACCGTCGTCCTGACCCGCGTCGCGGCCGGAAAGCCGATGTCCTTCAGCACCATGAGCGGCGACGTCGACGTCACCCTGCCGGCCGACCTCAAGGCCGGCCTGAAGATGAAGTCGGACCAGGGCGAGATCTACAGCGACTTCGACATCAACATGACCCGCCAGCCGGCTTCGTCCGAGCCGGCCCCGAAGACCGAACAGGGCAAGTACCGCATCACCTTCGACAAATCCCTCTTCGGGACGATCAACGGCGGCGGCCCGGAGATCTCGTTCAACACCTTCCGCGGCGACATCTACATCCGCAAAAAGAAGTAGCCTGAAGGTCCAGGTCCGTCGCTCGGGCGCGCCGGGCT
>CAZIQR010000275.1:0-2757 GCA_964541055.1 uncultured Eubacteriales bacterium
TGGTACTCGCGGACCTCGCCCTCGATGCCGAACTCCTTGAGCTTCTCCTCGATGCGGCGCTTCTTGTCGAAGAGCTCGCTCTGGTCGATCTTCTCCGCCGGCTGGCCCGGCTCGAGCAGCGTGAAGGGGGGATACTGGTAGTCGCCCTTGCGGCCGAGGTCGGGGAAGAGGAGCGGCTCGGGCTTGGGCGGGGCGACGGGCCTGGGCGCGGGCGCGACGACTTTCGGGGCCTTGCGGGCCTCCTTCTCGAGGCGGCGCTGCTCCCGTTCGCGCTCCTTCTCCGCTTCCTTCTCGGCCCTGCGGGCGGCCTTCTCGTCCTTGGGATCGGGCCCGGACGGAGCGGGCGGTGCGGCGTATTTCTGGGCGACCTTCTCCCGCATCTTTTCCTTGGCCTTGGCCGCCTGGCGGTCCGTGACCTTGATACGGACCTCGGAGGCCGTCGTCTCGAAGGCGCCCTTGGCGAAGTGAAGCGTCTTGGCCAGGGACCACTTCGTCGAGAAGAGCAGGAACGTCGCCAGCGCCGCGAGCAGGAAGATGAACGAGCCGACCGTGCTGAGATAGCGGACGAGGAAGTTCAGCAGCAGCTCGCCGATGATGCCGCCGGCCGGGATGCCGCTGCCGCGGTAGGGGAACGACTCGAAGACGAGGGCCAGGAGCGGACAGACGATGAGCAGGCCGAGGGTGATCGTGCCGAGGCGCTTGAGAAGATGGGCCGCCGTGCCGCGCAGGACGGCCCGGAGCGCGGCGTAGCCGAGGACGAAGGGCAGGAAGAACGAAGCCAGGCCGAGGAACCAGAGGATGGCCTGGGCGAAATAGGCGCCGACGCTGCCGGCGAAGTTGCGAACGTTATAATCGGCCGGGGGGATGTTGGCGAAGGACGGGTCTTTGGACTGGTAGCTGATGACGCTGATGAAGGCGAAGAGGGAGATGGCGATGAGGACGACGCCGGTGATCTCGACGCCCAGGGCCGCCTTTTTGGCCGCGGCCGCCTTGCCGCCCTTGCCGTTCCCGGCCTTGGGCTTCGCCTTCCGTTTTTTCACGGCGCGATTATAGCACACAAGGCTGAGGCGTGTACCTCGGGCGCGCCGGAACGCAGGACATCCCCTACAGCTCCTGGTCCTTCCAGGCCCCCGAGTATTTCGCGGCGCCCCGACATTCCTGAAGGACGATGTGGCAGATCCTCATTCCGGCCTTCAATCGTATTTTGTTCCGGCCGGCATTGAAGATCTCGAGGATCTGCCTGTTGGAGATGCCCGGGGCGATGAACGGGGCCGCGATGTGGGTCATGAGCCCGATCCGGGCGAACCTCGAACGGGAGTTCAGCCAGCCGCAAACATCCTCGGGAAGAGTGATCTTTTCCCGGGTGATCCCCAACACCAGCTCGCCCGGCTTCAAGAGGTAGCCCTCGCCGATCGGGACCAGCTTGGCGAGCGTCCTGTAGTCGATGTCGGCCCGCGTGATATGCCGGTCGGTATTGAAGATCCGCAATTGGTCATCCAGCGTCAGATCGATCGAGGCCGGGCCAACGGCCGCCTTGTCATAGGGCTCGATCCTGATCCGGCCGTTCCTGATCTGACGGAGGATCTCGGGCTTGGCGAGGATCATGTTGAACTCTCTTTCAGGATCGCTTCCATAAGGGGTCCCCGGAGCTTTTCAAAAAGGGCCGAGAATGCGTCGGGCGCCAGCTCCTCGGCGCGGACGTTTCGCGGGATGGCCAGCCCGACGAGGACGACGCCGGTGATCTCGACGGCCAGGGCCGCCTTCTTGGCCGCGGCCGCCTTGCCGCTCTTGCCGTTCCCGGCCTTGGACTTCGCCTTCCGTTTTTTCACGGCGGGAATCATAGCATATCGAACGCTTCTATCTCTCTTTCGCCTTAAGCGCGAGGTGGACGAACGGGTTCGCGTCCGGCGGGCCCATCGTGACGTCGAGGGCGGGGGCACCCGAAAGGGTCATGATCGTCGCGCCGAAGGTGAACGCCGACGAGCCGGGCTGAAGCGTCCGGCAGACGGGATGGTGCGGCGAATCTTTCGAGCGGAGGATCGTCTTGATCGCCTCCTCGTCGACGGAGGCCGGGTCGCTCCCCAGCCGGTCCCTCACCGACGCCAGCCGGGTCTTCGTGTCGGCCAGGCTGATCTCGTCCATCGACGCCCAGGGCTTGAGGTCCTTGTTGATGAGCGGATGGTTGGTGTGGTAGACGAAGCGCCCGTCCGGGAACGGCTTGAACTCGACGACCCTGCCGGCCGAAGCCTCGAGATCGTAGACCCGGTCGCCGGCGCCGATGATGTAGTTCTGGCCGGAGGCGTGGCGGACGCCGCGGACGAACGTCAGGGCTTCGTCCCCGCTCGCGCGTGCGAGGACGCCCCGGACGACGAAAGCCACGGGCAGTCCGTCGGAGGACGCGGAGAGCTGCAGCAAGGTATTGCAGGCGATCCCGATCGAACGGTCGTTGACCCCGTTGACGCCGATAAGCCCGGCAAACGTAAAGACGAGCTGTTCCGGCCGTCCGCTTTCACCGGCGATATGCAGCACGGCCTGGAACCCGTCGCGAAAGGACTCCAAGTCCATGTTCTGAGCCACGAAGGCGGGGTGCCCGCCGCCGCGGACGACGCCGAGACCGCTGCAGTGATGGGCGGCCTTGGCGTCGAGATAGACCCATATCTCGTCCACCAGCTGAAAGGCGAATAGGGTCTCGAAGGGCTGGCCGGATCCGTCGGCGATGCCCCGGACCTCGTCGAGGATGTCCGGCGTCCATTTTTT
>CAZIQR010000276.1:0-2746 GCA_964541055.1 uncultured Eubacteriales bacterium
TCGAGGTCGCCGGCGGCTTCCTGAGTCATAGCCTGGCCCTCCTCGCCGACGCCGGCCACATGCTGACCGACGTCGCCGCCCTGGCCCTCGGCCTCTTCGCCTTCTGGCTCTCGGCCCGTCCCGCCTCGCCCGGCCAGACCTTCGGCTGGCGCCGTTTCGAGATCTTCGCCGCCTTCGTCAACGGCGTCGCCCTCTGGGTGATCGCCGCCGTCATCGGCTACGAGGCCTTCCTGCGCCTTCAGTCCCCCCGGCCCGTCAAAGGCCTGCTCATGCTGGCCGTCGCCGCGGTCGGCCTCGTCGCCAACATCGGCGTCGGGGCCGTCCTCTACCGCGGCCGCGAGCGCAACCTCAACATCCGCGGCGCGTTCCTCCACGTCGCCGCCGACGCCGTCGGCAGCGTCGGCGTCCTCCTCGCCGCCCTGCTGATCCAGCTGACCGGTTCGTTCATCTGGGACCCGATCGTCAGCGCCGCCGTCTGCCTGCTCATCCTCTGGAGCTCGGCCCGCCTCATCCGCGACTCGTTCCGCATCTTCATGGAGGGCGCCCCGGCCCATCTCGACACCCGCGCCATGCGGGCCGCCCTGGCCTCGCTCGACGGGGTCGTCGACGTTCACGACCTCCACGTCTGGACGATCACCTCGGAGTTCGTCTCGCTCAGCGCCCACCTGAAGGTCCGGACCGGCGTCGACGCTTCCGACGTCCTGCGGCGGGCCCACGAAGCCATCTCGTCGCGGTTCAAGGTCCTCCACTCGACGTTCCAGGTGGAATCCGAGACGGAGGGAGTCTGCGCCACAGGGTCCTGCGACGCGGAGCCGCCCGGGGCGCCTAGGCCCTCTTGAGGAGCTTGCGCAGCTCGGGGAGCGGCCGGGTGTTGACGACGTCCGCCGGCTCGATCCAGCCGCGCCGGGCCTGCCCGATCCCGAACCTCATCAGTTTGAGGTCGTCCAGGCTGTGGGCGTCCGTGGAGACGGCGATCTTGAGCCCCATCTTCTTCGCCATCTGGCAGTGGACGTCGTTGAGGTCGAGGCGGTCGGGGTGGGCGTTGAGTTCGAGGACGCAGCCCCGCTCGACGGCCGCCTTCATGACCCGCTCGAGGTCGATCTCGTAGGCCGGGCGTTCATTGATGAGGCGCCCCGTGGGGTGGCCGAAGATATTGACGTGCCTGTTGTCGAGGGCCCGGATAACGCGCTTAGTCTGCTTCTCCTTAGACATCTTGCTGTTGTAGTGGACCGAGGCGATGACCAAGTCGCACTCGGCCAGGACCGCGTCGGGAAGGTCGAGGGAGCCGTCGGCCAGGATGTCGCATTCGATCGACTTCAACAAGGTGATGCCTTTGAGCTTGGCGTTGAGCTTGTCGACGGCTTTGTTCGCCTTGGCCAGGCCCTTGGCGTCGAGACCGTGGGCCATCGTGACGCGCTTCGAGTGGTCGGAGATAGCCAGGTACTCGTACCCAAGTTTCTTCGCCGCCTCGGCCATCTCCTCGGCGGTAGAGCGGCCGTCGGTCGTCTTGGTGTGGGAGTGGAGGTCCCCCCGGATGTCCCCGAGCGTGACGAGGTGCGGCAGTTTGCCCTTGAGCGCCGCCTGGAGCTCGCCGCGGTCCTCGCGGAGCTCGGGCTCGATCCAGGGCATGCCGAAGAGCTTGTAGATCTCCTCCTCGGTCCGTCCGGCGATCGTCTTTTTCCCTCGGAATACGCCGTACTCGTTGACCTTGAGGCCGCGCTTGACCCCCATCAAGCGGACGGCGATGTTGTGGGCCTTGGATCCCGTGAAGTAGTGAAGGGCCGCGCCGAACGACTTGGGCTCGACGACCCGGAGATCGACCTGCAGCCCGCCGCGAAGCAGGACGGAGGACTTCGTCTCCCCCTCGGCCAGGACCTTGTCCACATCGTCGAAATGGACGAACCGGTCCATGACGGCCTGGCTCTTCTCGGCCGCGGCCAGGATGTCGACGTCGCCGACCGTCTCGGCCCGGCGGCGGTAGCTCCCGGCGATGGCGATCTCCTCGACGCCCGCGGCGCCCTTCAGCTCCCCGAACAGGGGCGTGACGATCTCCTCGGCCCGGGCGAGCTTGAAGCGCTCCGGGCCGCGGTCGGTCACCTGGCCGCGGCCGATCTCCTCGAGGATCGACTGCTCGGTCTTGACGCTGAAGCCGGCCAGCGCGCGGATCTTGCCGTCTGCGGCGGCCTTCTTCAGGTCCTCGACCGAGGCGATCTTGAGCTCCTTGTGGAGGGCGGCGACCTTCTTCGGGCCCAGGCCGCGGACCCGCAACAGCGCGCTCAGGCCGGGCGGAAACTCTTTCTTGAGGCCCTCGAGGAAGGGCAGCTTCTTTGTGGCGACGATCGTCCGGATCTTCTCCGCCAGGTCCTTGCCGATGCCGGGGATGCCGTCGAGGCCCTTGTCCTCTTTGGCCAGGTCGGCCACGCTGCGGGACAGGCCGGAGACGGTCCGGGCCGCGTTCCGGTAGGCCCGGACGCGGAACGGATTGTCGCCCTTGATCTCGAGGAAGTCGGCGACCTCGTCGAAGATCTCGACGACATCGTTGTTGTGGATCGGCACCCGTCCCTCCCCAGATCTAATCTATCAAAAAAAATGCGCCCGGGCGAGCGCTCTAAAGGGACGGCCCCCCCGGCCCCCGTCCCTCTTGCCCGGCGACGTCTTGAAACTCCCGGGCCCTTTCTCTATAATAGGCGAGCCCTCGCGGGGTCGTAGTTCAGTTGGTTAGAACGCCGGCCTGTCACGCCGGAGG
>CAZIQR010000277.1:0-2729 GCA_964541055.1 uncultured Eubacteriales bacterium
GGGGTTACATCTGAAGAGCCAGCTATTAGGTAGGTAGGTAGGTAGGTAGGTAGGCGCAGACGAAAACGTCGCCCGGCAACGCGTTCATCAGATTCCCATCAAGTGCTGAAGATAGACCCACACAAAGGCCAAGTCAAGTCCTTTTCTGGTTCCTTTTCAGCGGACTGAAGAATCGCCCGCGGCTCGGATTCTCCCTCAACAGCTTTCTTAAAAAAACGGCCGCCGCTTTCTTCGTCGTACGGTCCGGATGCGTTGAATGACACGGCGGGCTTCCCCGACTCGGCCGGGAGGCAGCAAGCCGTCAGGCGCTATTGGGGGACGCGGGCGATGACGATATCGTTGGCATAGTCTCCGACGGCCCATTCATTCGCGAAGCTCAGAAGGCCCTCCGCATGATCGATCGCATACGAGGTGACCCGGCTCTGCGGCCGCGAGTAGACGACATAGACACATCTTCCTAAGGGGCCGACGGCCATGGCTCTGGGGGAGTCCCAAGCGGCGGTTGCCGTCCGGACAAGGTCCAAGGCGCCCGTCGCCGGATCGATCCCGAAGGTCACGAGAGGCCCGTTCTCGTAGGCGACGTAGGCATATTTGCCCTGCGGTTCGATGACGATCGATCGAGGATAAGAATAACCATAGAGGGGGAAGGGCGAGCCCCAGACTGGAGTCAGCGTGCCGGTTGATTCGTCGATAGAAAACGCCGAAATGCTGTAGGATTCTTCATTGGCGATGTAGATATGCTTGCCCGAAGGATCGACGGCGATCACAGCCCGCCCCGCTTCCACTCCCGGCGCTACGCCTCCGGCCGGGGACAAGACGCCCGTCCCCGGATCCACGGCGAACGCGGCGACCGTCCGGTCGTCGTGCCTTACGACATAAGCGTATCGTCCCGAGGGCGTGAAAGCCATCCTCCCCGGAGAACCGGCCGCCGCGAAAGGCGAGCCGGCCACGGGCCTCAGGGAACCGTTCTCCGCGTCGATGGAAAAAGCCGCGATCGCATTGTCGGAGCCGCTCACCGCATAGAGGAACTTGCCCGTCGGGTGGACGGAGATGGCCTCTATCTCTATATAGGAATAGAATGGCATCCCCTGCAAATGGATCCAGGCGCCGGTCGCCGGGTCGATCGCATAGGCCTGGATCCTCGAGTCAGAAAGGGCCATCACATAGGCGAACTTGCCGCCCGCCCCGATGACGATCTGGTACGGGCCGACGCCCGCGGGCATGGCCGCGGCCGGCACGGCCGTCAGCGCGCCTGTTTCGGGATCCAGGGAGAAAGCTGAGATGCTCTGCGAACCCGCGTTAACCACGTAGGCATAGTACTTGTAAGCCGTTGGCCCGCCGCCCTCTCCTCCCGAGCCGCAGGATAGGCCGGCCCAAACGCTCAGGGCCAAGGCTCCGATCTTGAAAGGGCGGCGCGGCATGCGCTTCATCTTACGGTCCCCGCTTCGAGCATTATGCCTAAGCCGCAGGGTCCGGTGCAAGCCCTCTCCGCTCTCCGGCACCAAGATCCCAGGGATCGAGGAGGCCCGTCAGGCTTCGATGAGCTCGATCTTCTCCTTGGCGGCGACGCCCAGCCCCAGGCCCTCGGCGATGAACAGGAACGCCCCGCTTTTCGCCTTGTTGTCGATCTGCTGCGTGCCGCGGGCCATGCGCTCCTTGACGATGATGTCGTGGGCCACGGAGTCCACGGCCACCGGGTCGGTGCCGAAGAGGAGCAGGTTCGCGTCGTAGATGAACTTGGGGTTGGCCCCGGGGCCGCCGTCGTAGCAGGCCTGGAGCCCGTCGACGACGTTGAGGACGACCTTGTCCCGGAGCGGCGGGAAGGCCACCGGCTCGACGACCGACTTCATCCAGAGCTTGTGCAGGCGCGAGGTGTTGCTGACCGAGCCGTAGGACAGGTTCTTGAGGCAGCACGTCGTCGTCGCCCCGGCGTTCTTGAGGATCGGGACGTTGATGATCTTGGTCACCGTGCTGGTGACGATCCTCGAGAAGTACGACGCCTTGCCCTCGTTGAGCATGTAGCCCATGAGCTCCTTGTCGTATTTCTCCTCGACCTCGGCGACGTAGGGGAGGGCCTCGCGGTCGATGTTGTCCTTGGCCCAGAGCTCGCCCTTCTCGTCATAGAAGCCGCCGTTCGGCCCCTTCATCTCCGTGCCCATGACGCGGATGCCCGGGAAGCGCTCGGGCCCGAGCCCGGCGTCGAGGAGCTCGAAGTGGCGCCGGTCCCAGACGATGATGTTCTGTTTCTTGACCCCGGCTGCGAGGAGCCCGGCGATGACGGCGTCCACGACCTCAGGCTTGGTGGAGAGGATCTTCTCCCCGATGGGGTTGACCTTGATGCCGACGACGTCCTTGGGACCGACGAACTGGCCCCAGGCCTTGGCCATCGTCTTCTCCCCGGTGAGGCGGGCCATGCCGGCCTCGACCTCTCTTGCGACGCGGGCCCCGTCGATCTTCTGCCCGACGGGATTGGCCCCCGTCTTGACCCGGGCGACCTTGCCCGGGTACTTCCCCGGCATGGACGTCGCGACCCGGGGGATCGAGCGCACCTCGTCGATATTGGTCTTGATCTCGGCCGGGGGAGCGGCCGGCGGCCTCTCGTTCTGGGCCTTTTCCTGTCCGATCAGGCGAGGCGCCAAAGCGGCACCGGCCGCGGCCACGGCGGCCGTGCCGAAGAACTTGCGGCGCGAGTATCGATCGGACGGACAGGCGTCCTTTTCACCGGTGAG
>CAZIQR010000278.1:0-2723 GCA_964541055.1 uncultured Eubacteriales bacterium
GGGTCAAACCTCCACTTTTACTGTCTTTGACAAGATGGGACCTGGTTTACACAACGGCCGGTCGTCCCCGGGAGCCGTTGGGTGAACCAGGTCCCTTCTGAACCGCCCTCATGGCCCTAAAAAACTGTAAAAGTGGAGGTTTGACCCCGTCTTGCCCCCTGCTAACTGTGAGAAAAAATGGCCCCGCCGGGCGTCCTTTTTAATGTCTCAGAAGCGGCTGGCGGACCTTTCCCCGCTTTAAGGCCATAAAACGTTGATATATAATGCTTTAAAATTCATTAAAAACATAGAAACCGCTTGCCTTGGAGAGGCTTTTTTTGATAAAATAACTTCTGGAAAAAATGGCCACCGGATCCCGTGAGGCCGCCGCCCCGGGAACCGGCATTTTTTTATAAGTTATAAGTGAACGGACATGACCCAAGAAAAATACACCGCCGAGAGCATCAAGGTCCTCAAGGGCCTGGAGGCCGTCCGCAAGCGCCCGGCCATGTACATCGGCAGCACCGGGACGGAGGGCCTCCACCACCTCGTCTACGAGGTCGTCGACAACAGCGTCGACGAGGCCCTGGCCGGCTTCTGTGCCGAGATCAACGTCTTCGTCCACGTCGACAACTCCATCACGGTCATCGACAACGGCCGCGGCATCCCCGTCGGCATGCATAAGAAGGAAGGCAAGTCGGCCGCCGAGGTCGTCATGACCATCCTCCACGCCGGCGGCAAGTTCGATCAGAAGAGCTACAAGGTCTCCGGCGGCCTCCACGGCGTCGGCGTCTCCGTCGTCAACGCCCTCTCGAAGCGCCTCGACCTCGAGATCAAGCGCGAGGGCGGCATCTTCACCCAGAGCTACGAGCGCGGCAACCCGGTCGGCAAGCTCAAGCAGATCGGCAAGACCAAGAAGACCGGGACGAAGATCACTTTCTGGCCGGACGAGGACATCTTCGAGACGACCGAGTACAACTTCGAGATCCTGGCCCAGCGCCTGCGCGAACTTTCCTTCCTCAACAAGGGCCTCAAGATCACCATCGCCGACGAGCGGACCAACAAGTCCCACGAGTTCCAGTACAAGGGCGGCATCCGCGAGTTCGTCGAATACCTCAACCAGAGCAAGCAGACGATCAATCCCAAGCCCATCATCTTCGAGGGCGAGCGCGAAGGCGTCGGCGTCGACCTCGCCATCCAGTACAACATGTCCTATGCCGAGACGATCTTCTCCTTCGTCAACAACATCAACACGACGGAGGGCGGCACCCACGTCATCGGCTTCAAGGCCGCCCTGACCCGCTCCCTCAATTCCTACGCCAGCTCCCACAACCTTCTCAAGGACCTCAGCGAGAACATCACCGGCGACGACTGCCGCGAGGGCCTGACGGCCATCCTCTCGATCAAGATCCACGATCCCCAGTTCGAAGGCCAGACGAAGACCAAGCTCGGCAACTCCGAGGTCAAGGGCATCGTCGAGTCCATCGTCAACGAGCAGCTCTCGGCCTACCTCGAGGAGAACCCGACGGTCGCCAAGAAGATCGTCATGAAGATCATCGACGCGGCCCGGGCCCGCGAGGCGGCCCGCAAGGCCCGCGAGCTGGCCCGCCGCAAGGGCGTCCTCGAGTCGACGTCCCTGCCGGGCAAGCTGGCCGACTGCCAGGACCGCGACCCGGCCACCTCCGAGATCTTCATCGTCGAGGGCGATTCGGCCGGCGGCTCGGCCAAGCAGGGCCGCGACCGCCGCTTCCAAGCCATCCTGCCCCTGCGCGGCAAGATCCTCAACGTCGAGAAGGCCCGCTTCGACAAGGTCATCAAGAACGAGGAGATCGGGGTCATGTTCGCCGCCCTCGGCATCGGCGTCGAGGAGAGCGAAGACAAGCTGGCCAAGCTCCGCTACCACAAGGTCATCATGATGACCGACGCCGACGTCGACGGCGCCCACATCCGGACGCTGCTCATGACCTTCTTCTACCGCCAGGCCATCCAGCTCATCGAGCAGGGCCACCTCTACATCGCCCAGGCGCCCCTCTACAAGGTCACCCGGGGCCGCGACGTCCAGTACATCAAGGACGAGCGCGAGTTCGAGAAGTTCATGGTCCGCAAGATCTCCGAGGAGTTCAAGGTCAAGGCCGGCAACCGCAAGGAGATCCTCGAGGGCGAGAAGTTCCGCAGGTTCTTCCGCAACCTCATGGCCAAGAAGAGCTACGCCCAGTTCTTCGAGCGCAAGAACTACCCCCTCTTCCTCATCGACCTGCTCATCAAGAACGGCGTCGACGGCCAGGAGTTCCTGAGCCAGAAGAAGAACGTCGAGAAGGTCCTGAAGCTCGTCACGGAGAAGGGCTTCACGGCCAAGATGACCCGCGACGAAGAGTACGGCGTCTTCGAGATCGAGTTCGGCTACCAGCTCAACGGCCTCTCGGCGAACGGCAAGATCGGCATGGACCTCGTCACCTCGGCCGAGTACAAGAACCTCTACCGCATCACCCAGGAGCTCGAGGAGGTCAAGGGCCCCTACGGCGTCCTGACCAACGGCGACGGCGTGGAGAAGGACGTCCTCGAGAACGAGAACAAGCTCCTCGAATACCTCTTCGAGCGCGGCAAGAAGGGCATCAGCATCCAGCGCTACAAGGGCCTGGGCGAGATGACCCCGACCCAGCTCTGGGAGACGACCATGGACCCGGAGCGCCGGACCATGCTCAAGGTCTCCATCGTCGACGCCGCCGAGGCCGACCGCATCTTCA
>CAZIQR010000279.1:0-2721 GCA_964541055.1 uncultured Eubacteriales bacterium
CCTTCCGGATCACCGAGGACATTCTCGAGAGCTAGAGGAGCACACCGTGAAAAAGGAAGAGAAACAGCCCATCGTCGACACGCTCGCGCGCCTGTTCGACACGAACCAGACGTTCTACCTCATCGATTTCAAGCGGATGAAGGTCGCCCAGGCCGTCGAGCTGCGCAAGACCCTGCGCAAGAACGGCTACGCCTACAAGGTCATCAAGAACCGGCTGGCCCTGCGGGCCCTCGGCGACCGTTGCCCCGAGTCCCTGAGGCCCGTCTTCCAGAAGCCGACGGCCGTCGCCTTCGCCGACAAGGAGCCCGTCCAGCTGGCCAAGATCCTCAAGGACTTCTCGAACCAGGGCAAGGTCCTGGCCGTCAAGGGCGGCCAGGTCGAAGGCCAGCTCCTGCCGGCCGAGCGGTTCGACGAGCTGACCCGGCTCGGCTCGCGCCATGAGCTCATCGGCAAGATCGGCTATATGATGGCCAACCCGCTGCACCGCCTCATGCGGACCCTGCAGGCCCCGCTCGGCAACGTCGGGATCCTGCTCGGCGAGCTCAATAAAAAGAAGACCACCTGAAATCCATATTAATTAAGGAGACCGTCCAATGGAAAAACTGACCAAGGAACAGTTCTTCGGACACCTCGACAACCTGACGATCCTGGAGCTCTCGGACTACATCAAGGAGTTCGAGTCCCGCTACGGCATCAGCGCCGCCGCGGCCGCCCCGGTCATGGTCGCCGGCGCCGCGCCCGCCGCGGAAGCCGCCAAGGCCGAGGAGAAGACCGAATTCGTCGTCGTGCTCAAGTCCGTCGGCGACAGGAAGATCAACGTCATCAAGGTCGTCCGCGAGGTCACGAGTCTGGGCCTCAAGGAAGCCAAGGACCTGGTCGACGGCGCCCCCAAGACGCTCAAGGAAAGCGTGACCAAGGAAGAAGGCGAGGCCATCAAGGCCAAGTTCGCGGAAGTCGGAGCGGTCATCGAGCTTCAATAAATGACCCGGTGGGCTGAACGTTCGTCCGTCCGATCCTGGGACCGAGGGCCCTCGATCTCTGCGCAAGAGTGAGGCATTATGGCCAAAGAACCTAGAACACCGTTCCGCGAAAGGGTCGACTTCTCGAAGATCAAAGCGGTCTTCCCGATGCCCGACCTTCTGGACATCCAGACGCAGTCCTACAAGGAGTTCCTCCAGATGGAGCTCCTGCCCGAAGAGCGGAAGGACACCGGCCTTCAGGCCGCCCTCAAGGATGTCTTCCCGATCTCCGATTTCAAGGAGACGACGGAGCTCGAGTTTCTGAGCTACTCGATCGGGACCTGGGAGTGCAAGTGCGGCCGGCTCAAGGGGGTCGAGAACTCCCGAGCCAAGTGCACGGCCTGCCAGACCCTGCTCCCCGCGGACATGGAGATCTCGGACAAGGAGGTCTGCCCCTTCTGCGGGGCGGCCCGCAAGATCGAGCTGCCGCTCTGCGAGCACTGCGGCGACCGCGTCGGGCTCCGGATCAAGTACACCCCGATGGAATGCATCCAGAAGGGCTACACCTATTCGATCCCCCTCAAGCTCAAGGTCCAGCTCGTGTCCTGGGAAAAGGACGCCACGACCAAGGCCAAGCGGCTCAAGCACATCAAGCAGCAGGAAGTCTATTTCGGCGACATCCCGCTCATGACCGAGAAGGGCACGTTCATCTTCAACGGCATCGAGCGCGTCGTCGTCAGCCAGCTCCAGCGCTCGCCCGGCGTGTTCTTCCGCCAGGCCGAGGCCAAGGGCTTCTTCATCGCCAAGCTCATCCCGTACCGGGGCGCCTGGGTCGAGTTTGAGCACGACGCCAAGAGCCTCATGTGGGTGCGCCTCGACCGCAAGAAGAAGTTCCTGGCCACCGTCTTCCTCCGGGCCCTCGGCTTCGGCACCGACGAGGAGATCCTCAAGCTCTTCCACAAGGTCCCCAAGGTCGTCGTCGAGGACGGCAAGCTCTACTGGGAGGTCGGCGACGGCATCCTCGGGCGGACGGCGGGCGAGGACGTGACGGACGCCAAGGGCCGCAAGGTCCTGGCCCCGGCCAAAAAGAAGATCACCCCGGACGTCCTGGCCGCCCTCAAGGAGGCCGGCGTCACCCGGGTGCCGGCCGTCAAGAAGGACCTCCTCAACGCCTATTCGCTCGCGGCCATCAAGGGCAAAGTCCGCACGAACGAGCCCCTCGAGGACACCCAGCTCGAGGTCCTGACCGCCCGAGGCGAGCCGTTCGAGGTCTTCTACCCCGAGGAGGACCGGGCCGGTCTCATCCTGAGCACGACGCTCAAGAAGGATCTGCGCAAGGACTCGGCCTCGGCCCTCGGCGAGATCTACCGCAAGCTGCGGCCGGGCGAGCCCCACACGCAGGAGAGCGCCCACAACCTCTTCCAGAGCCTGTTCTTCAATCCGCAGAAATACAACTTCTCCCGCATCGGCCGGCTCAAGTTCAACATCAAGCTCGGCCTCGAGACGCCGCTCGAAGAGAAGACCCTCTCGCCGCAGGATTACGTCGAAGTCCTCAAATACCTGCTCAACCTGCGCTTCGGCGAGGGCTCGGTCGACGACATCGACCACCTCGGCAACCGCCGGGTGCGGTCCGTCGGCGAGCTCGTCGAGAACGCCTTCCGCATCGGCTTGACCCGCATGGAGCGGACGATCAAGGAGAAGATGACGATCACGGCCGACCTGGCCGCGGCCATGCCCCAGGACCTCATCAACTCCAAGCCGG
>CAZIQR010000280.1:0-2719 GCA_964541055.1 uncultured Eubacteriales bacterium
TCCATGTGCTCGAGCCCCTGGAAATAGCGCAGGACCTGGCGCGTCCGCCGCGGCTCGAGGGAGTCGAAGACGCCGGCCTTGATGAGCGAGAGGAGCTCGGCCTTGCCGGGCTTCGTCCGGGCCAGGAAGTCCTCGACCGAGAGGTACTCGCCGCCGGCCCGCCGCTCATCGAGAAGATGCTCGATCGTCTTGTGGCCCAGGCCCTTGATCGAGGTCAGGCCGACGCGGATCCCCGCCCCGCCGCCCGGGAGGGGCTCGACCCCGAAGTCCGGGCCGCTGCGGTTGGCATCCGGCCCGAGGACGCGGAGGCCGTTGCGCTTGGCCTCGGCGACGTATTCCGGGAGGTCGTAATACCCGCCGCCGGCGTTGAGCACAGCCGCGAAATATGTCACCGGCTGGTGGACCTTGAGGTAGGCGGCCTGGTAGGCCATGAAGGCGTACGAGGCGCTGTGGGCCTTGTTGAAGGAGTAGGACGAGAACTTCTCCATGGTCTTCCACAGCCGCTCGACTTCGGCCGCCGCATAGCCGCGCTCGCCGGCCTCACGGACGAACTTGGCCCGGAGCGCCGCGCCGCCGCCCGGCTTCTTCAGGCTCCGCCGCAGCAGGTCCCCTTCCTCGGGCGGCATGCCGGCCACCCGCTCGGCGATCTGCATGACCTGCTCCTCGTAGAGCATGATGCCGCCGGTCTCGGGCAGGATGCGGGCCAGGAAGGCGTCGTCGGGCACGGCCGGGGCCGAGCTCCGGCCCCGCCCGGAGCGCCGCCGCAGCAACGCCTCCTTCATGCCGCTTTCCGTCGGCCCCGGCCGGACGAGGGCCAGGGCCTGGGTGATCTCGTGGATGTCGGCGGGCTTCATCCGCCGCAGCAGGTTCATCATGGCCGGGCTTTCGACCTGGAAGCAGCCGATCGTGCGGGCGGCCCGCAGGGCCGCGTAGGTGGCGGGGTCGTCCGGCGGGATCGTCCGCAGCTTGAGCGCCTCCTTCGTCTCCGAGATCGCCGCCAGGCCGCGGACGGACAGGAGGTCGAGCTTGATCAGCCGCAGGTCCTCGACCGCGTTCTTGTCGAAGTGGGTCATGCGCAGGCCCTTGGCCGAGGTCTCGAGCGGCAGGTAGCGCTCGACCGGCCCCGGGGTCAGGATGACGCCGCCGACGTGGAGCGAGATCTCGTGGAAGGCGTCCTGGAGCTCGGCGGCGAGCTTCCAGACCTCGAGCCGTCCCGGGGCCGGGGCGGCCAGGCGCAGGCTCGACGGCTCGGCGAAATAGGGCACGCGCTTGGACAGGCTCCGCGCCTCCTCGGGCGGGGCGCCGTAGGCCCGGAGCGTCTCGTAGAGGGCCGAGCGGCCGCCGAAGCTCTTGAGGCTGCAGACGTAGGCCGCGCCCGTCTTGCCCGCACCGTAGCGCTCGAGGACGTAGGCCAGGACCTCGTCGCGGCGGCGCGAGTCGAAGTCGAGGTCGATGTCGGGCGGGTCGGGCCGGCCGCGGTTGAGGAAGCGCTCGAAGTAGAGATCGAACTCGAGCGGGTCGATGTGGGAGATGCCGAGGAGCCGGCCGAGGTAGGTCGAGGCCCCCGAGCCGCGCAGGTTGTGGAGGATGCCGCGGCCGCGGGCGAACTCGACGATGTCGTGGACGACGAGGAAGTAGGGGGCGAAGCCCGACTGCTCGACCGCGGCGAGCTCGCGGCGGGCCCGCTGGCGCTCTTTCCAGGTCAGGTGGGGCGCGGCGGCGAGGCGCTCCGTGACGACCTCGCGGAGGGTCCGGGGAAAGAGGCCGGCCGGGAGGTTGGGGATGACGTTCTCGAAGACGAACTCGCACTTCTCGGCGACGTCGAAGGTGCGGGCCAGGGCCGCCTTGGCCGCGTCGCCGAAGCGGCGCAGGGCCAAGGCTTCCTGGGCCGGGCCGAAGAGCTTCATCTTGCCGAGGAGCCGGTCGCGCTCCGGCGGGTAAGGGATCTTCCGCTCGACGGCGTGGAGGAGGATGAGCCGCTCCGGGCTCGTCAAGTACTTGACCGGGTTGGCCCAGACGACGGGGAGATCAGCGGCTTCCGCTATCCTCCGGAAGTTCGCGAAGTCCGCCCCGAGATAAAGATCGCCCGGCGCCACCTTCTCCCGGAGCTCCGCCAGAGACGCGTCAGGTTCTTCCTTCGCGTCCGGGATGGCGATCACGACGAGTCCCGAGGCGTCGCGGATCTCCCTGCGGTTGAAGATCTCCATGAGGTTCGAGTAGCCGTCCTGCGCCTTGACCAGGAAGACGAAGCGGCGGCCGCCCCACTCGAGCTCGCAGCCGAAGAGGGGCTTGAACCCGGCCGCCGGGGCGACGCGCTTCCACTGGCCCCAGCCGCAGATGTTGCCGATATCGGCCAAGGCCGCGGCCGGGAGCCGGCTCGCGCCCGTCCAGGCGGCCGCCTCCCCGAGCGTGACGCTGCCCCGCCCGCGGCTGAACACCGAGTGAAAGCGCAGCGGCACGAACATGGCGGCGTCCCTCTCCCCTCACTTCGTCAGCGAGGCCGTCTTGAGGACGTAGCCCCGCCGCGCGTCGAAGGCGTAGACGGCGTCGAGCATCTTCTCGCGGATGGTCAGGACCGAGCCGAAGCCGTATTTGCCGCGGACCCTGTCGATGGCCCCGCCCAGCCGCTCCGGCCGCTCCGAGTAGGGCTCGAAGAGGGCCAGCGGCCGGACCCGGACGAGGTCCGAGGCCTTGACCCCGACCAGGCGCAGGGCCAGCC
>CAZIQR010000281.1:0-555 GCA_964541055.1 uncultured Eubacteriales bacterium
CCGGTGACGGCGAAGCTCGAACCGAGGATGCTGCGGGCGTCGGCGGCCTCGTGGACCTCATAATCGTAGAAGTGTTCGCCGGGCGTGACCCAGGAACGGGAGAGGCGGGCGATCTCGTCGATGCGGCGGCGGAGATATTCGGCCAGACCGGCGGCGAGGGTCCGGTCGGCCGGATCGTCGCCGAGGACCGTCGGGGCGAAGATCGTGACGCCGCGGCCGGTTGTGGCGGGGTGGGTCAGGCCGACGAGGGAGGCGATGCGCCCCGGGACGCGGAGGGCGAAGAGAACGGATAGGACCGCGCCCGCGGCCAGGACGATGAGGAGGGCGCGGGCCAGTGAGCGGCGTCGGCGGGCGGCGGGATCGAGGGCGCCGGCGCGAGTGAAGGCCGAGCGGGTGCGGGCGTGCCCGGAAAAACCGGCGTTTTCGCGGACATCGGCGATAGCATCGGCCATCTCCACGGCCGAGGCGAAGCGGTCGCCAGGCTCCTTGGCCAGGGCCATCTCGAGGAGACGGGCGCATCCGGCGGGCGTGCCGGGAGGGAGGGCAGAGAACGGC
>CAZIQR010000281.1:565-2713 GCA_964541055.1 uncultured Eubacteriales bacterium
GAGAACGGCTTCGGCTCGCCGTTGACGATGTCGTAGGCCAGCGAATGCTCGGTTGTGCCATGAAAAGGGAGGGCGCCGGTCAGCATCTCGTAAAGGACGACGCCGAGGGACCAGACGTCGGAGCGGGCGTCGGCGTCCTCGCCGCGCAGCTGCTCGGGCGACATGTAGGCGACGGTGCCGACGGCGCGGCCGGCGTGGGTCAGGCGGGCCTCGCCGGCGATCTTGGCCAGGCCGAAGTCGGCGACGCGGACCGCGCCGTCGGCGGTGAGGAGGATGTTGGCGGGCTTGACGTCGCGGTGGATGACGCCGCGGGCGTGGGCAGCGGCGAGGCCGTCGGCGGTCTGGGCGACGACAGACAGGGCCTCGGCTGGAGAGAGCGGACCGCGGCGGATCCGGGTGCGCAGGCTCTCGCCGCTGCAGAGGGTCATGGCGATGAACATGCGGCGGTCCTCGCTCTCGCCGACGTCGTAGACCGTGCAGATGTTGGGGCTGTCGAGGGCCGAGGCGGCCCGGGCTTCGTGGATGAAGCGCTCGCGGGCCTCGGGGTCGTCGGTGAGCTCGGCCGGGAGGAACTTGAGGGCCACGGTGCGCCTGAGCTTGAGGTCGTCGGCCTCGTAGACGATGCCCATGGCGCCGCGGCCGATCTCTCCGAGGACGCGGTATTTGCCGCCGGCGACCAGGGAGCCGGCGCGGAGGCCGCGCTCGAACGGGTCGATGGTCGTGGTGAGCGAGAACGGCTCGTCAGGCGCGGGAGAGTCCGGGGCGGCGTGAGGCTGAGGACGAGGGAGCGGAGTCGCGCACGTCCCGCAATAGCGTGAGGAGTCCGGGTTCGCGGCGCGGCACTTTGGACAATCCAATCTTAAACCTCCCCTTGGTCTAACGATAACGCGAATCCCGAGGGGAGTCAATGTGAGACATGCGGCGGGATGCGACGTGTTGACAAATCCGCCGGGTCCGCCATAATGCTAGTTCACGCCCGGCTTGAGAGGTACTGAGATGAGCGAAAAATACTTCTTCACCAGCGAGAGCGTCACCGAGGGCCACCCCGACAAGATCTGCGATCAGATCAGCGACGCCATCCTCGACGACCTGCTGCGGCAGGACCCCGACGCCCACGCCGCGATCGAAACCCTGACGACGACCGGCACCGTGCACGTCGCGGGCGAGATCACGACGCGCGGCTACTCCGACATCCAGAGGATCGTGCGGAACACGCTCCGCGAGATCGGATACACGGACCCGCGCTACGGCATCGACTGCGAGGACGCGGGCGTCTGGATCGCCGTGCACGGGCAGAGCGGCGACATCGCGAAGGGCGTCAAGGAATCGAAAAAGCACGCCCAAGGCGCCGGCGACCAAGGCATGATGTTCGGGTACGCCTGCAGCGAGACGCCCGAGCTGATGCCGCTGCCGATCATGCTGGCGCACCGGCTGACGTGCCGGCTAGCCGAGGTCCGCAGAGGCCGGGCCAACCACGCCATGGGCCCGGACGGCAAGAGCCAGGTCACCGTCGAGTATCGGGACGGGAAGCCGGCGCGGCTCGAGGCCGTGGTCATCGCCCAGCAGCACATCTGTGACGTCTCGGAGGCCGAGCTGAGGAAGCTCATTTTGGAACAGGTCGTCACGCCGGTCTGCGGGAAGTATCTCGATCAGAAGACCAAGATCTTCATCAATGCGACGGGGCGGTTCGTCATCGGCGGGCCGGAAGGCGACACGGGCGTCACCGGGCGCAAGATCATCGTCGACACGTACGGCGGCATGGGCCGGCACGGCGGGGGCTGCTTCAGCGGCAAGGACCCGAGCAAGGTCGACCGGAGCGCCGCTTATGCGTGCCGGTATATCGCCAAGAACATCGTCGCGGCCGGGCTCGCCGACCGGTGCGAGGTGCAGCTCTCGTACGCGATCGGCGTCGCCGACCCCATGGCCGTGTATGTGGACACGTTCGGGACGGGCAAGATCGCGGACGCCGAGATCGCGAAGCTCATCCGCAAGCACTTCCCGCTCCGGCCGCACGAGATCATCGACCACCTCAAGCTCAAGCGGCCCATCTACCAGAAAACCGCGGCCTACGGCCACTTCGGCCGGAACGACCCGGACTTCACGTGGGAAAAGACCGACAAGGCGGCGGCGCTGCGCAAGGCCGCCGGC
>CAZIQR010000282.1:0-2694 GCA_964541055.1 uncultured Eubacteriales bacterium
GCGGAGGCGTGCTGGTGACGCTCGGCAACGGGTCGGCCATCGCCCTCGAGGGCGGGTTGGTGCGCGATGTCTACCGGAGGGGCGGCGTGTTCACGCCTGGATCCGAGCTCAGGGTCAAGTTCCTGAAGACGGATCATCCCCTGGCGTATGGGATGAGCGAGACAACGTCGGTCTTCCGGTCGATGATGCCGGTCTACGACATCGCGAGGTCGGCGCGGGGAGCGGTCGTGCTGCAGTGGGGGACGAAGCTGCGGGCCGAGGACCGGGAGGAGGAGAAGCCCGGCGAGGCCAAGGGCGAGGGCGTGCCGGCGGCGGGACAAGCGGCTGGGGCGGCGGGCGCGGCCCCGGCGGCGGCGAAGAAGGAAGAGGTCAAGATGCTCGTCAGCGGCGCCATCAAGAACGAGGACGAGCTTGAAGGCCGGCCGGCCATCCTCGACCTGAAGGCGGGACAGGGCCGGGTGATCGCGTTCCTATTCAATCCGATCCACCGTGACCTCAACCGCTCCGACCACCGGCTCCTCTGGAACGCCTTGCTGAATTGGAACGTCTTATGATGGGGTCTGACCCCAGGAGTTAATTTATTTATCAACACTTTAAGCCCTGATTTGGCGGTGGACAAGCCCTTAAGTCGCTGTTTTTTGGCCAAAAAATGAAGTGGGGATGATTTTCGTAGCTGGCTCGGTGGTTTCCGGTCCATATTGCATTTTCAATTCTGAAAACGCGGACATAAGGGCTTTTTAGAGTGGCTGGGGTCTGACCCCATTGGACCCCATTGGAAGGAGATCGCAGTGAAGGCCAAAAGGCGTCGATTGACATTTGCCCTTGCCCTGGTTCTCGGACTCGTTTCAGCGGTCCATTCACGGGTCATCCCCAAGGTAACCGGAAGTCCCGGCCAGGCCCAGCCTGCTGCCGTAGTCAATTCCGGCAACTCGGACGAGAAAGCCGTGGCCGAGACCAGGACCTATCTCAAGTGCCTCGAGAAGCTCGGCTTCGCCGGGGTCGTCCTTGTCGCCCGCGAGGACGAGCCTCTCCTCTCCGAGGGCTTTGGCCTGGCCGACCGAGAGCACGGCCTTCGCTGGTCCCCCGGCACGGTCTCAGATATCGGCTCGATCACCAAACAGTTCACCGCCGCGGCCATCCTCAAGCTCGAAGATGACAAGAGGCTAAGCGTCGACGACCCGATCACACTGTATTTCGAAGGCGTCCCCGCCGACAAGGCCGTCATCACCCTGCACCAGCTCCTGACTCATTCCTCTGGGCTCGATGATCCTGATATCGATGATTTCGACGCCGTGCCCCTTCCCGAATACCTGAAGCAGGTCTTCGCCCGTCCGCTCCTCTTCGTCCCCGGCAAAGGCTACTCCTACGCCAACGCCAATTTCAGTCTCCTTGGAGCGATCATCGAAAAGCTCTCGGGCAAGAGTTACGAGTCCTTTCTGCGCGAGCGCCTCCTCCTTCCGGCCGGCATGTATGAGACGGGCTATCTTCTGCCGGCTTGGGGCGACGGCCGTTTGGCCGTAGGCTACGGGGGAGAGACAGGGCGATGGGGCACCTTCTACGAGCGGTCATTCGCCGCCGACGGCCCGCACTGGGCCCTCCGCGCGAACGGCGGGATCCACATGACGGCTTACGACATGCTCCGCTGGGCCCGGGCCCTGCTCACGGGGCGCGCCCTCACGCCTGGATCGATGAAGAAGCTCTGGACGCCTTTTGTCAGCGAGGGCGGCGGGACCTTCTACGCCTACGGCTGGTCGATCGCCAAGGCTCCCGACGGCACGAAGATCGCCACTCACAACGGCGGCAACGGGATCTACTTTGCCGATCTGGCGATCATGCCGGATACGGGCCTCGTTGTTTTCCTCATGACCAACGTCATCGCCGAGAACCGGTCCGCGAACTCGCTGCTCGAGCAGATCGGGATGCGCTTTCATGCGGGCACGAGCTATCCCGCGATCCCCGAGGTCGTCGATGTGAGCCCCGACACGCTGGCTCCGCTGGCCGGGACCTACGCGTTGCCTGCCGGCGCGGGATCATTCGAGGTTTCTCTCGAAGGAAAGGCCCTGTTCATCGAGGCCCGGGGCCGCCGACCTTTCTCGCTGCTCAACTCCGTCCGAGAAGCCCCGGCCAGCCGTCTCGACAAGCTCTCCAAGCTCACGGAGGGTTTTGTCGCCGCCAACATGAAGGGCGATTTCAGACCGCTCTTCGACGCCTACGGCGGCGGCGTGGCCCTGGATCGTCTAAAGGCGCGATGGGAAGATCTCCTAGCTACGAACGAGAGGATCCGCGGCAAGGTCCAACGCTTCGAGGTCCTGGGCACGGCTCGGACCGAGGACCGGGACGAGACAGTCGTCCGCTTCTACTGCGAGAAGGGAACGGCCGAGCTGACCTACGTCTGGGATATCGAAAAGGAGGGGAGGCTCCAAGGCCGTTCGGCTCGCGGGCTGACCGTGCGGATGCGGCTTTACCCATGCGGCGAGTACGACTTCTTTACCTGGGACGGCGGCATCCGTCCGCCCAAATCGGTGCGCATCGAGAAGGCGGCCGATGGAAATATGCGGCTCACGCTCATGGGCGCCGGACCGGCCGCCAAAAAATGATCGTCCAGCGGGGTCGGACCCCAGGAATCACCATATCAATTAATGATATAGGTGCCTTTTTACGTTTGTTTTTGGCCTTAAGTCTTCGTTTTCTGGC
>CAZIQR010000283.1:0-2661 GCA_964541055.1 uncultured Eubacteriales bacterium
CCGCCCTCGACCTCGTCGAGGACCCGCATCGTGTCGCGGATGCCCGAGACGGCCACGGCCCGGTGGCTTCTGAGGCCCCGCGTCTCGCCGCCGGAGAGGGACCAGCCCATGCCGATGCCGCTGAAGAGCGTCTCCGGGAAGAGATGGCGCATCAGGGCGTCCTCCTCGCTCTTGCGCAGGGCCCTGAGGATCTGCGGGAAGATGTCGCGGATCGAGATGGCCCCGTCGAGGTAGGACTTGGCCAGGGTCGCCGGGCTGTTGATGGAGACCATCTTGGCCGGGCAGGGCGTGATGTGGATGATGCCGATCTTCCCGGCCGGGATGCCCAGGGCCTTGGGCAGGATGGTCCGCAGGATCTTGGCCCCGATCTCGCGCGGCGGCTCGATCGGCAGGATCTGACCGCAGAGCGAGGGGTAGCGGCGCTGGATGATGCGGACGACGACCGGGCAGGTCGAGGTGATGTAGGGCCGCGGCGAGGGGTGGTCGTTGAGGTACTCTTCCGTCGCGGCGCAGTTGAGCTCGCAGATCGAGCTGAGGTCGTAGACCTCGTCGAAGCCGACCCGGCGCAGGGCCGACAGGATCTCGTTGGGCACGACCGTGGGGCCGAACTGGCCGTAGATGACCGTCGAGGGGATGGCCACCTTGTATTCGAAATGCTCGAGGGCGGCAAAGGAGGTCGTGTGGGAGTGGACGGCCTCATGGGGGCAGACCCGGAGGCATTCGGCGCAGTCGATGCAGAGCTGGTCGATGATGCGGGCCTTGCCGCCGCCGACGCGGATGGCCCGGGTCGGGCAGGCCGACATGCAATGGACGCAGCCGATGCACTTGTCCTTGGTGATGTGGATGGCGTGATAGTTCGGATTGATCATGATGTCCCGTGCCCGTTCGTCCGGATGGTGATGTCCAGGCGCGTGCCGCGCCCCACTTCGGACTCGATATGGAAGTCGTCCGCGTTCTTCTTGATGTTCGGCAGGCCCATGCCCGCGCCGAAGCCGAGCTCGCGCATCTCGGCCGTGGCCGTCGTGTAGCCCTCGGTCATGGCCAGGTCGACGTCGGGGATGCCGGGGCCGCGGTCGTCGACGACGAGCCGGACCGAGCCGGGCGCGACCGAGAGGGCGACCTGCGCGTCAGTGGCATACATGACGACATTCATCTCGGCCTCGTAGACGACGATGGCCGCACGGCGCACGGTCCAGGAGTCGAAGCCGAGGTCCTTGAGAAGCTCCTTGATGCGGCAGGCCACAGCGCCGGCCTTGGCGAAATCCCCGCCCTTGACGGGGAAATCCTGGTGGAAGACGAGGCTAGCGTCGGACATGGCCTCCGTCCTCGAGGCGCCCGGCCATGCGCGAGCAGGCCTCGAACATGGTCATCTTCGTGGCGATGAGCGGCAGGGACCGGGCCTGGGCGGCGCCCACGACATCTGCCGCCGGCCGCTTGCCCTGCACGAAGACGATGCCGGCGAGGTCGGCGACGGCGCAGGTGCTGACGACGTGGCTGTTGGCGAGGCCGGTCACGAGGAGCGCGCCGGGCTCGGCCGAGTGCAGGACGTCGCTCATGAGATCGGAGGCGAAAACCTTCTCAAAGGCCGCATCGGGGGATGTCGGGGAGGTGAGGAGCTCCCCGTCGAGAAGGGCGAGAACGTCCTTGAGAACGATCATCGGGTCCTCCCGCCGCGCCGGAGTCCGAGCCGCTCTCAATTATATATCAAGAAGGGATAAAAAGAAGGGGAGACGGGAAACCCCGTCTCCCCCTGAGGAGGCAATTCCGGCGAAGCGAAGCCTTACTTCGCCTTGAGGATCTTCTGGACCTCGTCCTTGTCCACATCCGTGATGAGCGGGATGCCGCTGATGTCCGAGACCTCCTTGGTCAAGGACGCGATATCGTCACGGCTGATGAGGCTCGGGTTGAACTTGCGGGCGCCGGCCATCATCTGGCGCAGACCCTGGCTCAGCCGCTCGAAGTAGGTGTAGACGCCGATGGCCCCGGCCGGGAGGTCCTTGAACCTGTCGCCGAAACGGCGCTTCAGCTCGGGGGCGGTGACGAAGATCTCCTCCTTGCTGTTGCCGAAGCGCTCGACGTAGACGGGGATCTGGTTGTCGGCGATGCGGCCGCCGATCGTCTTCCCGACCATGGCCGCGGCCATGGGCGAGCGGGCCATGCCGACGAGCTTGACGTAGGGGGCGCCGAGGGACAGGGCCTTGAAGATCTGGTCCTCGAAGGTGATGCCGCCGGCGAAGGCCAGATCGGGCACGTACTCGCCCTGCTTGGCCAGCTGGTCGGCGTACATCCAGGTCAGCGACCAGATCTCGACCGACGGGAGGCCCCACTCGTTCATCATGCGCCAGGGGCTCATGCCCGTGCCGCCGCCGGCGCCGTCGACCGTCAGCATGTCGAGCTTGGCCTTGGAGGCGTACTTGACGGCCCGGGCCAGGTCGGCCGGCCGGTAGGCGCCCGTCTTCAGGAAGACGCGCTTGGCCCCGGCCTGGCGCAGCTCCTCGACCCGCTTCATGAAGGAGCCCTCTTCAACCATGCCCATGCGGGAGTGCCGCTCGAACTCCTTGAAGCTGCCCTTCTCGAAGGCCTCGATGACGGCCGGGTTCTCCGGGTCGGGCAGGACGATGTAGCCCTTCTTCTTCAGGGCCTGGGCCTTCTTGACGGTCT
>CAZIQR010000284.1:0-2659 GCA_964541055.1 uncultured Eubacteriales bacterium
GTACTGCTCCTTCGGCAAGGTCGTGGCCGGGATGGAGGTCGTCGACGCCATCGCCGCCGTCCCGACCGGCAACAAGGGCGGTCATCAGAACGTGCCCCGCGAATCCGTGACGATCCTCTCCGCCACGGTCATCAAGTAGCGGTGTCAAAGACCGGCGATCTGGCCTTCGCCTTCGTCCACCTGGCCGCCCTGCTTGCGGCCCTAGGCTACGCCGTCTATTCGCTCGTCGCCGGCAACCTGCCGCGCTTCGGCGTCATCCTCGTCCTTCTCGTCATCTATTACTGGGCGGTCCTCCATCCGGCCGTGCGCAAGGAGATCGCGCGCCGCAAGTCATTGCGAAAATAGGCGGATAAGTTTATCATCAGGGGCAAGGGAGATTTGTATGCCCAAAACGAAAGCGTTCGCCGCCTGTGTCCTCGCCGTTCTCCTCGCCGCCGCGGCCTCGACGGCCCAGGTCCCCGACAAGAACCTCCGGGACGGGCTGGCCGCGATCAGCCCGGCCGAAGCCTACGACATCGTCAAGACGCTGGCCCGGCCCGAGTACGGCGGCCGGCTGACGGGCGACAAGGGCTACACGGCCGCGGCCCAATGGGCGGCCAAGAAGCTCGCCGCCTGGGGTCTCAAGCCCGTGAGCGCCAAGGACGGCTATCTCCAGCCCTACCCTTCGCCCTTCACGATCATCGACAAGGCCGAGATGACCGTCCTTCTGCCCGAGGGGCCGCCCGATCCGGCCAAGGCCTCGTCCTACAAAGAGATGAAGCTCGTCCCAGAGAAGGACTTCTTGCCCCTTCTCTATTCGGCGAGCGCCGACCGCACGGCCGAAACGGTCTTCGCCGGCTGGGCCATTTCGGCGCCCGAGCTCGGCTACGACGATTACGCCGGGCTCGACGTCAAAGGCAAGTTCGTCCTCTGCTTCCGGGGCACGCCGGACGCCGGCCCCGGATTCACGCACTATGACGAGCACCGGACGCGCATGAAAGCCGCCCGGGACAGGGGCGCGCTCGGCCTCGTCTACATCTACGACGAGATCGCTTCGAACCCAAATGGCGACTATCTCGAAGATTTCACGCCGGCCGAGATCAGCCCGAAGGTCATGGACGCGATCCTCAAGGAGACGGGCTCGACGACCGCCGACCTGAAGCAGGCGCTGACGGCCTGGAAGCGGCCGATCTCGTTCCCGCTGCGGGCCAAGATCCGCCTCGCCGTGGCCTCGCGCCATTTCCCGGAGGCGGTCGGCTATAACGTCGTCGGCTACATCGAGGGCTCGGATCCCAAGCTTCGCCGCGAGTGCGTCGTTATCGGCGGCCACTTCGATCACTGCGGCGCCCACATGGGCCTGCTCTTTCCCGGCGCCGACGACAACGCCAGCGGCAGCGCCACGTCCATGGAGGCCGGCAAGGCCCTGGCCGCCCTGGCCCGCAAGCCCAAGCGCTCGATCGTCATCGCCCTCTTCGGCGGCGAGGAGCTGGGCCTGCAGGGCTCGACCTGGTTCGCCGACCACGTGCCCGGCCCGTTCGACAAGGTCGCCGGCATGATCAATTTCGACATGACCGGCGAGGGCGACGGCCTTTGGGGGGCGGCCCCGGCCGAGCCCGCCGAATTCCGCCGGGCCCTCGAGGAGGCGGACAGGTCCGTCCGGATCCTCCGCGGCTTGGGGACGATCCGCGGCGTCGGCGTCCGCGGCTCGGATTTCGCCCCCTTCTTCGTCAAGGGCATCCCCGCGGCGAGCCTGGGCTCGAACGGGCCTCACCTGGCCTATCACCAGACCGGTGACACCATCTACCGGATCAACCCCGACATCATGGCCGACGCGGCCAAGGTGGCGATGCTGGCCGCCTTCGCCTGGGCGGACCGCTGAGGAGGACCATGAGAATCGCCACGGAAGGCCTCCGCTTCATCCTCCCGTCGGCCGGCCTGGCCGTTCTTTTCGCCCTCCTCGGCCTCGGCCTTCCGGCCGTGCTCTGCTTCCTCCTCGCCTGCGCCTTCACCTTCTTCTTCCGGGACCCCGGCCGCGTGCCGCCGGACGGAGAGGGGCTCGTCGTCTCCCCCGCCGACGGCGAAGTCCTCGGCGTCGAGCCGGTCGAGGCCGATCCCCGGCTCGGCGGACCGGCCACCAAGGTCGTCATCTTCCTCTCGCTCTATGACGTTCACGTCGTCCGGGCCCCGCTGGCGGCCACGGTCGCCGCGGTGGACCACCGCCCCGGCAAGTTCCTCCAGGCCTTCAAGCCCGAGGCCGGCGAGCTCAACGAGTCGACGACCTTGGCCTTGCGGGGCGGGCTCGTCGACGCCGTCATGAAGATGAGCGTGGGCGTCGCCGCCCGGCGCATCAAGGCCTTCGTCAGGCCCGGCCAGTCCGTGGCCCGGGGCGAGAAGGTCGGTCTCATGTTCTTCGGCTCGCGGGTCGAGCTCGTCCTGCCGCGGACCGTCGCCGTCAAAGCCGGGCTCCACGACAAAGTGAAGGCCGGCCTGACCGTCATCGGCGAGGTGACGCGATGAGCCCCCGATCCTCCCGGCCGTCCAAGGCCAAGAAGCCGATCTACGGCCTCAACGTCCTGCCCAGCCTGTTCTCGCTCACGAATCTGTTCTTCGGCTTCATGAGCGTCCTCCTGACCTTCCACGGGCGCTATCGACTGGCCGCCCTCGTCATCATCGTCGCCGC
>CAZIQR010000285.1:0-2631 GCA_964541055.1 uncultured Eubacteriales bacterium
GGCCACGGGATCCGTGATCTCGAGGATGCCCTGGGCGTCCTCGACCTTGAGCTCGAGGTTCGAGGCGGTCAGGTCGGCCAGGCGGCCGGGCTCCTCGACGTTCGAGGCGATGATCAGGACCTCGGGCGCCAGGCTCTTGCCGAGCGAGGCGGCCCGCTCGAGCCCGGAGCGCACGTTGCGGATGAGGGCCTCGGTCTCGATGTTCTTGTCCGGTTTCTCGGGCTCCTCGATGACCTTGACCTCGGCGGTGATGTGGGCGCCGTCCTCCTCGAAGCCCTCGACCCGGGCCCGGACGAGGCCCTGGGCCAGGATGCGGACCCGGCCGTCGGGCAGCTTCAGCATGCGCATGATCAGGGCCGCCGTGCCGATGTCATAGACGTCCTCCCGCTTGGGGTCCTCGACCTCCATGTCCTTCTGGGTCAGGAGCAGGATCATGCGGTTGGTCGAGAGGGCGACGTCGATGGCGTTCTTGGACTTCTCGCGCCCGACGAAGAGCGGGGCGATCATGTACGGGAAGATGACGACGTCCCGGAGCAGCAGGACCGGGAGCTTCGACGGGACGTTGAGCTTCTTGCCCTCTTCCTCGAGAAGGCTCTCCATTTCGCCGCCGTTCTTTTCTTCAATGCTGGCCATCAGAGTTCTCCCGATCAGCCGGCGCCGCGCCGGACCTTGATCTCCACGTCCCGCCGCTTCCGCGGCGGCTTCTGCAACACGATCGTCAGGACGCCGTTCTCGAGGGCCGCCGCGGCCCGCTCGGGGTCGACCGCGCCGGGGACGACGACATCCCGCCGGAACGACCCGTATTCCCGTTCGAGGCGCGTGTAGCGGGAGTCATGAGGCGTCCCCAGCTCCCGCTTGAAGCCGCTGACCTCGAGCCGGCTCGAGAAGAGCAGGACCTTGACGTCTTCGCCGTCGACGCCGGGCAGCTCCATCTCGATAATGTATTCGGTCGACGTCTCGTAGACGTCGATGGCCGGGATGGTCACTTCGCCGGGGGCCGGCAGCCGCGGCTCGGGCGCCCGCATGACCAGGTGGGCGGTGCGGACGCGCGTCTCGGCCTTGGCGGGACGCGAGACAGGCTTGATGCGGCGGACCATGGCGGACGACGGAGGGCTATTTTTCCTTCATGAGGTCCTCGAGCTCGCGGCGGAACTCGGCGACGTCGCCGAACTCCCGGTAGACCGAGGCGAACCTCACGTAGGCGACCTTGTCCAGCTCCTTGAGGCGGTCACAGACGAGCTGCCCGATCTCGGCGACGCCGATCTCCTTGTCCGGGCGCTCCTGGAGAAGGGATTCGATCTCTTCGGCGATCTCCTCGAGCTGGCTGATCTGGATGGGGCGCTTCTCACAGGCCTTCATCATCCCCTTGAGGAGCTTCTGGGCGTCGAAGGGCTGGCGCGTGCCGTCCTTCTTGACGACCATGTAGGGGATCTCCTCGATCTTCTCGTAGGTCGTGAAGCGCCGGTGGCACGACAGGCACTCGCGGCGCCGGCGGATCGAGATCCCCTTCTTGCTCTCCCGGGAATCGATGACCTTGCTTTCGAGGAAGCCGCAGTAGGAGCACCTCATTCTGTTTCGCTCTCTCCCATCCTCTTGAGCTGGAGGAGGGTCAGGCCCTCGCGGGCCAATATAGCATAACCCAAAAAGCATGTCACGGCGATCTGGACGGCGTGGAAGACCAGGGTGATGCCGGCCGCCCTCCCGGCCTCGAGCCCGAGGACGAGGACCATGCCGAGCTTGCTGAAGTAGTGAAAGCCGCCGACCATGCCGGGGGTGGGGATGGAGGCCCCGACGGCGGTCAGGAAGACGTAAGGGATGACCAGGAAATATGGCACGTGGACGTGATAGGCGGCGAAGAAGGCCCAGTAGAAAAGCACGATGCCGAGCCAGACGACAAGCGACAGCACGGCGTAGAGGGCCAGCTGGCTGCGGGTCCGGAAGAAGCGGAGCCCGTCGATGAACTCGGACAGGACCTTCAGGGCGGTCAGGCGCGCCCTTTCCGGGAGGGGCTTGAGGACGAAGCCGGCGATCTTGAGGGCCTGCTCCCTGTAGAAATAGAGCCCGACCATGACCAGGAGCAGCGCCGCGGCGATGGCGATGCCGGCCGTTCCCAGGAAGGTCAGGCGCCGGCCGGCCTCCTCGCTGACGGGCCAGGAGGCGGCGAAGAGCGGCCGGGAGACCAGGAACAGCCCGATCAGGAGGCAGATCGTGGCCATGTCGAAGAGCCGCTCGACGACGACCGTGCCGATGGTGAAACCCGGCTTCAGGCCTTCTTTACGGGCCAGGTAGAGCGGCTTGACGAGCTCGCCGATCCGCCCCGGGAAGACGAAGCTGACGGTGAAGCCGACGACGTTGGCCCGGACGAGGTTCCGGAAGCGGACGTCGATCTTTTCCCGGGCCACGAGGACGTGCCAGCGCAGCGACCGGGTGACAAGATGAAGGGCCGAGAGGGCGACCGCCAGGACAAAGAGGGGGATGCTGACGTCGGTGATCTGGGCCGGGACGTTCTTCCAGTCGACGCTGCGGCCGAAGAAATAGAGCAGGGCCAGGGACAGAGCCAGGCCAACGGCGAGCTTGAGGGCGTTCGATCTCATGAGCTCCGGCAATCTTACCATAAAAACGGACTTGAAT
>CAZIQR010000286.1:0-1357 GCA_964541055.1 uncultured Eubacteriales bacterium
CGACGTCTCGGTCGAGGGCGAGCTCGGACGCCTGGCCGGCATCGAGGACGAGGTCTCGGCCGAGAAGTCGACCTACACCCACCCGGACGAGGTCGTCGATTTCGTCAAGCGGACGGCCGTCGACTCCCTGGCCATCTCGATCGGGACCTCGCACGGCGCCTACAAGTTCAAGCCCGAGCAGTGCACCCGCGACGAGCGCGGCGTCCTCGTCCCGCCGCCGCTGCGCTTCGACATCCTGGCCGAGGTCGAGAAGCGGATCCCCGGCTTCCCCATCGTCCTTCACGGCGCGTCGTCGGTCATCCAGGACGCCGTGGCGACGATCAACAAATACGGTGGGCAGATGAAGGACGCGGTCGGCGTGCCCGAGGACCAGCTCCGCCAGGCGGCCCGGTCGGCCGTCTGCAAGATCAACATCGACACCGACGGGCGGATGGTCATGACGGCCTCGGTCCGCAAGGTCTTCGCCGAGCAGCCCGCCGAGTTCGATCCCCGAAAATACCTGGGGCCGGCCCGCGTCGCCCTCATCGAGATGTACAAGCGCAAGAACCGCGAGGTCCTGGGATCGGCCGGACGCTACGGCGCCGAGATCTAGGCCGATTCACTTCCGGTTCGGGTCCGGCTGTTCGCGCGGACGGAGGCGGCCCCGGACCGCCTCGATGACCTTGGGCAGGTCGTGTTTCGAGATCGAGAGGGCCAGGCCTTTCATCCCCAACGGCACATGGCCGGGATCCGTGTAGACATGATAGAGGGCGACGAGGCCGCCGGCTGCGTGTTTCCCAACCTGCCAATGCCCTGAGGTATCGACGACGGAGTGGCTGAGGGGGACCTCGGGCCAGGGCGCCTTGACCCAATCGACGCGGAAGCCCTCGGCGTCCACCCGGGCCGTATAGCGCAGCCGGTATCGCCGGGTGACCCCCAAGGGCAGCTTCAGATGCTGCTCGACGAGCGCGACCATTGGGCCTTCGTCGGTGACGACCGTCCGCTCGACGCGGGGCATGAACTCGCTGTAGTGCCGGTAATCGAGGATGACGGCGAGGACATCCTCGAGCGCCCCCGCCACGGTCCCGATGGCCTCATAGGTCCGCCCCTTGAGGCCCGGATTGGGGATGCTTCTGACGACGATCTTCCCCTTGAGGACTTCGCCCTGCTCGGCGGCCGAGAGGACGACGGGGTCGAGCTGGAGGCCGGCCTCCTGCGGCATCCCGGCGGTCCTGCGTGACGGTGCCGATACCGCGATCGCCGTGACGGCCAGGACCGCCAGCGCCGCCAAAAGCGCCTTGAGGACCATGCTCCCTCCCGCCGCCATTCTGCGGGATCACGGAAAAAATAACAATGACATACCGCTCTCCGCCCGGCC
>CAZIQR010000286.1:1457-2582 GCA_964541055.1 uncultured Eubacteriales bacterium
GCCCGGCCATCCTGCGGCTCATCGGCATCATCGTCAGCTCGTTCCTCGGGCTCCTCGGACTGCCCCAGATCATCGGCGGGCTGGGGCTTCTCTCCGGCAAGGAATGGGCCCGGATCCTCGTTTTGGTCCTGGCCTTCCTGGCCCTCCCCAACGTGCCGTTCGGGACGGCCCTCGGCATTTACACGATGATCGTCCTCTTCAATCCGGAGACGGTCAGGCTTTTCCAGGGCCGGGCGCCGGCGGCGCCTGAGCCGCCGAAATAGCCCTGGCTATTTCTTGATCGAAACGTCGGGCTTGAGCCCCATCTTTTTATAGAGGTCGCGCCGTCCGTCCTTGTCCCCCTCCAGGATCGTTCGCGCGTATTTGGCCACCGCCGCGGCCCGGGCGCGCGGCACGACCACGACGCCGTCGCCGTCGGCGACGATGACGTCGCCCGGGACGACCAGCACGCCGCCGCAGACAACCGGCCGGTTGACCGACTCGAGCTCGTTCCGGCCGGGACGGATGCCGCGGCCGACGCGCCGCAGGTAGAGCGGGACCTTCTCGGTGATGATCTCGTCCGTGTCGCGGGCCGTCCCGTTCGTGACGACGCCGGCAGCCCCGAGACGCACCCATTCGAGGATGTTATACGAGCCGATCGATCCGACGTCCGCGGCCGGGGCGTCCTCGATGACGAGGGCCGTGCCGGGGCGGATGAGCGGGGCGAACGATTCCGGCGAGAGCTTCTCATACCAGTCGCCCGACCAGGCGTCGTAAGCGTCGGTGGCGAGAACGCCGGCCGTCGGCCTCTGCGTCGGGACATAGCGGGCCGTAAGGGCAATGCCGACGAACCGGTGGGTGAAGCCGGTCGTGTCGCGCCAGAGGGGATGGATCTCCGGGTCCATGGTGCCGGTGTCGACGAGGCCGACGGCGTCCATGCCGTCGACGACATCGGAGACGCGCAGGCCTTTGAAGAGGGCCAGCACGGCTATGTCGTCGGCCTCGGAAAACCGCGGCGTCCCGATGAAGTTCCAGCCGGCGCGGAGCGCGGCGGCGTCGGGCGCCTTGGGCGCCTGCGCGGCCGCGGGAAGCGAAAGGAGCGCGAGTAGCGCACAAAGAACAATGATCACGGCAAACCCTCCTCCC
>CAZIQR010000287.1:0-2574 GCA_964541055.1 uncultured Eubacteriales bacterium
CCGGCGACGAGGGGCCCGGGGGCCTCGACGGGCTCGGCCTTTGTCCCGGTCCGGAGGTCGAGCACCGTGACCGTCGCCGCGTCGGAGGCGATAAGAACGTAGGGGCCGGCCGCCGCAAGCGGGTAGACGACGCGGGACGGGACGGCCTGCCACGACAGGATTGATCCGCCGCCGAGAGAAAGCCGGTAGACGACGCTGTTGGAGGCCGCTACGGCGACCGCGCCGCCGCCGGCGACGGCCGGATGGATCGGCACGCCCTGGAGTCGTCTCCGCCATTTCACCCTGCCCTTCCTCGCGCTGAGGCAATAGAACGTGCGCGACGCATCGCCGAAGAGGATCCGCCCTCCGGCTACGACGGGGTCGGCCGAGAGGGCGCCCTTCGCTTTGAATTCCCAAACGGTTTGGCCCTGAGCGTCGAAGGCCCGAAGCGTGTTGGCGTCCCGTCGAAGAACGAGGCCGCCGGTCCGGACCGAGCGGGCGGGATCGGCGGGATCGACGGCAGAACGGCCCAGAACGATTTGGGAGGAGGCGACGACAGCCGTGAGGCGTCCGTCCGTCGTCCGATAATAAACGATCCCGTCCTTGGCCCACGGCTGGCCGGTGACGCTTCCCTCGATCGGGAGCCCCCCCGCCGCAACGAGGGGAAACCGGATCGGGAAGGGATCGATGAGTGGTTTCGGGGCAAGCGAGGCACATGCGGCCACGGCCGCAGACGCCGCCGCGACCGCCACGATCTTCCGAAGGAGTCTCATATGGCCGGTATTATATATCAAGGCCGGGCGGCAAGGCATCGAAACGTCCCGATGCGGTGCTCCTGCAGATACGGTCCGGCGAGGCCGGGTTTTGCGCCGGGCGGGCGAACCTGCTATCATTTCCGTCCGGGAACGGGCATGGTCAACTACATCCTGCTGTACAAGATCCGCCGGGCGGTCAAGAAGATCCTCAAGGACAAGATCGCCGACGACGAGATCGCCACGACGCCAAAGTCGTGCCTCGGCTGCCTGGCCGACGACATCAGTTGGGAAGTCTATTACCTGTTCAAGGAAAGGGACGAAAAGGAGGAGCCGGCCTCCGAGGGGAAAGGCTAGCCCGTCTCTTTCTTCTCCGGGCCGCCCTCGCGCCCCTGGCCCTCCCGGATGCGGGACTTCAGGGCCTCCCACCAGTCGATGCGCTTGCGCATCTCCTTCTCGAAGCCAAGCTCGCCCGGCTCATAGAACCTCCGGCCCTTGAGCCGCTCGGGCAGGGTCTCCATGTCGGTCGTCTCGATGGCGCTGTCGTGGGCGTATTGGTATTCGCGGCCGTAGCCGATCTCTTTCATGAGCGAGGTCACGGCGTTGCGGATCTGGAGCGGCACGGGCTCGTGGGGATTCTTCTCGATATCGCCTTGGACGGCGCCGTAGGCGGTGTAGATGCGGTTGCTCTTGGGGGCCGCGGCGAGGTAAACGCAGGCCTCGGCCAGGGCCAGCTCGCCCTCGGGCGACCCGAGGAAATCGTAGGCCTCCTTGGCGTGGAGCGTCAGGGCCAGGGCCTGCGGGTCGGCCAGGCCGATGTCCTCGGAGGCGAAGCGGATCATGCGCCGGGCGACATAAAGCGGGTCCTCGCCCGCCGCCAGCATCCGGACGAGCCAGTAGAGCGAGGCGTCGACGTCGCTGTTCCGGAGGCTCTTGTGGAGGGCCGAGATGAGATTGAAGTGCTCCTCCCCCGCCTTGTCGTAGAGGAGGGTCCGCTGCTGGAGGGCTTCCTTGACGTTCTCGACGGAGATCGTCATGCGCCGGGCCAGGCCGGCGGCGATCTCGAGCGAGTTGAGGGCGCGGCGGGCGTCTCCGTTGGCGTAGTCGATAAGCATGTCGAGGGCCGCGGGGTCGATCGAGAGCCCGAGCATGCCGAGGCCGCGCTCCTTGTCGTCGAGGGCGTCCTGGATGATGCGGGCTAGGGCGTCGTGATCGAGCCCCTTGAGGACGAGGACGCGCGTCCGCGAAAGGAGCGGGGCGATGACCTCGAACGACGGGTTCTCCGTCGTCGAGCCGAAGAGGATGATGTCGCCCTTCTCGACGTAGGGGAGGAAGGCGGCCTGCTGGGCCTTGTTGAAGCGGTGGATCTCGTCGATGAAGAGGATCATGGGCTTGCCGAAGAGCTTCCTTTGCTGCTCGGCCCGGGCCATGAACTCCTTGACCTCCTTGATCCCGGAGAGGACGGCGCTGAAAAGCTCGAACGGCAGGTCGAAATGGCGGGCCAGCATCATGCCGAGCGTCGTCTTGCCGGAGCCCGGCGGGCCCCAGAAGATGATGGACACGATCTGGTTCTTCTCGATGAGCTCGGCGAGGATCTTGCCCTTGCCGAGGATGTGGTCCTGCCCGTAGACATGGTCGAGGGTCCGGGGCCGCATCCGCTCGGCGAGGGGCGTCCGCAGGGGCTGCGGGGACTGGTCCTTCTTGCGGGCGGCGGGGCTGGTCATCGCGGGGCGATTATAGCACAGGAAACAGGGGGCGCGGG
This sequence comes from uncultured Eubacteriales bacterium, assembly GCA_964541055.1. GTDB lineage: Bacteria > Acidobacteriota > Aminicenantia > Aminicenantales > Saccharicenantaceae > RBG-16-66-30. Next base: position 2,494 of record CAZIQR010000287.1, read on the forward strand.
TCAGGCGGCGGCAAAGCCCCGTCAGGCTCAATGCCTTGACCGGACCGGCTCAAAATGCTAAATTTGGCCTTCGAACACCGT
>CAZIQR010000288.1:0-2569 GCA_964541055.1 uncultured Eubacteriales bacterium
CGGCCCTCGAGGGCCGGGCCATGGGCATCCACATGGCCTACGCCCCGGTCGTCGACGTCAACATCAATCCCGACAATCCGATCATCAACACCCGGGCCATCGGCGCCGATCCGGCCCTCGTCAGCCGCATCGCCAACGCCTTCATCCGGGGCGTCCAAGAGAACGGGATGATCGCCACGGCCAAGCATTTCCCCGGCCACGGCGACACGTCCCAGGATTCGCACAGCCTTCTTCCGACCATCACCGCCGACCTCGAGCGCCTGGAGAAGGTCGAGCTCTATCCCTTCCAGCAGGCGATCGCCGCCGGCGTCCGCGCCGTCATGACGGCCCACCTGGCCGTGCCGGCCCTCGATCCCACCCCGGGATTGCCGGCGACGCTCTCGGCCCCGATCCTGACCGGCGTCCTGCGTCAGAAGATGGGCTTCAAGGGCCTCGTCGTCACGGACGCGCTCGAGATGGGCGGGGTGACCAACGCCTTCTCCTCGGAAGAAGCGGCGCTCCGGGCGGTCCTCGCGGGCGTGGACATGCTCCTGCTCCCGCCCGAGCCGGACCGGGTCATTTCGTTTCTGGCCGCCGCGGTCCGGGACGGCCGGATCCCCGCGGCACGGATCGATGCCTCGGTGCGGCGTATCCTCGAGATGAAGGCCTCGCTGGGCCTCGACCGGCGCCGGTACGTCGATATCGACGCGCTCCGCACCCGGGTCGCCCCGAAGGCCTATCTCGAGCTGGCCTCGAGGACCTTCGAGCGTTCGGCCACCCTCGTCCGGAACGAGGCCAACGTCCTGCCGCTCGCCGCGGCGCCGGAGAAGCTCGCCGTCCTGGCGCTCAGCAGCGATCTCGGCGACTATTTCGCCGGCCAGCCCTTTGTCGAGGCCATGCGGTCCAAGTTCCCGGGCGCCAGGGCCTTCTACGCCGACGGCGACACCGGAGAGGACAAGCTCGACGAAGCGCTGGCCGCGGCGTCTTCGGCGGAAACGGTCGTCGTAGGCGTTTATTCGAGGCTCGTCGACCGCAAGGGGAGCGTCGGGCTCGAGCCGCGGCATGTGGACCTCATCGAGAAGCTGGCGGCCCTGCCCGACGGGCCGAAGGTCGTTGTCGTGTCTTTCGGCAGCCCCTATCTCTTGAGGCATTTCCCGGACGTCGACGCCTATCTCTGCCTTTACAAGGACACGCCCGAAGCCCAGACGGTCGCGGCCCGCGCCCTGTCCGGGGAATTGGATGTGACCGGTAAACTGCCCGTCTCGATCCCGGACCTCTATCCGATCGGCCATGGGCTCGAGCTGAAGAAGACCCGCTGAAGGGGTTTTCATGAATAAGCCAGACAAGGGGAGTGCGATATGAACTACAAATTCATGGGAAGGACTGGGATCAAGGTCTCGGCCGTCGCCTACGGCGCGATGTCCTTCGGCGGCGATGCCGACGAAGCCATGTCCAGGGCCCTGTTCAAGGCCTGCCGGGACGCCGGGGTCAACCATTTTGACTGCGCCGATATCTACGCAGGGGGCCGGTCCGAAGAGATCCTCGGCCGCCTCATCAAGGACTGCCGCGAAGAGGTCGTCATCACCAGCAAGGCTTATTTTGCGACGTCCGAGGACGTCAACGCCATGGGGGCGTCGCGGCGCCATATCCAGTTCGCGATCGAGGCCAGCCTGCGGCGCCTCCAGACCGACCGCGTCGACATCTATTATGTCCACCGCTTCGATGACCGGACTCCGCTCGAAGAGACCCTGCGGGCGCTCGACGATCTCGTCCATCGGGGAAAAGTCGTTTATCTCGGGGCCAGCAACTTCGCCGCCTGGCAGGTCGCGAAGGCCCTGGGGATCTCGGCCAAGGAAGGGCTGGCTCCCTTTGCCTGCATCCAGCCCATGTACAATCTCGTCAAGCGGCAGGCCGAGGCCGAAGTCCTGCCGATGGCCTTGGCCGAGGGACTCGGCGTCTTCCCGTATAGCCCGCTCGGCGGCGGGTTGCTCTCCGGCAAGTACGCCCCCGGCGTCCGGCCCGAGGCCGGCCGTCTCGTCGTCAACAAGATCTATGCCACCCGCTACGGTGACGAGCTGAACTATGACGTCGCGGGACGGTTCACGGCCTTCGCTAAGGAGCGGGGATTCCATCCGGCTGCGCTGGCCGCGGCCTGGGTGGGCTCGCATCCCGCCGTTACGGCTCCGATCGTCGGAGCGCGGAACACAGAACAGCTGGCGCCTTTGCTCGCGGCGGCCGACATCGCCATGACGCCCGAGCTCAGGGCCGAGATCTCCGCTCTTTCATCCGAGCCGCCTCCAGCGACAGACCGGAGCGAGGAACGGACGCCGGTGAACTTCGGCGTCCGCTAAAGACGGCGTCAGACCTACACCTTTTTAATATCTTCCGGGAAGGGGTCAAACCTGCCAAGTTTCTGACGAGCAGTGTTGTGAAGCATGCCGATAACTAAAAAGGCGTAGGTCTGACCCGGTCTTGCGGGAGGGGAAAGCCGGGGGCCGGGCCGCGCGGCCCAGCCCCCGACCGTTGGATGCCGGTTGGATCGGGCTTATTCGTAGACGAGGATCTCGACGCGGCGGTTCTGGCCGCGGCC
>CAZIQR010000289.1:0-2555 GCA_964541055.1 uncultured Eubacteriales bacterium
CTTCTCGGCGAAGGCGAACTCCAGGTTCTTGACCTCCTCGAGCTTCTCCCGCTTCTCCATCTTCTCGAGCGACTTGACCCGGGACTGGACGAGACCGCCGAGACGGGCTTTGGCCCGGAAGCGGGTGATGAAGAGGTCCATCTCCTTGCGCTTCCGCTCGTCGTTGATCCGGGTCTTCTCGTAGATCTCCTCTTCGGCCGCGATCTGCTCGTAGTATTTCCCGGTGTCGCCCTCGACCTTGCGGACCTTGCGCCGGTGGATGCCGAGGACGTGGGTGACGACGTTGTCCATGAAGCTGCGGTCGTGGGTGATGAGCATGAGCTCGCCCGGCCAGGCGGCCAGGGACCGCTCCAGCCACCGCAGCGAGGTGATGTCGAGGTAGTTGCTCGGCTCGTCGAGCAGGAGCATCTGGTAGTCGCTGACCAGGACCTTGGCCAGGTTGAGGCGGACCTGGTAGCCGCCCGAGAGCTCCGACGGCCGCTTCTCGAGGTCGGCCGGCTCGAAGCCGAGCCCGGTCAGGACCTTCTCGACCCGCCAGATCTCGTTCGGAGCGTCGTGGGGCAGGGCCTTGGCGCCCTCGCGGAGCACGGTCGGCTCGGTGAAGCGGACCCGCTGCTCGACATAGCCGATGCGGTATTTGCGCGGCTTGGTGATCGTCCCGTCGTCCGGCTCCTCCTCGCCGACGATCATCCGAAAGAGGGTCGTCTTACCGTGGCCGTTGCGGCCGACGACGCCGACCCGCTCCTTGCGGTTGACCTTGAAGCTGATGCCGTCGAAGAGCGACTGCTTGCCGTAGCTCTTCGAGAGGTTGTCGACGACGATCATGGATATCCCTTGTCTACAGAAAGGCCATTATACCAGATGGACATCCCGGCCGCCGGGCCCGCGCCGCCCCGGACGGACGCCGTCCTCGACGCGCCCGCCCCCTACTTCTTGAGCTCGCCCTTGACCTCTTTCGTCTTATGGGCGCCCTTGGTCACGTGGATGCGGTAGCCGTCTTCGCCCGGGAGCCAGACCTCGGAGAGGACATAGACCGTGATGTACTCCGTGTAGGACGGGGCGAAATCGCCGACCTCATCGAAGACGAGCTTGGGCTCGGCCACGGGCGGGACCGGTTGAGCGATCCGCTCCATGACCGCAAGCGGCGTTTGCTTGCCGGTCGAGACCTGAGTGAGGACGAGGCTGCCATCCGCCGCCGGGGCGACCGCGTATTCGCCCGCGGCCAGGGTCTTGCCGCTGACCTTGAGGGGGAACGTCACCTTGAAGGACGCCTGGGCGAACGCCGACGCCGCGCCCAGGATAAGGACGAAGGCCGTGGCCGCGAGGACGGCCGTTGTCCGACGGTTCATGCTTGGCCTCCTTGGTTTAGACCGTGACGTCGGCCGGGTAGGCCGGGATCGGATCGGGCGCTTCCGGGACGCCGCTCTTGGCCGCCTCGGCCATGGCCTCGACGAACGTGTCGATCTCCTCGAGTGTCGTGTAGACGTTCGGCGAGATGCGCAGGGCTTGGTAGTCGAAGACCGAGTTCGGGGGCGCGCCGCCGACGAGCGGGACGACGATGATGCGGTAGTTGTTGCGGAGCCAGGTGGCCAGCTGCCGGACGTCGATGCCCTCGATGTTGACGGCCATGACGCCCCAAGCCTGGGGCGGCTCGCTCGTCTCGGTCAGGACATGGATCTTCGGAGAGGACTTGAGGGCGTTGACCCAGCGCATGTTGAGGTAGCGCAGGCGCGCCGCCTTGCGCTCCGCCCCGATGGCCTGGTGGAAGGCCAGCGACTCGCCAAGGGCCGCCCGAATGGCCCAGGGGTGGGTCCCGATCGACTCGAACTTGCGGATGTCGTTGTCCTGCTGCTCGGGCGCGGCCTGGAGGGGCCAGAACCGGGGGATCATGTCCTTGCGGACATAAAGGCAGCCGTTGCCGAGCGGGGCCAGCAGCCACTTGTGGAGGCTCACGCCGTAGGCGTCGCACTCGAGGTCGCTCAGCTTGAACGGGAAGTGCCCCAGGGCGTGGGCGCCGTCGACGATGGTGACGATGCCCTTCGACCGGGCCAGCCGCGACAGCCTCTTCACCGGGAAGAGCTGGGCCGTCAGGTTCGTGATGTGGGTGAAATGGAAGACCTTGGTCTTCGGCGTGACGGCCTTCTCGAACATGTTGTAGAGGAAGTCCTGCGTCGCCGGCACCGGGAACTGGAGCCGGGTGACCTTGATCCCCTCGCGGCGCATGCGCTGGTCCCAGGTCGTCAGCATGCGCGGGTAGTCCTGCTCGGTGGTGATGACCTCGTCGCCGGCCTTGAGATCGAGCCCGTTCTGGGCGATCTGCAGGGCCTCGCTGGCGCCGCGGGTCAGGGCCATCTCTTCCTTGTCGCAGCCGAACTCGTTGGCCATGCGCCGGCGCAGCGTCTCGCTGTTGCCGGCGACCATGCCCTGGTAGTGGACCGGGAGCATGTTGATCATCTCCATGTACCGGAAGACCGAATCCAGCGACACCCGCGGCATGGGACAGGTGAAGCCGTTGTTGAGATTGATGAGCTCGCGGTCGAGCTTGAAGGCGAGCT
>CAZIQR010000290.1:0-2522 GCA_964541055.1 uncultured Eubacteriales bacterium
TCCAATGGCCAGAACCTTATCATATAGGCTATAGAATGATGGGTTTTCATCATTGGCGACTCTGGTTGCACCTCGGTAGACTTCATCAGATAAAATCCAGGATCCAACCTTGGATGCGCAGTTCACAACGGCATCCATTTCTTCTTGCGTGAGAATCTTGCCGGTCGGGTTATTTGGATTGCAGACGGCAATCAGCTTGGTCTTAGGAGTCACGGCGGCTTCCAATTCCGTAATATCCGCCGCCCAGCCGTTTTTTTCACTCAAATGGAATTCATTGATTTTAAGGCCGCGGTTCTTGGCAACTCCCCAAATCTGAAGATAATTCGGCAACATGATGGCGATCTCGTCTCCCGGAGAAAGCAAGCTGTGAATGGAGTTGTAATTAGCCTCTATGGCTCCGACGGTTACCAGAACATTATCCGCCGAAGCTCCATGATAGATCTGGGCAATATTCTCTCTAAGGCCCGGATTGCCATTAGCGTAGGGATAATTGATGAGGGTGGATTTAATCTTATCTATGATCCCCGGCTTGTAATCCAGGAATTCATCCACCGTTAAAGGATGCACTCCGCTTTCGGATAAGTTATAGTCCACCTTATTCTCAAATTTGGACATCACTCTTTCCTGGAGAAAAGGCTGAAAGCGCATATTCATAAACTCCTTATATGGAATCGTTCCTTCTTCCTTGGACTCTCCGCCTGTTATCAATTTCTTGGGCTGCTCGATAACATGATTATGTTGTAAAAGTACGCAGATCATTCAGCGACGTCAAGTGCATATTGACCTGGCCATCGGCAGTTTGACCATGGGGAGAGGCGGAAATTCGGGACATGACCTGCCCCTCTCACAGGACTCCATCGCCGGCCTATAGGCCGCCGACGCCGGCGGAATACACGGATCACGTCGAGCCTCAAAAGGCGACTCTTGAGACAGATATCGAAGCGGCTAAAAAGGGGACTTGCTTATAAAAAGGATGCTGACAAAATGGACGAGGAACGGGGTGCGGGTCACCTCAGCGCTTGATACTCCGCGGCTTAACAACGCCGGCATCTTCGGAAAGCGCTTTCTTTTCCGCTTTTATAGGCTCTCGTTGCGTCTGGGCCTTCTATGTCCGGAACCAACAAGATATAGGCGTAAAAAGGCTCATCGTCGGCTTGGTCAAACTCGGGTTAAATACCGACATCGCAAAATCGGCAACATTCCAGCCTCGCTCGGTCTTGATTCGGCCGGCGCGCAGATTTTCGTAGCGGTGGAACTTGGCCTTCATAACCGGAAACGCCGGCCCCTTGGGCAAGAGTTGGTCATCTCCAGCAAGATCCATTATATTCATGAATATCCCCACAATCAGCCATACCGCACAAACCATCGTTTTTCTTTTTATAAGTCTGTACCCTTCATTCAGATGAGACTTTTCCGAAAAGAGGAGAAGTTTGGATCCGGCGTTTAAATTTCAACGTGTCGGTCCTCCGCGATCCAATCATGGTCGGTCCCAGGAGGCCAGCTCTGAGGGCAGCTCCGGCCAGGCCCCTTTCCGTGAGCAGACGTATCCGGCGACGCGGTTGGCCCGATCGCCGATCTCAGGCCAGCTCTTGTGTCTTAACATCCCGGTGACCAGGGCCGCCGTGAAGGCGTCTCCCGCCCCGACCGTGTCCGCGGTCTCGACGGGGAGGCCGGGATGGCTGATATCGACGCCGCGCCCGAAAAGGCGGCTTCCCGCCGGACCTTTCGTCAGGGCGACGAGGGAGAGGGGATAGGCCTCGAGCAGGCCGGCCAGGACGCGGCTCTCCGGGCCCGGAAGCGACAGCATCCCGGCGAGCGTCGCGAGCTCGTCGTCGTTCAGCTTCAATACGGTCGTACGGCCGAGCAGGCGGGTGATGACGTCCCGGCTAAAGTAGGATTGTCTCAGGTTGAGGTCGAGGACCCGCAGGCAGTCCGGCCTCGTCGCGTCCAGAAAGCCGCCGATCGTGGCTCGGCTCACCGGGGACCGTTGGGCCAGCGAGCCGAAGCTTACGGCGTCAGCGCGCGCCGCGAGGTCCCCGAGGCCGGCCGTCCAGGGAATGACGTCCCAGGCCGCCCCTTCGTGGATCGTGTAATGAGGGATCCCGCCGGCATTCAGGGCGACCGTGACCGTCCCCGTCGGCGCGCCGCTTACGACCGCGATGCCGCTTCGGTCGAGCCCGCGGCGGCCGAGCCCTTCGAGGATCTCCCGCCCGGCCCGGTCGTCGCCGATCGCGCTGACGATCATGCTGGCCGCCCCCAAGGCCCGGGCGTGGAAAGCGAAGTTGGCCGGGGCCCCGCCCATCTGTTTGCCATCAGGAAGCAGGTCCCAGAGCAGTTCGCCGATCCCGACGACCAAGGGCGGAGCGCTCATGTCGAATCCCTGCGTCCTGTTCAAAGGGCCATTAAGAACGCGTTTTTATGTTCCTCGTCGTTTGCCGGCCTCGTCGGCCGCCTGGAAATTCCTCTCTGGAATTTCCCGGAAATCTATTTTAAAATTGTATCTTAATTAAGGCAAGAAATGA
>CAZIQR010000291.1:0-2520 GCA_964541055.1 uncultured Eubacteriales bacterium
AGCTCGATCATGTGCCTCCTTGGGGTCTGACCCCAGGAATTCTCATAAAAAAACGAAGACAGCGCCTCATCCCTATTTTATCTCAGGCGCCGGTATTTCACGAGCAGCGAAGCCGGGGCCTCGGGGATCCTGAGCCCGAGCCCGGCGGCGAGCTCTCGCCCGCTCTTGACGACCGTGATGCCATAATCGACGAACTCCACCTCGTAGTCGGCGCCGGGATCGAGCGCTCTGAGCTTGACCTCGATCGCGGGCAGCGGCGCCTGCGGCCGCCGGAAGGCCATGACGATGCCGTCCCTCTCCTCCGGCCGGTCCCACTGGAAGGCGGCCCACGCGTCGTCGCCGGTCGAATACGCCGTCAGCGGATAATAATCGCCGTAAGCATAGGCGCGAAGGGCCCGGAACTCGGCCATGTCCTCGAGGGCCGCGGCCACGTTAAATCCGGCCCCCAGCTCCCAGCCCATGACGACCGCCCCGCCGACCGCCGCGCTCCGGAACCAGTATTTGCGCGGGTCACCGTTGCCCGTGCCGCTCGCCGGGACGAAGAAGTGCAGCCCGTAGGTGTGGCATTGGTATCCGTTCGGCTCCCAGTAGGTGTAGTCCGTGCGCCAGAGCGGGATGCTGCGGCTCGTCGTCTCGAGGTCGATGCGCCGCCCGCCCGACGCGCAGTTGTCGATGAGCAGGCCGGGGACGCGCGCGAGGAGGGCGTCCCAGAACGCGTAGAGCCCGGCGATGTGCTTCATCTCGGCGATGCCGACGCGGTTCGGGGCGCCGGGGTCGGCGGCGTCCGCCGCGCGCCAGAACGGGCCCGGGTCGAAGTTGAAGTCCTGCCGGTAGACGGTGATGCCCTCGTCCCGCAGGAAATTCGAGACGTGGTCGGTGAGCCACGTGAGGGCCTTCGCGTTGCCGAGGTCGAGGAGGCGGTTGCGGTCGCCCGGCATGACCGTCAGCCAGTCCTTGTGCTCGCGGTCGAGCCAGGTGCCCTCGTAGACGCGCTCGGGCTCGAACCAGAGGACGAAGCCGGAGCCATATTTGCGGGCCGCGGCCGTCACCGGCTTGAGGCCGTTCGGGAAGTTCTTGCGGTTGACCGTCCACGTGCCGACGCCCGACCACCACTGGTTGGTCGGGTTCTCGTACCAGCCGGCGTCGATCCAGCAGGCGTCGGGGTCGATGCCGAACTGGTGGAGGCGCTCGATCATGCCGATCGCGTAACTCTCGGTCGCGCAGACGTACTCGTTGCAGGGGAAGGGGCCGCCGAAGCCGACGCCGTGGTTGATCGGGAGCGGCGTGGGCCGGCCGTCGGTCTGGGGCATGTGGTGGGCCATGACGAAGCGCCGGAAGAGGTTGTGGCCGGCCATGCGGTCGTCGCTCTTCCAGAAGACGAGGGCCATCGAGGGCGTGCGGACCTCCTCGCCCGGGTGGAGCTTGAAGCGCGTCTCGGGCATGCCGGCGGAGAGGTCGAGCGAGCGCGGGTCGGCGCCGGGGCCGGGGCGGGCGACGACCGCCTCCCAGCGGCCGCTCCAGCCGATGGCGGCGACGATGCCGCGGTCGGGCGTCGCGATGTTGAAGAACGGGAGGGCGTCCGTGTCGGACGAGCGGCCGGCCGTCGGCCCGAAACGGATCTCGGCGCGCGGGTCGACGGGCGCGTTGATGGGGGCGAAGTCGGACCGATCGGCGCTCGAGCCGCGGGCCCGGTAGAGCATGACGGGAACGGGCTTGGGAGCGGGCGTGGATGCGGGCGGCGCCGCGGCGAAGGCCGGGAACGAGACGGCGCAGGCGCGGACCTTCTCGATGATGGGCGTGTCGGACCGCCCCGTGTTCTTGAGGCGCACGACCCATTCGACGGCCGGGAAGTCCTTGTAGATCGTATAGACCGCCGTGATGCGCAAACCCGTCGAGGGATCGGTGTAGATGACGGTGCGGACGAGCTTCGCGCCCTCGGTTTTTTCGTCGGATGTGACGGCCCACTTGCGGACGAGCGGCTGGGCCTGTTTGCCGCCGTAGAGGAAGGCGAAGGGCGGCAGGGCCGACTTCGTCAGGTGAGCGTTCGCGAATGCGTCGGCGCTCGCCCGGTCATGAGCCGAAGCAGGGTCCCATGCGGCGGCGGGCCCCGGAATGACGACGAGGGCAAGTGCCAGAATGGCCAGGATGAGTTTCGTCTTGCGCTTCATGGTTCCTCCACGGGGTCTGACCCCAGCAATAGGAATATTTTCAATAACTTGTCCCCTATTTTTTTCGCAATTCAGGCCCTAAGCAAGCGTTTTTGGGGTTATTGCTGAGGTCCGACCCTGAGGGGGACCGTTAGCAGGAGTTTCGGAGCCTTGCGGGCCGCGCCCAAAGCCTGCTCCAGCCCATAAGCCAGCCGGATGAGCTCGGGCTCGCTCCAGGCTTTCCCGATGAGCGATACCCCGACCGGCAGCCCAAGATATTCCCCGGCCGGCAGCGTGATCGTCGGATAACCCGCCACCGCCGCGAGCGACGACGAGCTCCCCGAGAACGAGTCGCCGTTGACGAGATCGGTCA
>CAZIQR010000292.1:0-2514 GCA_964541055.1 uncultured Eubacteriales bacterium
GCCAGGGCGAGGGCGGCGAGAAGGGTCAGCGCTTTGCCGAGGGATCTCATGCGGTCCTCCTGAGCGGCCGATTTTATCACACATTGACAAGCCCGCCTCCGCCGCTATAATCCGAGCGAACGAGGGCCGCGGGCCGCTCCGGGCCGCCGACGGCTTCGCTCCAGGGAGGAACAGATGATCCATCGTCACGCCGCGACCGTTCTCCGCGGCCTCGCCTTCTGCGCGTTCGCCGCCGTCCTCGCCGCCGTCTCCGCGGCTCCCCTCGCCGGGCAAACCCCGGCCAAGCCGCCGGCCTTCAGCCTGGCCTTTTCCGGATACATTAAGACCGACATCTTCACCGATTCGCGCCAAACGACGAGCATCCGCGAGGGCCATTACCTGCTCTTCCCGAAGGGGCCCGCCCTCGACCCCGACGGGGCCGACATCAACGCCCGGGGCTCGTTCCACATCCTCTCCATCCAGACGCGGGCGGCGCTGAAGATCACCGGGCCGGACGCGCTCGGCGCCAAGACCTCCGGCTACGTCGAAGCCGAGTTCTTCGGCACGAGCGACGCCGACCTCAACGGCCTGCGCCTCCGCCACGGGTATCTCAAGCTCAACTGGCCGCGGACCGAGCTCATGATCGGCCAGTTCTGGCATCCGCTCTTCGTTGTCGAGTGCTTCCCGGACGTCGTCTCCTTTAACACCGGCGCGCCCTTCCAGCCGTTCAACCGCAGCCCGCAGGTCCGCCTGACCCAGACGTTCGGCCGGCTCAGCTTGGCCGCGACGGCCCTCGCCCAGCGCGACTTCACGAGCAACGGGCCCGACGGGGCAAGCTCCGTCTATCTCCGCAACGCCGCCCGGCCCGAGCTCAACCTCAAGCTCCAGTTCGCGGCCAAGAACGACAAGCGCAAGACCGAGACCGTGGCCGGCGTCGGCGGCGATCTCATGACCATCGCCCCGCGGATCGCGACCGCCTCCGGCTACGCCACCGAGGAGAAAGTGAGCGGGGCCACGGCCATGGCTTTCTTCAAGCAGAAGTGGCCGAAGTGGACGTGGAAGGCCGAGGCCGTCTGGGGCCAGAACCTGCATCACCTGACGATGCTCGGCGGCTACGGCGTCCGCGACGTCCTCGACCCCGTCCGGCTGGACTGGTCCTATACGCCGGTCGCGACGTTCTCGGCCTGGACCGAGGTCCAGACGAACGGCGGGCCGTGGCAGACCGGGCTCTTCGCCGGCTATTCGAAGAACCTGGGCTCGACGCACGAGATCACCGGGGCGACGTATTCGCGCGGGGCCAACATCGACGAGCTCTATCGCCTCTCGCCGCGCCTTCTCTATAACGCCGGCAAGGTGCGCCTGGCCGGCGAGGTCGAGCTGACGGCCGCGTCCTACGGCACGCCCGACCTCTACGGCAAGGTCCAGGGGGCCCGGTTCGTCCGCAACGTCCGGCTTCTCTTCGCCGCGTATTACTTTTTCTAGACCGTAACATTCCTTTACGGTCCGGAGTATATCCTTAAGGCGCCCGATTCCGCCTGCCCCTGGGGCGGGCGGTTTTTTTATGGCATAGGAATTGCTGTTAGGACGGCAGAGCGCCGTCCGCGGACGGGCCGGACCCGATGCCCGGAAAAGGAGTCATGCATGCGCGGACCTTTCGCGATCGCGGCCGGTCCGGCCTTGGCGATCCTGGCGATCCTGATCCTCCCGCCCCTTCCGGCCGCCGCCCAGACCCCTCCCCCGTCGTCTTCGCAGAAGATCGACGAGCTGAAGAAGACTGCCCTCAAGGTCTTCCTGGACTGCGATTCCTGCGACCTCGAATACATCAAGACCGAGATCACGTTCGTCAACTACGTCCGTGACCGGCTCGAGGCCCAGGTCCACATCCTCATCAGCACCCAGTCCACGGGCGGCGGCGGGACCGAATACACGCTGACCTTCATCGGCCAGAACGACTGCAAAGACGCCCAGGACGTCCAGAAGTACTATTCGGTCAAGACCGATACGGACGACGACGTCCGCCGCGGCCTGGCCAAGGCCCTCAAGCTCGGCTTGATGGGCTTCGTCGCCCGGACGCCGATCTCATGCCGGATCGCCGTCGACTACGCGCCTCCCGAAAAGGCGGCGGAGAGCCGGGACCATTGGAAGTCCTGGGTCTTCAGCCTGACCGGCCAGGGCTCGTTCTCGGGCGAAGAAAGCTATAAGAGCCGCGATATCAACGGGTCTTTTTCGGCCAACCGGGTCACGCCGGGCTCGAAGGTCCGGCTGGGCCTGTCGGTCAACGAAGAGCGCCAGACGTACAGGATCGAGGACGACGCGGGCGGCATCACGACGATCACAGGCGAGTCCTCGAGATGGGACGCCAACGGACTCTACGTGAAGAGCCTGGGCGAGCACTGGTCGGCCGGCGCCTTCCTGGAAGCCGAATCGTCCTTCTTCAACAACATCGACCTGGGGCTGAGCGTCGCCCCGGCCATCGAATACAACTTCTTCCGCTATTCCCAATCGACGCGGCGCCAGCTGCGGGCCCTCTACACC
>CAZIQR010000293.1:0-2499 GCA_964541055.1 uncultured Eubacteriales bacterium
GCCCTTAAAACGTGGACTTAAGAGCTTTTTGAGCGGCAGAGCAGGACCTAAGTTATTGTAAGTGTTCTGATAGCTCGGGTCAGACCCCATTGCGAACCCCATTGCGAGCCTCCATTGTGTATAATATCCTCTCCTTAATGCCCCAGGAGGTGCCAGCAACCATGAAAGGCAAGACCATGACCATTCTCATCGGCGGGCTCGCCGCCCTCGGCATCGCGTTCGCCGCGGCCGGATGCAAGAGCGAAAAACCCGCTCCGGCCGGTCCCGCTCCCGAGACGGCCCAAGTCGCCCCCGACACCCTGCCCCGCGACAACCCCGAAAATCCCTTCTTCCGGCCCTACGGCACCCCCTTCAACGTCCCGCCCTTCGACCGCATCAAAACCGAGCACTTCCTTCCGGCCATCGAAGAGGGCATCGCCCGCGAGCAGGCCGAGGTCGACGCCATCGTCAACGATCCCGAGAAGCCGACCTTCGCCAATACGATCGCCGCCCTCGATCACACCGGCATGTTCCTCTCCGAGGTCAACGGCGTCTTCGGCGCCCTCCAAGGCGCCTTGACCAACAAGGACCTCCAGGCTGTCGCCCTCAAAACCGCGCCCCTGTTGGCCGCCCACCAGGACAACATCTCCCTCAACGAGAAGCTTTTCGCCCGCGTCAAGGCCGTCTACGACGAGCGCGCCAAGCTCTCGCTCGACCGCGAATCGCTCTACCTCCTCGAGAACACCTACAAGGACTTCGTCCGCGGCGGCGCGCTCCTCGACCCGGTCAGCCGGGTCCGCTTCCGCGCGATCAACCAGGAGCTCTCGACGCTCAGCGTCAAGTTCGGCGAGAACATTCTCGCCGAGACCAACGCTTTCCAAATGGTCATCGACAAGAAGGCCGACCTGGCCGGGCTGCCGCAGTCCGTCGTCGATATGGCGGCCACGGCCGCCAAGAAAGCCGGCCTGCCCGATGGCCAGTGGCTGTTCACCATCCACGTCCCGAGCATGACGCCCTTCCTGACCTATTCCGACGCGCGGCCCCTGCGCGAGAAGATCCACCGCGCCTACACGATGAAGGGCGATAACGGCAATGCGCTCGACAATAAAGAGAACGCCCGCCGGATCGCCGCCCTCCGCCTCGAGAGGGCCAAGCTCCTGGGCTATGCCAACCATGCCGCCTACGTCCTCGAAATGAACATGGCCAAGACGCCCGAGCGGGTCAATGATTTCCTGGCCCAGCTCTGGAAGCCGACGCTTGTCAAGACGCGGCAGGAGGCGGCCGCCCTGCAGGCCCTCGCCGACCGCGAGCTCGGGGCCGGCAAGATCACCCTCGCGCCTTGGGATTGGTGGTATTACACCGAGAAGCTGCGCCAGGAAAAATACGCCCTCGACGATTCGGCCCTGCGGCCCTACTTCAAGCTCGACAACGTCCGCGACGGCATCTTCACCCTGTGCGGCAAGCTCTACGGACTGACGTTCGTCGCCAAGCCCGATCTGCCGCGCTATCACCCCGACGTCCAGGTCTTCGAGGTGCTGGACGCCGACGGCAGCCATCTCGGCCTCCTCTATATGGACTTCTTCCCGAGGGCGAGCAAGCGTTTCGGCGCCTGGTCCGGGGCCTTCCGCCGCGAGTACTACGAGAAGGGCCAGCGCATCCCGCCGATCTCGACCCTGACCTGCAACTTCACCGCGCCGACGGCCGATGCGCCGGCGCTCCTCGCGACGGAAGAGGTCGAGACGTTCTTCCACGAGTTCGGGCATTCGCTGGCGACGCTCTTCGCCCAAGCCCATTACCGGACGCGAACCGTCGCTCGCGACGCGGTCGAGCTGCCGTCGCAGATCATGGAGCACTGGTGTTTCGAGCCGGACCTCCTCAAGCTCTACGCTTTTCATTACCAGACCGGCGAGGTGATCCCGGCGGATCTCGTCGAGAAGCTCGGGCGCAGCCGGCTCTTCAACCAGGGCTTCATCACCGGCGAGTATCTGGCGGCCTCGATCCTCGACATGGCCTGGCACACGGCCGCCGATCCGGGCGCCGCGGACGTCGACAAATACGAGAAGCAGGTCATGGACGGGATCGGGCTCATCCCGTCGATCGTGCCGCGCTACCGGTCGACCTATTTTAGCCACATCTTCAGCGGCGGGTATTCGGCCGGCTACTACGCCTACATCTGGTCGAACGTCCTCGACAGCGATGCCTACGAGCTCTTCCAGCAGAAAGGCATCTTCGACAGGGCCACGGCGACGTCGTTCCGCAAGAACGTCCTCGAGCCGTTCGGCACGGAGGACCCGCTCGCGCAGTATGTGCGGTTCCGGGGCGCCGAGCCGAAGATCGACGCCCTGCTCCGCAACCGGGGGCTCGACATCGACAAATAGGGGACGATGAGATCCGGGACGGGACCTGCGGCCTACGCTTTAGGCCGATTGAAGGCGAGGACCAGTCCGGCCGAGACGGCGAAGGTCGTATGGTCTTTGTCGAATGTCAGGCCGGGCTCGACGACCCCGACCCTAAATGCCG
>CAZIQR010000294.1:0-2473 GCA_964541055.1 uncultured Eubacteriales bacterium
TTTTCGGATAGCATAGCCGGGAAAGGCAGCCCATGCTCAAGAAACACCCCCGGGCGCTGGCGTTCATCTTCTTCACCGAGATGTGGGAGCGGGTCGGCTTCTACACCCTCATGGCCATCCTCGTCCTCTATATGGACAAGGTCCTGGGCTGGCCCGACGCCCGCAAGGGGGATCTCTACAGCCTCTTTCTCGCGATCTGCTATTTCACGCCGCTCGTGGGCGGCTGGCTGGGCGACAAGCTCGTCGGGCAGATCCGGACGGTCCGGGCCGGGGCCTTCCTGATGGCCCTCGGCTACGTCGGACTGGCCGTGTCGGGGCCCGGCCGCGTCGGGACGTTCTACATCGGGCTCCTGCTCATCGGCCTCGGCACGGGGATCTTCAAGGTCAACATGGCCGTTCTCGTCGGCAGCCTCTACTCCGGGAGGCCGGAGCTCAAAGACGCCGGTTTCAATATCTTCTATATGGGCGTGAACCTGGGGGCCTTGGTCGCCCCGCTCGTGGCCACGCTCAACAACGCCGTCTTCCACAGCTACAACCTGTCGTTCTGGGTGGCCGCCGCCGGCATGGTCTTCGCCCTGATCATCTTTCAGGCCGGCTACGCGAAGCTCAAGCCCTTCGACTGCAAGCTTGGAGGCGCCGGCACGGACGCGGCGAAGGCCGCCGAGGCGGCGCCCTCGCCGGACGCCTCCCCCGCCGCCTGCGCGGCCGTCGACCGGCGCGAGGAGCGCCAGCGCATCGCGACACTGGTCATCCTCTTCCTCATCGTCATCTTCTTCTGGATCGCGTTCTACCAGAACTTCTTCGGCCTGACCCTCTTCGCCGAGCGTTCGACGGTCGTCATTAACTGGCTCCGGCCCGAGACCTACCAGTTCTTCGAGCCCTTCTTCATCATGGTCCTGACCCCGATCCTCCTGGCCCTGTTCAGCCGCCTCAACCGCCGCGACCGGGAGCCCTCGACCCCGGTCAAGATCCTCATGGGCTTGATCATCATGAGCTTGGCCATGCTGGTCATGGTCTGGGCCTCGCTCGCCGGTGGCAACCGGGACCAGACGATCATGTCGCCCTCGTGGCTCATCGGGACCTATTTCCTCGTCACCCTGGCCGAGATCCTCATCTCGCCGATGGGCCAGTCGTTCGTCTCCAAGGTCGCCCCGCCCCGGATCGCCGGGCTGATGATGGGCGGCTGGTTTGCGGCCACCGCCGCCGGGAGCTACGGCAGCGGCCAGCTGGGCAAGTACTACAGCCGGCTGGCCCACCATCAGTATTTCCTTCTCCTCACCGGGCTCCTGCTCCTGGCAGCCGTCCTGGTCGCGATCTTCCTCAAGAAGCTCAAGCGCTTCGCCACCTGATCAGGGAGGATGCCATGACCCTCATCCAAGAAAAGATCAAACAGGCGGCCGGCCTGCTGAAGGAATTCGAGCTTGACGCCTGGATCACCTTCACCCGGGAAAGCGAGATCAACGGCGACCCGACGCTCGTCTTCCTCGCGCCGGGCCACGTCACCTGGCATTCGGCCTTCATCGTCGGCGCCGACGGCCGGAGCCGGGCCATCGTCGGCCTCTACGACCAGAAGGGGGTCGAAGAGACGGGCGCCTACGACAAGGTCGTCGGCTACGTCACGGGCATCAAGGAGCCGCTCCTCGAATACCTCAGGGAAATGAACCCTCGGACGATCGGCATCAACTACTCGAAAGGGAGCGAGATCGCCGACGGCCTGACCCACGGCATGTTCCTGACGCTCCGGGAGATCCTGGCAGAAGCCGGGATGGACGGGCGGCTCGTGCCGGCGGAAAAGGTCGTGTCGGCCCTGCGCGAGCGCAAGTCCGCGGCCGAGATCGGCTGGATGAAGCAGGCCGTCCGCGCGACGGAAGACATCTACGACCTCGTCGGCCGCTTCATCGCCCCGGGCAAGACCGAGAGCGAGATCGCGGCCTTCATCCTGGCCGAAGCCGAGCGGCGCGGGCTCCCGACCGCCTGGGGCCGGGCGACCTGCCCGGCGGTCTTCACCGGGCCCGACACGGCCCAGGCCCACTATTCGCCGACGGGGCGCACCGTCGAGCCGGGCCACGTCCTCAATATGGACTTCGGGGTCAAGGTCGAGGGCTACTGCTCCGACATGCAGAGGACGTTCTACATCCTGGAGTCGGGCCAGAAGGCCGCGCCCGAAGAGGTCCAGAAAGGCTTTCAGACGATCGTCCGCTCGATCGAGGCCTCGAAAGCGGCCATGAAGCCGGGCGTCGAGGGCCGGACGATCGACGCCGTGGCCCGCTCGATCATCACCGGGGCGGGCTACGCGGAATTCCCGCACGCCCTGGGCCACCAGGTCGGCCGCTTCGCCCACGACGGGACGGCCCTGCTCGGACCGGCTTGGGAGAAGTACGCCCAGAAGCCCTTCCAGAAGCTCGAGGAAGGCATGGCCTTCACCATCGAGCCGCGCCTGACCGTGCCCGGACGCGGCGTCGTCACCATCGAA
>CAZIQR010000295.1:0-2425 GCA_964541055.1 uncultured Eubacteriales bacterium
ATCCTGCCACACTTCCCCCTTTTTCCACCACACTATTCGTCATAGAGCCCCCCCCTGCTTGACAAGCCGGCGACGAATGACTTATGATGCCGACGGCCTGATGGATAAGCCGCCCAAATCCCCAAGACCTCCCAAAGAGGACGAGACAGGTACTATGGAGAAAAAGAAAGCCCCCGCCCCGCCTGCGCCCGAAGCGCCGAAGATCTCGCTGCTTGTCTTTTGCCCATCGGACATCATCCTCGCGGGCATCCTGCGCGCGCTCGAGGCCGACCCGGAACTGGAGATCCTGAACATCGAGAAGAACACCATCGAGTCGTTCATGGACTCGATCAAGAAGCTCCGGCCCCAGGTCATCCTCTTCGCCCACATGGAGGCCCTCCCCAACCTTCGCGAGATCTGCAAGGCCATCCGCGAGATCTCCAAGTCCCAGGGCGCGGGCCGCTCCGAGCTGCTCCTGCTCGGGAGCATCCCGGCCCACGAGGAGATCGTCAACCTCATCAATGCCGGCGCCCGCGGCTATTTCGACCTCAACGACGCCTCGACCCAGCTGCCGGAAGCGGCCCGGGCCGTCCACAAGGGCGAGATCTGGCTGCCGCGGGACAAGATGTCGAGCATCATGGACCGCATCATCTCCGTCGTCGGCCGCGAGCTCAAAGAGAAGACCCTCGACCAGCTCACGCCGACCGAGTTCCAGGTCCTGCGCCTGATCGGCCAGGGCAAGAGCAACGACGACATCGCCGAGCTGATGTTCATCAGCAAGAATACGGTCCGGTCCCACATCAAGAGCATCTACGCCAAGCTCGACACGCACAGCCGTCTCCAGCTGGCGCTCTATGCCATCAATTCGGCCCTCTTTTAATGCGAGGAAACGAGGACGCCCATGACTAAGACCGCCGCTCCCAAAAAGAAAAGGACCAAACCCGTTCCCGAGGACCTGGAGATCAACCGCCGCCGCGAGTGGCGCTTCGAATTCCCCCTGGGCACCTGGATCGAAGGCAGCCTCGCCGACGGCGCCAAGTTCAAGGAGGAGACGCACCTCGAGAACATCTCCTCCGGCGGAGCCTATTTTACCCTGGACTCCGGGGTCGTCGTCGGGTCCAAGCTCAACCTCTTCATCGATCTGCCCGAGAAGTTGGCCGACGGCCGGAAGCTGAAGATGCGCATCGGCGGCATCACCGTCCGTCTGGAGAAGCCCGACAAGCTGTCGAAGCGCCAGGGCGTCGCCGTCCGGTTCAGCGATGACATGTTCAAAGTCGTCCCCGTCAAAAAAGACGCCAAGACGACCAAAAAGAAATAGGATCCTCCGGGTCGCCCTGACCGGAGGGATCGCCTGCGGCAAGTCTGTCGTCGCCCGCCTGCTCGCCGCCAAAGGCTGCATCGTCTATTCCGCCGACGAGACCGCCCACGCGCTGATGCGGCCGGGACGCCCCGCCTACCGGAAGATCGTGGCCCGCTTCGGCCGGTCCATCCTGCGGCCGGACCGGACGATCGACCGACGCTCCCTCGGGGCCAGGGTCTTCACCGATCCGAAGGCACGCCGGTTCATCGATAGGACGGTCCATCCGCTCGTCCTGGCCGACCAGGAAAAGGCGGTCCGCCGGCTCGAGCGCGAAGGCCGGGCCTGGATCTTCGTCGTCGAGGCCGCGCTGACGGTCGAAGCCGGCTACGCCGGGCTCTTCGACCGCGTCGTCGTCGTTCATTGCCGCAAGGCCGATCAGGTCCTGAGGCTGCGCCGGCGAGACGGGATCACCCGGACCGCGGCCCTGCGCAAGATCGGCGCGCAAATGCCGGTCCGGGAGAAGCTCGGCCACGCCGATTATGCCGTCGACGCGTCCGGAACCCTGGCCTCGACGGTCGAACAGACGGAACGGCTCTACGCGCAGCTCGTCCGCGACGCCGAGTTGAAAAGACTGGGCCGGGTCTGACTTTTTAGGTTCTCGGGCCTGTCCTCACGGGATAGTCGTCAGCACCTGGGCCGATCGCCGGGGAAAGCTAAAAAGCCAGATCTGGCCCCGTCTGGGTTTAAGCGGGCTTGGACTTGGAGAGGAGTGACTTGAGCTCCTGGCCGGGGCGGAACTTGATCCGCTGGCCCTTTTCGATGCGGATCTGCTTCTGACGACGGATATCGCGACCGAACCCCGTCTTCTTGGCCACGACCTTGAAGCTCCCGAAGCCGCGGATCTCGACCTTCTGTTTGTTGGCGAGGGCTGTCTTGAGCGACTCCAGAACGGCCTCGACGATCGACAGGGACTTGGCCCTGTTGAACTCGGTCTTCTTCTCGATCGCCAAGGCGATATCGTTCTTGATCATCGGAATCACTCCTTACGGAAAAGCGAATACTATATTTAATTTATTGAAAATAAAAAGTCAAGCCTGAACATGCCAGGCCGCCGCGGATTGACTTGCCGCCGGTCCGTTCTTATAA
>CAZIQR010000296.1:0-2411 GCA_964541055.1 uncultured Eubacteriales bacterium
GTTGTGTAAACCAGGTCCCATCTTGTCAAAGACAGTAAAAGTGGAGGTTTGACCCTGTCTTGTCCCCATTCCCGGGGGCCGGTCCGTTTGCTATAATCGTCTCGTGCCCGCCAATCTCCCGCCCGAATATCATCGCATCGAGGCCGAGCTGCGGACGGCCAGGACGCCGGAAGAGAAGATCGACATCTACGAGCGGCTGATCGCCGTCATCCCCCACCACAAGGGCACCGACAAGCTCATCGCCATGTACCGGCAGAAGATCGCCAAGGCCCGTGAGGAGGGGGAGCACCGGCAGGCCACGGCCAAGCACGCCCCGACCTGCAAGGTCGAGCGGTCCGGGACCGGCCAGGTCGTGCTCGCCGGGCCGCCGAACGCCGGGAAATCGAGCCTGGTCAAGGCCCTCACCGGGGCCGACCTGGAGATCGCCGATTACCCCTTCACCACGCGCTCCCCCGCGCCTTACATGATGCCGTTCGAGAACATCAAGGTCCAGCTCATCGACACGCCGCCGGTCACCGGCGAGCTCATGGAGACCTGGTTCCCCGAGATGGTCAAGATGGCCGATGCCGTGCTGCTTGTGGCCGATCTGACGGACCCCGACGCGCCGGCCGTCCTCGACGGCATCGTGGAACGGCTCCGGGAGCGCAAGGTCGAGCTCGTCCGGGCCGACACAGACATCCCGCCGCCGTATTTCCCCTTCCGGAAGAGGACCGTTCTCGCCGCGAACAAGATCGACGGTGAAGGATCGGTTCGGGTCTTCGACGAGCTCGGCGTCCTTCTCGACGGGCCCTACGAGCGCCTGGCCGTGTCGGCCGCGAGCGGACGCGGCCTCGAGGCCCTGCGCCGGGCCGTTTTCGGCCTGCTCCACGTCGTCCGGGTCTACAGCAAGATCCCCGGCAAGAAAGCCGAGAAGGACTCCCCTTTTGCCCTCCGGGTCGGCAGCACGGTCATGGACATGGCCAAGGCCGTCCACAAGGATTTCTCGGACAAGCTCCAATACGCCCGGGTCTGGAACGCCTCGGGCCTGGACGGCCTGCGCGTCAACCGCGACCACGTCCTCGCCGACGAGGACGTCGTCGAGCTCCACATCTAGTTCCGGAAGTTCAGGGCCGGCTCGTCGCTGATGTCCATGATCGTCATGAACAGGAGCTGGGCGATGTCTTCCATGATCTCCGGGGTCACGAGCTCGATCGAGTCCCGCGTGTTGTGATAGGTGGGATAGGGCGATGGCGGCCCGCCGTAGGACCCGAACGTCAGCGAGGGCACGCCCTTCCAGAAGAACCAGGCCGAATCCTGGCGCGGCCGGGCCGGATAGCTGGCCGGACCCGTCGTCAGCACGCGGTGGATGTAGCCCGCGTTGGCTTTCTCCACGAACTGCCAGAACTTGGGATAGGTCGTCCCGCCCGAGGCCGAGATCTTATCCCCCTCACCCGGGCCCTCCATGTTCATGAACACGACGGTCTTGTCGAGCGGGTAGATCGGGTGCTCCGTGTAATAGTGTGAGCCCTGGGTCCCCTGGTCCTCGCTCTGCTCTTCGCTGCCGAAGAAGAAGAACACGACCGTGCGCTTGGGCTTGACGGCGCACTTGGCCATCGCCTCCGCCACGCCCAGGGTGACCGCCGCGGCCGTGGCGTTGTCATTCGCGCCGGGCATGAGCTTCCACAGGCGGCCGAGGTGGTCGAGATGGCCGCCGATGATGATGACCTCGTCCTTCAGGGCCGGATCGGAGCCCGTGATCTTGCCGAGTAGATTGATGCCCACGCCGTCGGGATGATGCTCGGACTTGTTGCTGATCGTCATCGTCTTGCCGGTGGCGAAGGACTGGGGCTTGAGCTCCTTGCGGATGAGGCCGACCGCATCGTCGTGGCCTTTCCCGGTGCCGGCGAAGACGTCGGCCACGACGGCCGCGCCGACGTGATGATAGACGAACCCTTCGACATAGGCGTTGTTCGGGTTGCCGATCGGCCCGTAGTTGTAGATCATGCCCTTGGCCCCGTGGGCGGCCGCGTTCTTGAGCTTGTATTGGTGGAAGGAGTAGGGCCGCCACGACTTGAAGAGCTCCAGGGTCTTTCCCATCGGCGCGACCGGCACTTCGGGCTCGACGAGCACGATCTTGTCCTTGACGTCGACGCCCTTGTAATCGTCATAGCCGAGCTCGGGCGCGGTGATGCCGTAGCCGGCGTAGATGACCTCGGCCGTGACCGTGCCCGTGCCCGTCGTCCCGCCGGGGATGAACTCGGTCTCGTATTGGTAGGACTTCTTGACGACGCCGCCCTTGCCGACGGGCAGGGACATCTCGCAAACGCCGCCGGGGGAGACGACCGTGTAGGGGTTCGGGAAGAGCTGGCGGTAGGTCCCGTTCTCGCCGCCGGGCTCGACGCCCCAGCTCTTGAGCAGGGACTCGACCCAGC
>CAZIQR010000297.1:0-2381 GCA_964541055.1 uncultured Eubacteriales bacterium
CTAGATTGGACATATTCTCGAAAACTGTAAAAGTGGAGGTTTGACCCCTATCTGTCCGCGCTAGGTCCGCAGCCGGAACAGCCCCCACAGCCCGCCCAGCCCGAACAGGAGGCTGCCCGCCCAGGCCCCCAGGAACGGCGTGAGGACGCCGGCCCCGCCGAGGCTCCTGAACGCCGCGAACGTCCCCCAATAGGCCATGGCGATGGCCACGCTCAGGCCGATCCCGACCAGGGTACCCTTCCGGCCCATGCGAAAGCCGAAGGGCACGGCGAGCAGGGCCATGACCAAGCTGACGAACGGCAGGGCGGTCTTTTGGGCCAGCTCCGACCGCAACTTGACCGCGGGCAGGCCCATGGCCCGGACCTCGGCCGTGTAGCGCCGCAGGTCGCCGTACGTCATCTGGACCGGCGCCTTGAAGGGGGCGGCGAAAACGCCGTGGTCGCCGCCGGTCTCGAGGGGGCCGCCGGCCGAACGGACGAAGCCCGGACCGGAAGAAGCCCGGAAATCCCTGATCCAGCCGCCCCGCGAAACCAGCGCGTCCCCTTCGAGACGGGCCGTCTCGGCGAAGGTCCGGCGGGCAAGGCTCCAAGAGGGGCGGTCGAGTTCATAGATCGAGAGGCGGCCGAGGGTCACGGTCCCCGGCTCGAAGAACTCGTAATGGTAGATCCGGTCGCCCGTCCGGGCCAGGATCCAATGCCGGTTGAGGTAGCTCGAGGCCCGGGGCGGCAGGTCGTGAAGGGCGTTCCAGGTCGCTTCGGCGCGGGCCGAGGAGGCCGGGACGACGCGCTCCTGGATGAGGAAGGCCAGGCCTCCCACGGCCGCCGCCAGGACGAGGACCGGCAGGACGGTGCGGTAGGCGCTGATGCCGCAGGCCTTGAGGGCCGTCGCTTCGTTCGTCCGGGCCAGGACGCCGAGGGCGAGGAGGGCGGCGGTCAGGACGGCGACGGGGAGAAGGAAGGCTAGGTATTCCGGCAGCCTGAGCCAAACGTAGCTCGCCAGGAGCCCGACGGCCTTGCCGCGCTGGAGGATGTCACTCAGGCTTTCGAGGAACGTGACGAGAAGGACGGCGGCGGCCAGACCGGCGAGGACGAGCCCGAACAAGGCCAGGAACTTCCGCGAGACGTAGCGGTCGAGGAGGCCCGGGAAGCGGATGGAAGCCCGGAGCGCGGTCGTTCCTTCATGCCGAGCCCTTGAGCGTTCCGCGGCGTCGGGCGGCGAGGGCGCGGCGGGCCGAGCCGGCCGGGGGCCGCGAAAAGTGAAGCCTCGCACCCGGACGATCAACAGGGCGAGGCCGGCCGCGAGCAGGACGAGGTCCGGCCCCCACATCCCGAGAACGGCCGAAACGCGACCGTTCATAGCGGCGTTCTCGCCGGCCGTGAGAAGGGCGTAATAGAGCAGGATGACGACCAGAGCCAGGGAAAAGCCGCCCGTCCGTCCAGACCGTCCGGTGATGAGGCCGAGAGGCAGGCCGATGAGGGCGAAAACGAGGCATGCGGCCGGAAGGGCCAGCTTTTTGTGGATCTCGATGCGGTGGGCTTGGATCTGGCGCGTGTCGGCGGCTCCGGGCGGAGAGCCGGACCGGAGGGCCCTGAGGTCCCGGACGAGCTCGCCGATGTCCTTTTCCCGGACGCGCTTCTCGTTCGACACCGCGGGAAAGAGGGCCTCGACGTCGATCTCCTCCTCGAGACGGTCGAACGTGGTCAGGGTGTCCTCACCGGTGGAGGCGGGCGGGGAGGCATAGACGAGGCCGTCGGCGAGCTCGAGGATGGCCCGCCGCTTCTCCGGGAAGAGCCGAACGCGGCCCGAACGGGCCATGACCAGCCGGGGATTTGACGGATCCTTGTTCAGGTAGGCGAAGACGTCATGCCAGGACTTGTCACGGCCGACGTCCCGGACCATGAGGACGATGTCGGGCAGAGTCTCGTTGAATTCGAGCGGCTCGACGTCGAGCCGGACGCGGGCCAGGACGGACTCGGTCATGGTCCGGACCCAGGCGTCGTTGGCCCGGGGACCGATGTAAAGCGCGAGCGGCAGGGTCAGGAGGAAGCCGCCGAGCCCGAAGGCGACGAGCGGGCGGGCCAGCCGGCCGGGGCCGACGCCGAGCGATCGGAAAGCGACGATCTCCGAGTCGGCGCCGAGGCGGGCCAGGCCGCCGAGGATGCCCATCAGAACGGCCATCGGGAGGGCAAAGACCAGCAGCGACGGCAGCAGGAGCGCCAGGACGCGGACGATCACCGGGAAGGGCACGCCCTTGTCGATGAACAGATCGGCCAGGAGCAGGACCTGGTTCATGAGCAGGACGAACAGGATGAGCAGGAGGCCGACAAGGAACGGCGGGACGACCTCGCGGAGGACGTACCGGTCGATGAGGCGGGGCATCG
>CAZIQR010000298.1:0-2363 GCA_964541055.1 uncultured Eubacteriales bacterium
GGCGTCCTCTACGTCCTCGACGAGCCGACGGCCGGGCTCCATCCGGCCGACACCGAACGCCTGCTCAACCTCCTCGGCGAGCTCCGCGACAACGGCAACACCGTCCTCGTCGTCGAGCACGACGAAGACGTCATACGCGCCGCCGACCATCTGGTCGATCTCGGCCCCGGCCCGGGCGAGGCGGGCGGCCGGGTCCTCTACCAGGGCCCCACGGCCGGCCTTGCGGCGTTGCCGAAGGGGGCGAGCCCGACGCGGGACTTCCTCGCCGGCGACCGGACCCCGTCCGTCCGTTCGAAGGGGCGTCAAGGGACCGGCCGCCTCGCCGTCCGATCGGCCCGCCTGCACAATCTCAAGGACATCGACGTCGAGTTCCGCCTCGGCGCCCTGAACGTCGTCACCGGCGTCTCGGGCGCGGGAAAGTCGACCCTCGTCCGCCGCGTCCTGGCCGAGCGCCTGCGGGCCGGCCGGCTCGGCCCGGGGCCCGACGCGGAGGGTGTCGTCGTCGAAGGCGCCGTCGGACGGACGATCGAGGTCGACCAGTCGCCGATCGGCCGGACGCCGCGCTCGAACCCGGCGACCTACACGAGCATCTCGGACCGCATCCGCGATCTCTTCGCCGCCCTGCCCGAATCGGCGGCCAAGGGCTTCGGCAAGGGCCGGTTCTCGTTCAACGTGGCCGGCGGTCGCTGCGAGACCTGCCAAGGCGCGGGGCTCATATCGATCGGCATGCACTTTCTGGGCGACGTCGACGTCGTCTGTCCCGATTGCGAGGGCCGGCGCTTCAACGACGAGACGCTGGCCGTGCGCGACCGCGGCAAGTCCATCCACGACGTCCTGGAGATGAGCGTCGGCGAGGCGGCCGCGTTCTACGCCGGCGTCCCGCGCCTGGCCGCGGACCTCGAGGTCCTGAAGCGCCTCGGCCTCGGCTATCTCAAGCTCGGCCAGAGCTCGACGACGTTGTCCGGAGGCGAGGCCCAGCGGGTCAAGCTCGCCTCCGAGCTCAGGCGCTCGTCGGCCGGCCCGGCCCTCTACATCCTCGAAGAGCCGACAACGGGGCTGCACCGCGCCGACATCGAGAACCTCCTCTCCGCTTTCCAGGAGCTCGTCGACCGGGGCCGGACGATCATCGCCATCGAGCACCACCCCGACGTCATCAGGGCCGCCGACCACGTCGTCGACCTCGGCCCCGGGAGCGGCGACGACGGCGGGACGGTCGTGGCCTGCGGCCCGCCGGCGGCGATCGAGTCATGCTCTAACTCGCTGACGGGAAAGGCGTTACGGGAGAGCAAAGCGGGTCGTGCGGCGGCCCCGAAGAGCCGTCCGGCCCGCGTCGACGCCGACGGACCGATCGTTCTCGAAGGCGTCACGACCCATAATCTCCGCGGCATCGACGTCCGCATCCCCTTCCGCAAGTTCACGGCGGTCTGCGGCCCGTCGGGGGGCGGCAAATCCTCGCTCGCCTTCGACACCCTCTTCGCGGCTTCGCGCCAAAGATACATCGAGAGCTTCTCGGCCTACGTCCGGGCCCTCATCGACAAGGGCGGCCGGGCCGATCTCGCCTCCGCCCGCGGCCTGACCCCGCCGGTCGCCGTCGCCCGTTCGTCGGCGGCCGCGAACCCGCGCTCGACGGTCGGGACGATGACCGAGATCCACGATTACTACCGGCTGCTCTTCTCGCGCGCCGGAACGCCGCCGCCGGAGCTCGCGGGGCGGGCGCTCACGGCCTCGATGTTCTCGTTCAACCACGAGCAGGGGGCCTGCCCGGCCTGCAGAGGATTGGGAACGATCACTGTGGCCGACCCGGAGCGGCTCATCACCGACCCCGCCAAGTCCCTCCTCGAAGGCGCCATGGACGGGACCAAGACCGGACGCTTCTACGGCGACCCGCACGGCCAGTTCACGGCCGCGCTGAAGGCGGCCGGGGCCGCTGCCGGCATGGACTTCGCCAAGCCCTACCAAGACCTGACAGAAGCCGAGAAGCAAGTCGCCCTCCATGGAACGGGTGGCCGTGTTTATGACATCGTCTGGTCCTACGAGCGCGGCCGCCGGGCCGGAGATTTCAAGTTCAGGGGCCCTTGGAAAGGGCTGGCCGCCTTGGTCGGGGAAGAGTACGCCCGAAAGCACGCCGACCGTCGCGGCGAGGCCATGCGCGTTCTGATGAAGGACGATCCCTGTCCCGCCTGCGGCGGCGCGCGGCTCAAGCCCTCGTCGCTCGCGGTCACCTATCGGGGCCTCAGCATCGCCTCTCTCTCGGCCATGACCGTTTCGCAAAGCCTGGAGTTCTTCGCGAACGGAAGCAGCCGCGGGCCGATGGATCCGAGGGCCGCGGCCGTCACCGACGCCCTGCGCGGCGAGATCGCCCG
>CAZIQR010000299.1:0-2356 GCA_964541055.1 uncultured Eubacteriales bacterium
AGGAGGGTCGGAAGGCATGAACAAGATGATCAAGGCGGGTCTGGTCGCCGCGGCCGGTCTCGTCCTGGCGGCCGCGTCCTTCGGGTCCGAAGCCGGCGCCGGGAGCGACGCCGATATCGCGGCCGTCGCCAAGAAGGTCTATCCCTCCGTCGTCCGGGTCGAGGTGAGGGACGGCATGCGCCGCGTCGCCACGGGCGTCGTCGTCGAAAAGGGCGGCTACATCGTCACGACGGCCCTCGTCTCGCCGCGCGGGGACACGATCGAGATCACGACCTCGGACGGCACGTCCATGCCGGCCGAATTCCTGGGCTTCGACACGGAGACCCAGCTGGCCCTGCTCAGGGCCAAGGACGGGGATCTCCCGGTCGTCGGCTTCGGCAAGCCGTCCGAGCTCGGGCCGGGCTCGTGGATCGCCGTCCTCGGCGTCTCCCCCGAGCGGACCCCGGCCCTGACCCAGGGGATCGTCAGCTCCGTCGCCGGGGACAAGCTCCGGCTGAATGTCTGGGTGACGCCCGGCTCGAGCGGCGCGCCCGTGGTGGACGCGAACGGGCGGATGGTCGGCTTGCTGCGCGGAATCTACATGGAGGAACGCCCGGTCGTCTTCCAGTTCCGCGACCGCGAGCAGGCCGGCTCGGGCTACGTCGTGAGCAACAAGGCCGAGGCGCCCTCGTCGGGCATGGCCATGGCCGTGCCGGTCGACGTCGTTAGGGACATCGTCGGCCAGATCAAGGACAAGGGCCGGGTCGAGCGGGGCTGGCTCGGCGTCGGCATCGGCCAGGACGACCAGGGCCGGACGATCATCGGCTCGGTCGATCGGGATAGCCCGGCCGAGCTGGCCAAGATCCAGCCGGGCGACGTCGTGCTCAAGATCGGCGGCCGGGACGTCACCGGGCCCGATGTGCTGGCCGGGGAGATCCGGAAAGGGAAACCGGGCCAGGACGTCACCCTCAAGCTCGAGCGCGACGGCAAGCCCCTGGAGGTCAAGGTCAAGCTCGGCGAGCTGGCCCCGGATGCCGCCATGCGGGAGATGGACCTGCGTTTCCCCGGGCTCTTCCAACGGGCGGCTCCGGCGCCTTCGCCTCAGCCGGGCGCCCCCGAAGGAGCGCCCAAGGAGGGCGCGCCCCGTTCTCAGCCCCCGAGGGCCTATGAGTGGGAAACGCGGAAATACATCGGCGTCTCCGGCATGGACCTCAGCCGGGAGCTGGCCCAGCGCTTCGGCGTTCCGGAAGGGACGGGGGTGATGATCGCCCAGCTGACCGAGGACGGGCCGGCCGCCAAGGCCAAGCTCCTGGTCGGCGACATCATCATCAGCGTCGACGGCAAGCGCGTCCAGACGGTGAACGAGCTCATCGACCTCGTCCAGGCCAAGGCCAAGGGCGACAGGATCAAGATCGAGGCCGTCCGGGACAAGAAGACGATGTCGTTCGACGTCGAGGTCGCGGAGCAGGAGAGCGGCGCCGTCTTTGGGCCCGACGAGCTGCAGAGCTTCCTCGAATCCTGGCAGGGTTATACGGACGCTCTCCAGAAGGAGCTCGGGAACTGGGACGGCCTGAGGCCGATCTTGGGCCTCAAACAGGGACGCCTGCGCAAGATCTAAGCGACCTGCTCCGGCAGGTTCAGCCATTTCTTGCGGAGCCGCTCGTGCTCCGCGGCCGGCAGCTTCGACTTATCGCCGTAACCTCTCGCCGCGCGCTGCCTCAGGGCCTCGAACAGCATGATCGCGACCGAGACCGAGAGGTTCAGGCTCTGGACCATGCCGAACATCGGGATGCGGACGATCTTGTCGGCGAAGGCCAGACAATCGTCCGTGATGCCTTCGGCCTCGCTGCCGAAAACGAGGGCGATGGGCTTGGCGAAATCGATGCTCGTATACGGCACGGCGTCGCGCGTGAGATGGGTGGCCACAATCTCGAAGCCGGCTTTCTTCAGGGGCTTGAGGCAGGCCGCGGGCGTCGGGTGGACGCCGATCTCGAGCCACTTGTCGGCCCGGGTCGAGATGGCCTCGTTGAAGCGCACGAGCTCCGGGTTGGGGGAGACGAGGTCGAGATAGAGGACGCCGGCCGCGTCGCAGGTCCGGATGACGGCGCTGGCGTTGTGGGCGACGGTCACGCTTTCGAGGACGACCCGCAGGTCGGCCTGGCGATGGGCCAGGACCCGCTCGACCTTCTCGATCCGCTCCGGCGTCGGCATGGGCAGAATATAGCAGGAAATCGGGGACATGTAACGATTTTCCGAAATCGGTACGTGTCCCCGATTTCCTGCTCCTGTTCCTTGAAAAGGCGCCTTTTTTCCCCTATAGTGATCGAGCCGTGCCGGTGTGGCGGAACTGGCAGACGCGCGGGACTCAAAATCCCGT
>CAZIQR010000300.1:0-2302 GCA_964541055.1 uncultured Eubacteriales bacterium
GTGTCCTCCGGCCGGCTCTTCCAGCCCGTCGGGCAGGGCGCGTAGACGTGGAAGAAGCGCGTCCCCTTGATCTCCTTGGCCTTCTTGAACTTCTTGACGAAGTCCTCGGGGTAGGCGACGCTGGCCGTGGCGATGTAGGGGATGCGGTGGGCGGCCATGATGGCCACGATGTCCTTCTTCGGCCGGCTCTTGAAGTGCTTGACCGGCGTCGTCGTCGTCCACGCGCCGTAGGGCGTCGCCGACGACCGCTGGATGCCCGTGTTCATGTAGGCTTCGTTGTCGTAGCAGACGTAGATGATGTCCTCGTTCCGCTCGGCCGCCCCCGACAGGGCCTGGATGCCGATGTCGAAGGTGCCGCCGTCCCCGGCCCAGGCCACGACCGTCGTCTCGCCGTCGCCCGTCATCTCCAGGCCGGCCTTGACGCCCGTCGCCGTCGACGCGGCCGTCTCGAAGGCGCAGTGGTAGATCGGCACGTCCATGGACGAGTAGGGGTAGGGCCCGTCGATGACGGCCCAGCAGCAGGCCGGGATGCAGAGGATGGTCTTCTGCCCGAGGGCCTTGAGCATGTAGCGCATGGCCAGCGTCGCGCCGCAGCCCTGGCATGCCAGGTGGCCGCAGGCCATCAGCTCGTCGGCCGGCAGGGTCATCGTGAACTTCTTCTCTTTCTTGACTTCGGTGCTCATTTCTTGACTCCGATCCAAACGATCTCCTCTTCGGCCTTGTCCTTGGCCAGGGCGTCGGCCGCGACCTCTTTGAACGAGTCGACCGTGATGTCGCGCCCGCCGAGACCGGCGATGTAGCCGAAGAGCGGCGGCATGCCCGCCCGGCCGTAGACCGCGGACTTCACCTCCTGGTAGAAGATGCCGCCCGCGCCGTAGGAGCAGTTGCGGTCGACGACGGCCGCCTTCCTGACCTTGGCCAGGACCTCGCGGACGCGGTCGAAGGGGAAGGGCCGGAAGACCTTGATGCGCAGGTTCCCGGCCTTGAGCCCTGAGGCCCGCAGCTCGTCGACCGCGACCCGGGCCGTGTAGCCGGCCGTGCCCGAGGTGACGAAGACGAAGTCGGCGTCGTCGCAGCGATAGGGATCGACGAGGCCGAGGCCGCGGCCGAAGATCTTTCCGTACTCGCGGCCGGTCTCCTCGATCAGGGCCGGCGCCTGTTCCATGGCCTTCTCGAGCTTGTAGCGGAGCTCCATGTAGTGCTCCGACCCGGTCAGCCCGCCGAAGGCCCGCGGGTCCGCCGGGGTCAGCTTGATCTCGGGCTTGAACGGCGGCAGGTACCGGTCCACGAGCGCCTGGTCCGGGACGTCGACGACCTCGTAGGTGTGCGAGAGGGCGAAGGCGTCGAGGATGACCATGGCCGGGATCATCAGCCGCTCGGCGACCTTGAAGGCCTGGATGACCGTGTCCACGACCTCCTGGTTCGAGGCGCAGTAGAACTGCATCCAGCCCGTGTCCCGCTGCGAGAGGCTGTCGTTCTGGTCGGTCCAGATCGACCAGCCCGGGGCCATGGAGCGGTTGACGTTGCCCATGACGATCGGGTGCCGCCCGCCGGCCGCCCAGTGGAGCATCTCGTGCATCAGCGCCAGGCCCTGGGACGACGTGGCCGTGAAGGCCCGGGCCCCGGCCACCGAGGCGCCGATACAGGAGGCCATGGCCGAGTGCTCGGACTCGACCTTGATGAACTGGGCGTTGAGGGTGCCGTCGGCGCACATCTCCGAGAGCAGCTCGACGACCTGGGTCTGGGGCGTGATCGGATAGGCGGAGATGACCTGCGACCGGGAGAGCATCGCGCCGTAGGACAGCGCGTGGTTGCCCATGATGACTTTTTTCATTTCCGCTCCTCGACCATGACGATGCACTTCTGCGGGCATTCCTCGGCGCAGATGCCGCAGCCCTTGCAGTAATCGTAGTCCACGACCGGCCACTCGTCGACGACGTCGATGGCGGGCTCGGGGCAGAACTTCCAGCAGATGCCGCACTTGATGCACTTGCTGCGGTCGACCTCCGGCCGGATGTTCCGCCAGGCCCCGGTCAGGTTGTGGGTCTGATGGCCGACCGAGCAGATCATGACCGGCATCTCCTCGGCCGAATGGAAGACGACCTTTTTCGCTTTCTTGGGTCTCATGGATGGCTCCTCAGGCCTTGTCGTAGGCTTCTTGGGCGGCCTTGACGTTGTCCTCGGGCTTGATGGAGAGGCCTTCGCGGATGGCCGCGGCCAGGAACTCCATCTTGGTCAGGCCGAGGATCTTGATGACCGCCCCGGCGATGGCCGTGTTGACGATCGGCGCGGCCAGGCTGCC
>CAZIQR010000301.1:0-2289 GCA_964541055.1 uncultured Eubacteriales bacterium
GAGTGGGCGGTTAGCTCAGTTGGGAGAGCGCGGCGTTCGCAACGCTGAGGTCGGGAGTTCGAGTCTCCTACCGTCCACCATTTTTTTCTCCCCCGCTCGCGGCCCTTCCGTGAGCGTGGGCCTGGAGGCCGATGATCACTCGCGAGATCTGGCTATTGGCCGGCACGGCCGCGGGCCTCGGCCTCGTCCACACCGTCATCGGCCCCGATCATTATCTGCCGTTCATCGTCATCGGCCGGGCCCGCAACTGGACCCTGCGCAAGACGCTCCTCGTCTCGTTCTTCGCCGGGCTCGGCCACATCCTGAGCTCGGTCGTCCTTGGCTTCGTGGGCGTCGCTCTCGGCATCGCCGTGGCCAGGCTCGAGGGCGTCGAATCGGCCCGCGGCGCGATCGCCGCCTGGCTCCTCATCGGCTTCGGCCTGGCCTACTTCATCTGGGGTCTGCGCCGGGCCTGGCGCGGCAAGCCGCACACCCATCCGCACCTTCACGACCACGAGGAAGATCACGTTCACCCGCACGGGCCCGACCTCGGGCCCCACGATCCGGCCCACGTGCACGTCCACCAGCACGCCCACACGCACACGCACGAATTGGCCGAGCACGCCCATCTCCACGGGGAAGTCCCGCGCAAGGCCAACATCACGCCCTGGGTGCTTTTCACGATCTTCGTCTTCGGCCCCTGCGAGCCGCTCATCCCGCTCGTCATGTACCCTGCCGCCCGCCACAGTACGGCCGGCGTCGTCCTCGTCGCCGGAGCTTTCGGATTGGTCACGATCGCCACGATGCTGGCCATCATCGCCGCCGTCTCGTTCGGGGCGAGCTTCGTCAAGCTGGGCAAGCTCGAACGATACTCGCACGCCCTGGCCGGCCTGATGATCTTCGTCTCCGGCCTCGTCGTTCAGTTCCTCGGTCTATAATGGACAGCGGGGGCGCCCCATGATGTTCGTCGCCGACTGCATGCTCGGCCGCCTGGCCAAGTGGCTCCGCATCCTGGGCTTCGACGTCGTCTATCTCTCCAAGGCCGAGGACAGCGAACTCGCGGCCATCGCCCGGCGCGAGAACCGCGTCCTCCTCACCCGCGACACCGGGCTCATCGAGCGCACCGCGAAAAGGCCCAACCGCCTCTTCATCCGCAGCGACGATTGGGAAGACCAGGTCGTCCAGGTCCTCGACGAGCTCGGGCTCTGGGACAAGGTCCGGACCAACACCCGCTGCGTCGCCTGCAACATGCCGCTCAAACCCATCACCCGGGAGCGGGCCAAAAACCTCGTCACGCCCTATGTCGGCGAGCACGCCGCCGCGTTCGCCCTCTGCCCCGGCTGCGACAAGGTCTTCTGGCAGGGAAGCCACACCGGCGACATGGAGCGGAAGATCGAGCGCATCCTCGACCGCCGCAACAAGTCCGTGACGGGCTAGCCCGCGCCGGCGATTGACATTCGCCGCCGCTTCCGTTACTAAAATCCTATCTTTTTCTGCGTCCCCCTGCCCCCGCAGGCCAATCCTTCGTCGAGGAGGGATCGTGCGCGCTGATCACAGAGCCCGTTTCGGAGGAACCGTCCTCCTTGTCCTGATCCTGACTTCCCTCGCTTCGGGCGGCCCTCAGGCCTCGCCCGCCTTCAGCCGTGAAGAGCTTTTTCAGGCCGGCCCTGTCCGAGCCTTCGAGGGCCGGTCCTTGAACGAGGTCGCCTTCCCGCTCGGCGGCATCGGCACCGGCACGATCTCCCTCGGCGGCCGCGGCAACCTCCGCGATTGGGAGATCTTCAACCGGCCCGGCAAGGGCGTCCACATGCCCTTCACGTTCTTCGCCGTGTACGTCGAGCAGGCGGGGACGAAGCTCGTCCGCGTCCTCGAAGGTCCGCTCGAGCCGCCGTTCACGGCCGGCTTCGGATTCAAGCGCGTCTTCGTGCCCGGCCTGCCCCGGATGGAAAAGGCGCGGTTCAAGGGCGAATATCCGTTCGCGGAGGTCGAGCTCTCCGACAGCGCGGTCCCGCTCGAGGTCCGGCTCGAGGCCTTCAATCCTCTCGTCCCCCTCGACCCCGACGCCTCCGGCATCCCGGCTTTCGTCCTGCGCTTCCGGGTCAAGAACACCGGGCCCGCGCCGGCCAAGGTCACGATCGCCGGCTCGATGATCAATCCCATCGGCTTCGACGGCGCCGGCGCGGTCGAAGGCCTCGGCCACGACAGGTTCGGCCTGAACGTCAACGAGATCAAGAAGACCGCCACCCTTCGCGGCCTGGCCATGTCCTCGCGCAAGGTCAAGCCGGAGGAGGCAACGTTCGGGACCATGGC
>CAZIQR010000302.1:0-2282 GCA_964541055.1 uncultured Eubacteriales bacterium
GAGGCGCGTTGACTCACCCCCCTGTTTTGGGGTATAATATCTTGAGATGAAGTCACTGAAAATCGGCGACAAGGTCATCTACCCCAATCAGGGCCTTGGGGTCGTCGAAGCCATTCATGAAGAGGCCTACAACGGGGAGCGGTTCACGGTCTTCAACCTGAGGATCATCTCCAACAACACCCTGGTCACCCTGCCCAGCTCTGAGGCCGCGGAGATGGGCATCCGCCGCCCGATGACGGAAGAATCCATCCGCAAGCTCTTCCAGTTCATCGGGGACGGGGCCGTCGACGTCACCTCGGATTGGAAGGGGCGATACAAGGAGCACCTCAACCTGATGAAGTCGGGGACGCTCTTCGATATGGCCACGGTCCTGAAGAGCCTCTACTACCTGAGCCTCCAGAAGCCGCTCTCGTTCCGGGAGAAGAAGATGATGGAGAAGGCCAGGGAGCTCATCATCTCCGAGATCTCCGAGGCGGTGGCTTCGCCGGCGGCCAAGATCGAAGAGAAGCTCCAGGCCGCGCTCTCCCGGTCGTTCAAGAACGGCAAGACCCGCTGCGCCGCCTGAACGGACGCCCATGCTCCTGACGGGGATCCTTCTGTTCTTCTTGTGCGTCGCTTTGAGCGCGTTCTTCTCCTCGGCGGAGACGGCGTTCATCGCCGTCAATCCCTATTCGCTCGAGGCGCGTGAGCGCCAGGGCTCCAAGCGAGCCGCCCTGGCCCGGAAGCTCAAGTCCCGGACGAACGAGCTCCTGGCGACGATCCTGATCGGGAACACGCTCGTCAACGCCGCGGCCGCCTCGATCGCCACCTCCGTCTTCGTCTCCGTCCTGCCGGAAGCGCGCCGGGGCCGGGCCATCGTTTACGCGACCGTGGCCACGACGCTGCTCCTGCTCGTTTTCGGGGAGATCAATCCCAAGACGTTCGCCGCCCACAACGCCCTCCGGACTTCGACGAACATGGCTTATCCGATCCGGGCGGCCATGTTCGGGCTCGCCCCGGTCGTCAAATTCTTCAATCTCATGACGCACCTGGTCGTGCCGTCGTCCCGATCGTCGGCCGCCACCCGCGCCCTCAACGAGGAGGAAGCCCGGCTCGCTCTTCACGCCGGCGCGCGGGGGTTGTCCTCGCTCCGTCGGCGCATCGTCTCGGGCGCGGTCGAGCTCGGGTCCCGCCCGGTCAAGCAGATCATGGTGCCGCGGCCGGAGATCCGGGCCATCGAGATCGACTCGCGGCCGGACGACGTCCTGGCCACGATCCGGACCGCCGGCTATTCGCGCTATCCGGTCTTCCGGGGCCGGCTCGACAGCATCGAAGGGATCATCTTCGGCAAAGATGTCATTGGTTATCTTATTGATAAAAAAGAGCTTGCTGTTAAGGGCATCCTCCGCCCGGCCCTCTTTGTCCCGGAGACGGCCTCCCTCGAGCGCGTTCTCCGGCAGATGCAGGAGAAGGCCGTGCACATGGCCCTCGTCGTCGACGAGTTCGGCAACGTCGACGGGCTGGTGACGCTCGAGGACATCATCGAGGAGATCGTCGGCGAGATCCAGGACGAGCACGACGAGCAGGCCGGGACTTGGTTCACCCGGATGGACGACGGGCGCTTTCGCATCGCCGGCGCGGCCCCGGTCAAGGATGTCAACGCCCTCATCGACCTCCGCATTCCCGAGCGCAAGCACTACACGACGCTGGCCGGCTTCGTCCTGGCCCAATGCGGCCGCCTGCCCAAGGAGAAAGACGCGTTCGACTTCAACGGTTTCCGGCTGACGGTCGAGAAGATGATCAAGCGGCGCATCGCCCTCGTCGACGTCGCTCCCATCCCGCTCGAGGAGCGGGCCCGGCCATGAAGACCGTCGCGGTCAACAAGACCGCCTCTCACGACTATATGATCCTCGAGACCTTCGAGGCCGGACTGGCCCTCGTCGGCAGCGAGGTCAAGTCCGTGAGGGCCGGGCGCATCAGCCTCAAAGAGTGCTACGCCGAGGTGAAGAACGGCGAGGTCTTTCTCGTCAAGTGCCATATCAGCCCCTACGAGCCGGCCAACATCTTCAACCACGATCCGCTGCGCGACCGCCGGCTGCTGCTCCATCGCCGCGAGATCAAGCGGCTGGCCGGCAAGACACAGGAACGGGGGCTGACCCTCGTGCCGACCCGCGTCTACCTCGCCGACAAGGGCCGGATCAAGGTCGAGATCGCCCTGGCCCGGGGCAAGCGGGAGCACGAGAAGCGGGAAGCCATCAAGAAGAGGGACACGGACCGGGAGATCCGGGCCGCGCTCAAGAACC
>CAZIQR010000303.1:0-2267 GCA_964541055.1 uncultured Eubacteriales bacterium
CGGCCCGACGACGCCCGAGGCCGACGAGGTCATCAAGAAGCGGGGCATCTTCGTCATCCCCGACTTCCTGGCCAACGCC
Organism: uncultured Eubacteriales bacterium; assembly: GCA_964541055.1. Lineage (GTDB taxonomy): Bacteria > Acidobacteriota > Aminicenantia > Aminicenantales > Saccharicenantaceae > RBG-16-66-30. The sequence goes on from CAZIQR010000303.1 coordinate 80, forward strand.
GGCGGCGTCACCTGCAGCTACTTCGAGCAGGTCCAGTGCAACATGAACTACTTCTGGACCAAGGACGAGGTCCTGACCCGGCTCGACGAGAAGATGACGGCCGCCTTCAAGGCCGTCAGCGAGCTGGCCCGGACGCGCAAGCTCTATATGCGCGATGCCGCCTACGTCATTTCCGTGAGCCGCGTCGCCGACGCTTGCAAGAACCGCGGCTGGGTCTGATCGTCCTCTGAATTCGCGACGTCGGTCCCGTCCCGCTCTCCGGCCTCCCCGGGGAGCGGGGCGGGCCTTTTTCGATGACACGGCCCCGCGGCCGTGACGGAGAGGGCCGCCCGGGCGGCCAAGGAGGGACGCCGCGATATGTCGAACCCGCGCACGCCGACGGCCGTCAACACCCTGTTCTCGACGCTCCACGAGCGGGCCAAGGAGCTCAGCTGCCTGTACCGCATCGAGGAGATCCTCAGCATCTACGACGTGCCCCTGGAGGAGGTCTTCCGCCAGGTCGTCGAGGCCGTCCCGCCGGGCTGGCAATACCCCGACTGCTGCCAGGCCCAGATCACCTACGGCTCGGACATCTTCGAGAGCCCCGACTACGAGGAAACCCCCTACACCCACTGCGCCGACATCCGCGTCCAGGACGCGACGGTCGGGCGCCTGTGCGTCTCCTATAAGAAGCCGACCCCGGAGAGCGATTGCGGCCCGTTCATGAAGGGCGAGATCAAGCTCATCCAATCCATCTCCGAGCGGATCGGCCACTTCATCCTCCACCAGCGGCTGCGCAGCATGTACGAGGAGATCAGCGACGAGCGCCGGGCCGCGGCCAGCGGCAAGCAGGGCTGGCGGATCGACCTCGAGGAGAATACGTTCACGACCAAGGACATCCACGACCTCCTGCGCGAGGTCGGTCACGACTTCCCGGCCCTGACCAAGGTCTTCTCGATCTACAAGGACGGGCTGCTCCAGAGGCCGATGGGCCTGGCCACCGACCTCGACCGGGCCGATTCCGTGGTCACCTTCGACGGCCTCATCACCGGCAGCCCCTTCATGCTCCAGCTCGAGGCCATCCTCAAGACCCTGTCCGCGCCATGGGCGTCCCGGTCGATATCGAGTTCGCCTCGACGGGGACGGATTTCTATCTCCTCCAGTGCCGGCCCCAGAGCCAGGCGGCCGACGACGTGGCCATGGAGATCCCCACGAACCTCCCGGACGGCCAGGTCCTGTTCACGGCCAAAAAGCACGTCTCGAACGGCCGCGTCGCCGACATCACCCACATCGTCTACGTCGATCCCGACCGCTACGGCGACCTGGCGGACCTCGCCGACCTCGTCGCCGTCGGCCAGGCCGTGGGCAAGCTCAACAAGATCCTGCCCCGGCGCCAGTTCATCCTCATGGGGCCGGGGAGGTGGGGCAGCCGCGGCGACATCAAGCTCGGCGTCCGGGTCACCTACTCGGAGATCAACAACTCGGCCATGCTCATCGAGGTCGCCCGCAAGAAGGGCAACTACGTCCCGGACGTCTCGTTCGGGACGCATTTCTTCCAGGACCTCGTCGAATCGGGCATCCGCTACCTGCCGCTCTATCCCGACGACGAGGGGATCAAGTTCAACGACAGGTTCCTGGCCGCGTCGCCCAACAAGCTCGCCGAGATGTGCCCCGAGTGCGCCGGGCTCACGGAGGCCCTCAAGGTCATCGACGTCCTCGAGGCCACCGGCGGCAAGGTCCTGCGGGTGGTCATGAACGCGGACCTCGGCGCGGCGGTCGGCTACTTCTCGGCCCCGGAGGCCATCGTCCGGACGGCCTGCCCGGCCGCGGGGCCGATGAGCCGCGAGGACGAGGACCAATACCGTTGGCGGTCCCGCATGGCCGAGCGCATCGCTTTCTTCCTCGGGGCTCCGAAGTGGGGGGTCCGCGGGATCTACTTGGTCGACCCGTCGGACGGCGGCGAAGCCGACCCCTGCAGCCCGATCCGGATGGTCCTCCAGTTCACGGGCAACGGCCGGCAGCGCAAGGAGCTCGAAACCTGGCTCCAGGGCTGGAGCCTGTCGCTGGCTGAAATGAACTATTTCCGGACCGGCTTCCACTCGGACGGCCTGCTCGACATCCAGATCCTGACCGACGAGAAGATCCGCGGCGAGCGCGACGTCGCCGAGCGGGTCCAGCTGGGGGCTGACATCGTCCGCGAGCTCCCTCT
>CAZIQR010000304.1:0-2266 GCA_964541055.1 uncultured Eubacteriales bacterium
GATTCCGCGGCGCGGTTATCCAGCATACGCCCCCCGCACCCCTTTTTCAAGACGCGTCCGCGGGGCTCGCCGCGGGCCGCGCCGGGAGGCGCGAAAGCGCTTGCAATCGCCTTTTCGTTTTCCTAAACTGAGTCCATCGTCATGAAGTTCCTGGCCGATCTCCACATCCATTCGAAATATTCGCGGGCCACGTCGCGGGACATGGTCCTCGACACGCTCGCGCCTTGGGCCAAGATCAAGGGCATCTCGCTCCTGGCCACCGGCGACTTCACCCATCCCGAGTGGCTCTTCCTGATGAAGGAGAAGCTCGAGCCGATGGGGAACGGCTTCCTCAAGCTCAAGCCGGCGACGACGGCCTTCGACGCCCCGCCGTTCAAAGGCCTCCCCGTCCTCGCCCGCCCGGTCGCGTTCATCCTCTCCTCGGAGCTGAGCTTCATCTATTCGAAGGGCGGCAAGGTCCGTAAGATCCACGTCATGGTCCTGGCCCCGGACTTCGAGACGGTCGAGCGGATCAACCGGCGCCTCCAGGCGGTCGGCAACCTCGTCTCGGACGGCCGGCCCATCCTCGGCCTGGACGTCCGGCTGTTCTGCCGGATGGTCGCCGAGACCGCGCCGCGGGCCGTGGTCATCCCCTCGCACATCTGGACGCCCTGGTTCTCCCTCTTCGGGGCCAACTCGGGCTTCGACTCGATCGAGGAGTGCTTCGAGGAGATGACGCCCTCGATCTTCGCCCTGGAAACGGGGCTGTCCTCGGACCCGCCGATGAACTGGCGGCTCTCGGCCCTGGACCGCTTCGCCCTGGTCTCGAACTCCGACGCCCACTCCCCCTCGAAGATCGGGCGCGAGGCCAACGCCTTCGACACCGATTTCAGCTTCCGCGGCCTCATGAACGCCCTGCGGACGAACGACCCGGCCAAGTTCCTCTACACGGTCGAGTTCTTCCCCGAGGAAGGCAAGTACCACTATGACGGGCACCGCAAGTGCGGCGTCGTCTCGGCGCCGCGCGAGAGCCTGAGGACGTCGGACCTTTGCCCCAAGTGCGGCAAGAAGCTGACGATCGGGGTCCTGCACCGGGTCGAGGAGCTGGCCGACCGCGGGCCCGGCGAGGCGCCGCCGGGACGCGTCCCCCTACAAGAACCTCATCCCCCTCAACGAGGTCATCGCCGAGGCGATCGGCAAGACCCCCGAGACCCAGAGCGTTACCGACCTTTACTTCCGCTTCATCCGGGAGTTCGGGGACGAACACACCATCCTGACCGAGGTCCCCGCGGCGGAGCTGGCCCGCGTCGCGCCGGAGAAGGTCGCCGAGGCCGTGGACCGGATGCGCAAGGGGCAGGTCTCGATCGTGCCCGGGCACGACGGCGAGTTCGGTCAGATCCGGATCTTCGGCGGGGGGGCCCAGGCCGAAGCCGCGTCTCCCCAAATGTCGCTGTTTTAAAGACGAGCGTATCGACCACTTGGCAGCCCGAGTGCTGTCGTCTGAGGGAGCATCAGCGGTGATTTAGCCTGTCCGGAGCCGGACGAGGGGAGTTTCGGGGGAAACCGCTAAAACGTGTTTGAGCGAGGCGTAGCGCACGCCGAGCGAGTTGTTTTGGCGCCGAATTCGGCGAACGGGCAGGCGTGAAAAATCACCGCAGCGACAGAGGAGGACAGCCCGAGGGCGAATTTGACAACCCCCGATCCGCCACCTATATTAGATGCGGTACGTGGCGCCAATGGAAATCGAGATGAAGGTCAAGGGTCTCGTCGTGGACCCGATCTCCAAGATGCCGATCGTCGTTCTCGAGAACCCCCGCAACGAGCAGATCCTGCCTATCTGGATCGGCGTCTTCGAGGCCAACGCCATCGCCCTGACCATCGAGAACGTGCCCACCCCTCGGCCCATGACCCACGACCTTCTCAAGAGCTTTCTCGAGAAGCTCGGCATCGGCATCGAGAAGATCGTCGTCAACGACGTCCGGAACAACACCTTTTTTGCCCTCATCCACTGCCGCCGGGACGCCGAGGCCATCGTCATCGACTCCCGGCCCTCCGACGCCATCGCCCTGGCCCTGCGGATGAGCTCGCCCATCTTCGTCGAGGACGAGGTCGTCAAGAAAGCCAACGGCCTGAAGTTCGACGAGAAGGTCGAATCCTCCGAGAAGCTGCGGAAATGGCTCGAGACACTGCGGCCGGAAGATTTCGGCAAATACAAAATGTAGGGCGGGAAGCGACCTCAAGACGGGGTCAAACCTCCACTTTTACAGTTTTCACCACTTCCTTCTAG
>CAZIQR010000305.1:0-2247 GCA_964541055.1 uncultured Eubacteriales bacterium
GTTAAAGGCGATCTCCTCGGCCCGGTCGGCCCAGACGGGATCGCCGCTGATCTTCAGGAGGGCCTCGAAGCTGGCCATGAACTCGACCATGGTGCAGGTCTCGCCGCCCTGCCGGGGGTCGTCCTTGCCCGGACGGATATTCTCATCGGCCCCGAAGAGGCCGCCCGGCTGCCGGCCGTACCGGTCGAGGACCTGGCGGTAGTTGCGCTCGACCGCCTCGAGCAGCCGCCGGTCACGCGATTGCTGGTAGGCGACGGCCGGGTAGCGGAAGCCCATGGCGATGTTGACGCCGTGATAGAACGAGCTTTCGGTCCAATGAGCGTCCCGCTCGGCGCTGAGGATGGGCGCGGCCCAATCCGACGTGCGGGCATAGAGACGGCGGGCGAAGTCGAGGAGGAACGACTCGCCGGTCCGGTTGTAGAGCCAATAGACGCTTTCCAGGTTCTCTCCGCCGCGGAGCTTCTGCCAGCTCCCCGGCAGCAGCTCCGCGGCCGGCAGGTGGAACTCATATTGGAAGTAGCGGGACATGAGCGAGAGGACCCGGCGGTCGCCCGTCGCCTCGTAATAGCTCTGGAGAGCGGCCAGCATGACCATGTTCGGCCAAAGGTCGTTCGCGCCCCGGTTGTCGACCGGGCCGAAATAGCCGTCCCGGTCCTGGGACTTGAAGGCCTGGCCGATCCAGCGCTCCGTCTCCTTCCTCATGGCCGCGTCCTTGAGAAGGTCGCCGAGGTCGCCGTAGCCCTTGAGCCAATACGGCATCTCCTCCCAGCCCTTGCCCTTGAGGGTCATCCAGCCGCTGTCGGCGGCCAGGAACTTGCTGATCTCGGCGAGATGGCCGACAAAGCCGTCCCGCATGAGTTGGAGCTGGGCCATTAGCCAGCCCCGCGGCTCGACCGTTCCGACCGGCAGCTTGACCAGGGGGCTGACGGTCAGGGGCGGACGGTTGGACGGGTAATGGGCGTTTGGCGCGGCCGCCGGCGGCGCGGCGACGGACGAGGCCTCGAGCGGGCGCAGCGTTTCCGGGACCGAGCCGGCCCGGACCTGCAGGAGGACGAGCGCCAGCAGAAGCGCCGGGATGATCAGATATTTCATGCGGGCCTCCGCCGACCCGGGCTGGGCCCGGCGCCGGGGGCCTCGCGGCTAGCGGGGCAGGGCCTTGATCGTGTCGTGGGTCGACTTCTCGTAAATATAGGGTTTGGCCGTCGCGTAGTCAATCGACCGTTCGCGGCAGAGCTTGATCAGATCCTACCAGGCGATGCCGTAATCCTCGCCGTAGTTGCTGCTGCCGCCCCAGAACGTGCCGTGGGCCCGGTCGAAGTAGATGGCGTTGATCGGGCCGGACGTGTACTTCTTGACCGAGAGGACGTAGCCCATGGCCTTGAGCCGGTCGCGGACCTCGGGCGGGACGGACTCGTTGACGTCGAGCTTGCCCGGGTAGGCCATATGGTCGGAGAACGAGTCGTGCATCTGGTAGCTGTTGATGTTCGGCGCCTCGCAGGCCTGCTGGACGGTCATGCCGAACTCGACGACGTCGAGGAAGAACTGGAGAAGGTTCTGGTCCTGGGTGTCTCCGCCCTGGACGGCAAAGGACAGAAAGGGCTTTCCGTCCTTGAGGGCCAAGCCGGGCGTGAGGGTCGCCCGCGGCCTCTTGCCCGGCTCGATGACGTTGAACGGGTTCTGGCTCGGGTCGAGGACAAAGCTCTGGGCCCGCTGGCTCATGCCCACGCCGGTCCGGCCGGCGAGGACGCATGGCACCCAGCCGCCGCTCGGCGTCACGGAGACGACCCAGCCCCCCTTGTCGGCGGCCTGGATCGAGGTCGTGCCGGCGCGGAAGGCCGCCTCGACGGCTTCGGCCTCCTTCGGACCGAGGGCCGCGGCGTTCCCTCTTCCCCACTCGAGCCAGCGGTCGAGGTCGGCCCGATAAGGGTTGGTCTCGCCCTGGAAGGGATAGGGATCGCCCGGGGCGACGTCCGGATCGTTACGGTCCGGCCGGAGGAGCCTGACCCGCTCCTTCGCATAGGACTTCGAGAGCAGGCCGCGGAGCGGCTCCGCGGGCGGAAAGTAGGGGTCGCCGTAGTAGAAATCGCGGTCGGCGAAGGCGAGGTTCATGACTTGGTAAAGCGTGTGGATGTAGGCGGCGCTGTTGTAGCCGAGCGACTTGAGGTCGACCGACTCGAGCATGTTCAGGGCCTGGAGCATGACCGGGCCTTGGACCCAGCTCGTCAGCTTGTAGACCTCGATGCCCTT
>CAZIQR010000306.1:0-2215 GCA_964541055.1 uncultured Eubacteriales bacterium
TGGGTCTCCGAGAACGAGAACTGGATGTCCGATCAGAGCGTGGAGACCTGGGAGAACGCGAAGAGCGACCGGGAGGGCTGCTTCGAGCACATGCAGGACCGCCACTGCCGCTTCTCCCACGTCCGGGTCATCGAGAATACGGAAGCCCGCGTCGTCGTCCACTGGCGCTACGCCCCCGTCAGCGCGTACGACCACACGTGGAATGCGGATCCCAAGACCGGCTGGGAATGCTGGATCGACGAATACTACTATATTTATCCCGACGCCAGCGCCATCCGCAAGGTCAGCTGGAAGACGGGAACGCTCGGCGAGTTGCGGCAATTCCAGGAGACGCTGGCCCTGCTCCATCCCGGGCAGATCGTGTCCGACCTGCTCGAGAAGGACTATGTGACCGTCGCCGACTACGACGGCAAGACGGCCAAAGTATCGTTCGTCGAGAACCCCAACGTCCCCCCGTACGGCCCCTTCAGCTGGGACGTCACTCATCCCTACACCGTGCAGCAGTACCAGTTCAAATCGCAGAACAAGCCCTTCATCTGCTTCGAGCCGGGCAACAAGATGTCCCTCCGCTTCGAAAACCTCGCGTCTTACGGCCGGGCCAGCGGCTGCAACCATTTCCCGGTCGGCCAGGCCCGCTGCGACGGCCGGACGACATTGACGTCGGACCGGCCCTCGCATTGCTCGAGCTTCCCGATCTCCGATCCGGTGATCCACGAAAAGGGCGACCGGGAGTACTGGAACGGTCTGTACGGCATGACCGACTGGACCGTCCCCGAGGTCGTCGCCTTCGGCCGGGCCTGGGCCCTTCCGGCCGAGCTGGTTCTGACAGATCCCGATATCCGGTCCGAGGGCTACGACCGCAGCCAGCGCTGCTATCAGATCGTCAACACGGGGGGCCAGCCTAAACCTTTCGAGGTCCGCCTGATGGCCGAGGCCTCCACCCCGGTCATCCATCCCGTTCTTCGCGTTCAGGGTTGGAACGGCGGGACGCCCCGGGTCCTCGTGAACGGCAAGGAATGCCCGGAGGCCCGTGTCGGTCTGGACCGGCGGCTCGAGGGCGACAACCTGATCGTTTTCCTTCCGATCGAGTCCCGGTCCGCCCTCACGGTCCGCATCGTGCCCGATTGATCGGGGATCAGGACCGGCGGGCCGACTCGACCTCTTCGACGGTCAGGGGCTTCTTGCGCCCCAGGACGCGATGACCATACGCTGTAATGAGCACGTTCTCTTCGTTCCGCAGGCCGCCGAATCCCTTGTAGGCCTCGATGCGGTCGTAGTTGAGATATTCCGGGAAGAGGTTCCCGGCTCGCCACTGGTCGATGAGCTGGGGAATGAAGTAGATCCCGGGTTCGACGGTGACCACGAATCCAGGCCGCAGGGGCCGGGCCAGACGCAGCGACTTTAGGCCGAACTGGGTATTCTTGGGACGGCCCTCGTAGCCGACGTAGATCTCGCCCAGGTCCTCCATGTCGTGAACGTCAAGCCCCATCAAGTGGCCCTCGCCGCAGGGAAAGAACAGGGCATGGGCCCCCCGCCGGACGGCATCGTCGAGGTCACCCTTCATCAGGCCGAGGTCTTTGAGCCCCCCGGCGATCGTCCGGCAAGCGGCCAAGTGCACGTCGAGGTGGGGCACGCCCGGCTTGAGGGCCTCCTTGGCCGTTTCGTGCGCGGCGAGGGCGATGCGATAGACGTCCCTCTGGCGCTCCGTGAACCGGGCGTCGACCGGCATGGTCGTGGACAGGTCGCCGGCATAGTGCATCGCGCTCTCGGCGCCGGCGTCGAGCAGGAACATCCCGCCGCTCTTTAAGGTCTCCGTCTGGGCGTGCTGGTGGAGGACCTCGCCGTGGACCGTCGCGATGATCGGGAACGACAGGTCGCCGCCCGTGGCCCTGGCCACCTGGTGGACGGCCGCGGCGATCTTGGCCTCGGTGACGCCGGGACGGGCCATCCGCAGGGCCGTGAGATGCATCTCGACCGAGATGTCCACGGCTTTCTCGATCTCGTCCACTTCCTCGGGCGATTTGACGGACCTCTGTTCGACCACGGCCCGGATGAACGGCACCGAGGCCCCGGCTGCGGCACGCTCGGGATCGACCCCTAACCAGGCCAGCAGCTTCAGCTTGTTCTCGGGCCGGTAGGGTGGCAGGAAATGCACCGTGCGCCCGGCCTGCCGGATCCGGCCCAGGTCTTCCTTCAGGCGGTCCGGCGCCATCAC
>CAZIQR010000307.1:0-2207 GCA_964541055.1 uncultured Eubacteriales bacterium
TCCGGACCGGGACAAAGGCCGAGCCCGTCGAGGCCCCCGGGCCCCTCGTCGCCGGCGCCGTCTGGTCGCCGCCGTATGTCGTCCTCTTCGTCGAGGATCCGGAGACGGGCCGGCAGCGCATCGTCTTTCTCCGGTCCAGATGAACACCTTGGCCGCCTCCAGGAATGGATCGGTGACGCGCCGGGTGGTCGGTCTGGCCGAAGCCTGAGCGCAAAAAAGGATCGTTCCCCCCTTGACATGGCCTCGTCGGCGGCCTATATTGAATGATAATGGTTATCAATAAATCCTCGGAGACACGATATGCCTGGTAGGCACCAATGGCACCATCAGTTCCGGGCGGGGGTCTGCCGCTGGACCGCGCCCCGGGAATCCATCCTCGACCTTCTGAGCCGGGCCCGCAGCCATCTCAGCGCCAAGGACATTTACGCGACGCTCCAGCCGTCCTTTCCCGGCCTCGGGCTGGCGACCGTCTACCGCACCTTGGAGCTGCTCCACCGCCTGGGCATCGTTCAAAAGGTCACCTCGAGCGACGGCCAGGGCCGCTACCAACTCCGGAGCGTCGATCAGCAAGACCACCATCACCATCTCATCTGCACCCGCTGCGGCCTGATCATCGACTACCGAGATTTCGTCCAGGAAGAGCTCGAGCTGGTGAAGAAGACGGAGGACGCCCTCGCCAAGAAATACAACTTCGTCATCCAGGACCACAATATCGAGTTCCTGGGATTGTGCGAGAAATGCCGTTAGGCCATAAAACATCCCTCGAAAGGAGATAACATCATGCCAGCAGGTGATCGCACGGGACCTTGGGGCGCCGGACCTCGGACCGGACGCGCGTTCGGTTATTGCGCGGGGAATGCCGCGCCCGGCTACATGACACCCGGGCCCGGTTTCGGCAGGGGATTCGGGCGGGGCCTCGGGCTCGGCCGCGGATTCGGCCGTGGGCCCGGCATGGGTCGCGGCCGCCGGTTCGGCCATCCGGGCGCATGGGGCTCTTGGGGCTATCCGCCCGCCGTGCCCTATGGCCCCTACCCGGGAGCTTGGGCCATGCCCAAAGCGGAGGAGGAAGCGGCCCTGGCCGACGAGGTCAAGTTCCTCGAAGCCGAGTTGGCCCGCGTCAAAGAGCGGCTGAGCGAGCTGAAGAAGGAGCCGAAAGGGACGAAGAAAGATGAGAAATAGGCACCGCCGGATGTACAAAATGACCGGCCTGCCGGGCTGGATGCGCTTCGGGCATTCGCCGGGCTGGGAGGGGAGGTCGCCTTCCGGACTCGGCCCCTGCGCCGAATACCTGAGGTCCGGGACCTGGCCGACGCCGGCCATGAACGCCGCCTGGCTCCAGGGCCGGGTGCCCTATCCGCCGGCCCCGGGGTTCCCGATGCCCGGCTTTCAGACTCCCTATGACCCGTGGGGAGCTTCCACGCTGACCCCCGAACAGGAGCTCGATTTCCTGAAGGCGGAGGCCCATGATCTCAAGGAAGAGCTGGCCTCGGTCGAAGCCAGGATCCTCGAGATGGAAGGCCGGACAACATGAAGATCGCGGTGACCGCGTCGTCGCCGGACTTGGACGATCCCCTCGATCCCCGCTTCGGGCGCTGCTCTTACTTCCTGATCGTCGATACCGACACGATGGCTTTCGAGGCCGTCGCGAATCCTTTTATCGAGGCTTCGGGAGGCGCGGGGATCCAGGCCGGCCAGCTCGTGGCCTCGAAAGGGGCCAAGGCCGTCCTGACGGGAAGCTGCGGTCCGAACGCCTTCCAGACCCTGGGCGCCGCGGGCATCGAGGTTGTTACGGGGGCCGCCGGGACGGCCCGGAGCGCGGTCGAGCAGTACCTGTGGGGACAGAACGCCCGGGCGGCGGAAGGGCCCAACGCGCCGGCCCACTCCGGCATGGGAGGAGGGGCGGGAGCGGGCTTCGGCGGAGGAACAGCGGGCCAAGGAACGGAAGGAGGAGGCATGGGTCAAGGCATGGGCCGCGGGATGGGACGCGGCTTGGGTCAAGGCATGGGTCAAGGCACGGGTCGTGGAATGGGACGGGGCATGGGTCAAGGCTTGGGCCGTGGGATGGGTGCCGGGCAAGGGCTTGGCCGAGGCCGGTCGGGCTTTCCCGGTCCGGCGCCGGGGTCCGACATGGACGCCTTGAAAGCCGAGGCCCGCCTGCTCCGCGAACAGCTCGACCAGATCAACGCGAAGATCGCGGAACTCGAGAA
>CAZIQR010000308.1:0-2174 GCA_964541055.1 uncultured Eubacteriales bacterium
AGCGCGCCTGGCCCGATTCGAACGGGCGACCTGCGGATTCGAAGTCCGACGCTCTATCCAGCTGAGCTACAGGCGCGCGAGGTTCGCCGTTATTCTAGCATAAAGCGCCACCGCCGGACCGGGCTGTTGCGAGCGGAACCGAAAACTCTGATAATAGAGGCACAGGAATCCATGGAGCCCAAACGCCGCGAGACGCCGCCGGAGACGCCCCCGCTCTTCGACCAGGTCCGATCGATTTCCTGCGATTTCGACGGGGTCCTGTCGACCCTTGTCCTCGGCCGCCGCTGGGTCAAGACCAGGGCCCGCAAGCGAGCGATCCCTCTTCTCTCCCCTATCGGTGAAGGCCTCAAGGCTCTCATCGGGGCCTTGAGCGAGCGGCTGCGCGGTCCCTTTCCTCACGCCGACGAAATCCTCAGACGGCTTCGTTCCTCCGACAGGACGCTCTACGTCCTGACATCCCGGACGGGCGCGGGCGTCGGCCTGGCCCAACGCTGGCTCGAGCGGCAGGGCTGGCGAGACCTGTTCGAAAGGGAATTCTTCAACGTCGACAGCGAGGACGCCGACCTCTTCAAGGCCCGGATCCTGCGGACGGCGCCGATCGACGTCCACATCGACGACGACCCCGAAACCCTGGCCCACCTCTCGGCCGAATTCCCCCGGAAGCTCTTCGTCCACATGAACTCCTCCAAGAGGGAGAGCGTGACCGCTCCGAACGTCGTCACCGTGCGCTCGTGGCCCGAGCTTTCGGCCGTCTTTTTCGCCGGCGCAAAGGTCGAAGCCGATCCTCAGAACGAAAAGGCCAAGCCGGCATAAACCTTTTTTTCGACCCGCCGGCTCTCCGTTCCTGCGAGACGCCCCGACCGCTCGATCCTCTCGACATCGACGAAGATCTCGATCGGCGTCCCGGGGATCCTCCAGCCGGCGCCGGCCGCGAGCCGGGTCCTCGCGTCGCTGAGGTGGGCGTTGTTCGTGATCTCGCTCTGGAACCTGTGCAGGGCGTCGGCCGAGCCCCAAGCGCTCGACGAAGCTAGGGCGCTCAGCCGGAAGCCTCTCCAATCCAACCGCGCGCTGGCCGAGGCCGTGCCGCCGAAACCGTAATAGTAGCCGTAGTAGAAGACGGTCGTCTTCAGTCCGGCGATCTCGTGGCCGAGCGAATAATCGTTGAGGGCCAGGGCGTTGACCAGGGCGAAATCCCCGTAAGCCTCGACCGTTGTCCAGAGCCTCAGGTCGCCCCGGCGGACGATCCAATCCAGGACGGGGCCCGCGACGTGCAGAACGGCCAGTTTGTCGGTGAAGCGGCGCGGCTCGTCGAGATGGAGGGCGTCGGAGCCGCTCTTGACGGGAACCGGGACGGCGTCGTAGCTCGCGATCGGCCGCTTCTTGAACAGCTCGAAAGCCGAGCCGAGCCCGATCGAGAGGCTCGAGACCCCGCCGGCGGCGTCCACCTTCTGGATCAGGCGGCCGAGCGTCACGGCCTTGGTCATGAGCCTCGTTTCCTCGGCGTGACCGTCGCGGGCCGCATAATCCAGCGAGACCTCGCAGAAATAGGTGTCCCGGAGAAGATCCCGGCGGATGCCCGGCGATGCCGGTTCGGGCAGGTCCAGGAGCCTGGCATGGAGCCCGAAAAAGGCATCCGGCCCGGCCGCCCCGGCGCCGTCCGACGAGAGCCGGCGCACGCCGGCGGCCAAGCCGAAGTCGTGCCAGCCCGGCCGGGCATAGCTCTCGGCGTTGCGCCGGTCGAGCCAGTGATTGAGCTTGACCGCCGGGTTGAGGAAGCTCAGGGCCTTGGGGATGAGGCCGCGCTCGTGGCTGAGGAAATGCCCGATCTGGAACCAAGGCTCGCCGACGGCAAAGCCGCCAAGACCGGTCATGATCTGGTCGTTGATGGCGATGACCTCTTTCGGCTCGCCGACGATCTCCCACCAGGTCGAACCCGCGACGGCCATCAGCCAGGACGAGACCCAGGAAAGGCCGTTCGTCCGGCCGAACTGGTAATGGACCGCCCCGGCGAGGATATGGGACCAATTGAGCGAGAATTGGTTCGAGTCGAACCGCCAGCCCCTGAGCAGGAGAACCCGCTTGAACTGATCGGCGAGCGTCAAGCGAAAATCCCTGTCCTCGGGAAAGGAATCGCTCAGCCAATAGTTGGCCGTCGACAGGGTCGAGAAGGCCCC
>CAZIQR010000309.1:0-2166 GCA_964541055.1 uncultured Eubacteriales bacterium
ATGCAGGGCATGTCGGTCCTCTGGGACCGCGAGTTCGGCTTCCTCAAGGAGATCATGGTCGCCCCGGTCAGCCGGGTCTCGCTCGTCCTCGGCCGCATCGCCGGCGGGACGACGACCTCCATGCTCCAGGGGCTCCTCATCTTCGGGGCGTCGCTCCTCATGGGCTTCCGCTTCCGCGGCCCGCTCGCGTTCGTGTTCGGCCTCGTCTTCATGCTGCTCATCGCCTTCACGTTCATCGGACTGGGCCTCGTCTTCGCCTCACGGATGAAGGACATGCAGGGCTTCGGCATCATCATGAATTTCGTCATCTTCCCGTTCTTCTTTCTCTCCGGAGCGCTGACGCCGCTCGAGAACTTCCCCTGGATCATCCGGGCCCTGTCCTATGCCGATCCCCTGACCTACGGCGTCGACGGCCTGCGCGGCGTCCTGACCGGCACCTCGGCCCTGCCGGTCCTTGTCGACCTCGCGGCCATGGCCGGTTTCGCCGTGATCATGCTCTTCCTCGGGGCGTATTTCTTCGAGACCACCGAGGGCGTCTAGCGGCGTCGATGCGGAAAAAGCGGCGCGAGCACGAAGCGCCCATCGAGCTCCTGGAGATCCGCCGGAAACCCTCTTCTTGACCTCATCTCGCCGGCGGCGATATCATGACTTTCGTTTTTTAAAGGAGGTCCCGATGTCTCGATCCCGTTCGATCCATCGCGCCGCCGCGTTGGCGGCTTTCGTTCTCGCCGCCCTGGCCTGGATCCCGGCCCCGGCGCCGGCCGCGGCCCCGGTCAAGGTCCCCGGCGTCCCGCCCGGGATCGAGGCCACCGTGGCCAAGATCATGAAAGCCTTCGAGGTCCCCGGCCTGGCCCTGGCCATCGTCAAGGACGGGAAGGTCGTGCTGGCCAAAGGCTACGGCGTGCGGAAGCTCGGCGAGCCCGCGCCGGTCGACGCCCAGACCCTCTTCGGCATCGCTTCGAACACCAAGGTCTTCACGGCCACCGCCCTCGGGCTCCTGGTCGAGGAAGGCCAGATCGCCTGGGACGGCCGCGTCGTCGACTATATCCCGTGGTTCATGATGTACGATCCGTACGTGACCCGGGAGCTCACGGTCCGCGATCTCCTCGTCCACCGCAGCGGCCTCGGGCTCGGGGCCGGCGACCTCCTCTGGTGGCCGGAATCGACCTACAACCGGCGTGAGGTGGCCCGGCGCATCCGCTTCATCAAGCCCGCGGCCTCGTTCCGCAGCGCCTATGCCTACGACAACGTCCTCTACACAGTGGCCGGTGAGCTCATCCAGGACGTCAGCGGCCGGACCTGGGAGGACTTCATGGCCGAGCGCATTCTTAAGAAGGTTGGCATGACCGGCAGCAACGTCCGGCACTCGGCCGCAGGGGAGGGCGGCAATGTCGCGACGCCGCACGCCAAGGTCGAGGGCGCCGTCCGGCCCATCGCCCCCTTCACGAGCGACAACACCAACCCCGCGGGCGGCATCAATTCGAGCGCCGAGGACATGGCCAAGTGGCTGCTCGTCCGTCTCAGCCGGGGCCGGCTCGCCGACGGCACGCCGCTCTACTCGGAGCGGACCGCCCGGCAGATCGAGACCCCGGTGACCATCATGCCCAACCCGAACCCGCCCGCGGAGCTGACGGGCCTGCGCTCGAACATCAACGCCTATGGGCTCGGCGTCAACATCCGCGACTATCACGGCGAACGCGTCGTCACCCACACGGGCGGCCTCCCCGGTTATGTCTCCGAGGTCACCCTGCTCCCCGAGCGGAACCTCGGCATCGCCGTCCTGACGAACGCCGAATCGACCGAGGCCTTCACGGCGCTGACCATGAGCCTCGTCGATCACGACCTCGGCCTCCCGCCGACCGACTGGACGGCCGCCTTCCTCAAAGTCGCGGCCCGGGGCGCGGCCGCCGCGGCCGAATCCGTCGGCCGGGCCTCATCCTCCCGCGACACGTCGTCCAAGCCTTCGCTCCCCCTGGCCAAGTATGCCGGGACCTACACCGACGCCTGGTACGGCGACATCGTGATCGAAGAAACGGGCGGGAAGCTGGTCATGCGCTTCACCAAGACTCCGGCCCTCGTCGGCGACATGGAGCACTGGCAATACGACACCTTCGTCGTCCGCTGGCGCGACCGGGAGCTCCGGGCCGACGCCTTCGTCACCTTCGC
>CAZIQR010000310.1:0-2162 GCA_964541055.1 uncultured Eubacteriales bacterium
TCGATGATGTCGTCGATATAGGTGAAGTCCCGCCGCATCTCGCCGAAGTTGAAGACCTCGATCGGCCGGCCGGCGAGGATGGCTTGCGTGAAGAGGTAATAGGCCATGTCCGGCCGGCCCCACGGGCCATAGACCGTGAAGAACCGGAGGCCCGTGGTCGGCAGGCCAAAGAGGTGGCTGTAGCAGTGGGCGACGAGCTCGTTGCTTTTCTTGCTGGCCGCGTAAAGGCTGACGGGGTGATCGACGTTGTCGCGGGTCGAAAAAGGCAGGGACTCGTTGAGGCCGTAGACACTGGCGCTCGAAGCATAGACGAAATGCCCGATCTGGTGAGCCCGGGCCGCTTCGATGACGTTGACGAACCCGGCGAGATTGGAGGCGACGTAGGCCTGGGGATTGACGAGGCTGTAGCGGACGCCG
This sequence comes from uncultured Eubacteriales bacterium, assembly GCA_964541055.1. Classification (GTDB taxonomy): domain Bacteria; phylum Acidobacteriota; class Aminicenantia; order Aminicenantales; family Saccharicenantaceae; genus RBG-16-66-30. The sequence goes on from CAZIQR010000310.1 coordinate 418, forward strand.
GCCTGGGCGGCCAGGTGCGCGACCGCGTCAAAGCCCTCGGCGCCAAAAAGGCCCCCGAGGCCGTCCCGGTCCTCGAGGTCCAGCTTGACGAAGCGGTAGTTGGGACGGGCCGCGCTCGCCAAAGGCCGGACGGGGGCGATCCCGGCCGGGTCGATCCCCGCGGCCCGGAGCCGGCCGAGCTTGAGCTCGGTGTCGTAGTAGTCGTTCAGGTTGTCGAGGCCGACGACCTCGTCGCCGCGCTCGGCCAGGCGCCGGGCCAGATGGAAGCCGATGAAGCCGGCCGCGCCCGTGACCAGGACCCTCATCGGCCGACGCCCTTGTAGATGAATCCCCGCTCGGCCATGTCCTTCGGCTCATAGACATTGCGAAGATCGAAGAAGAAGCGCCCGGCCATGAGCTCCTTCAAACGCTCGAGGTCGAGATGGCGGAACTGGTTCCACTCGGTCAGAAGGAGGACGGCCTCGGCGCCCTTGGCGGCCTCGTATTCATCCGGGCAGGCCGTGAACGCGGCCGTCCCGACGTGAGCGGCCAAAGCGCCCCTGGCCGCGTTGTCCGTGGCCACGGGGTCGAAGGCCCGGACCCGGGCGCCCTTGGCGATCAGCCCTTCGATGATCGGGACGGACGGGGCGAACCGCATGTCGTCGGTCTCGGGCTTGAAGGCCAGGCCCAGGACGGCGATGGTCCTGCCCCGGAGGCCGCCGAGGCCGGCCTCGACCTTCTCGACCATGCGGCTTTTTTGGGCCTCGTTGGCCTGGATGACCGCGTCGACGACGCTCATGCGCACGCCGTTCTCGCGGCCGATCGCGACCAGACCGAGGGTGTCCTTCGGCAGGCAGCTGCCGCCGTAGCCGGGGCCGGGATGGAGGAAATACTTGCCGATCCGTCCGTCGAGGCCCATGGCCTTGGCCACGGCGTGGACGTCGGCCCCGACCGCGTCGCAGAGGTTGGCGATCTCGTTGATGAAGGTGATCTTCGTGGCCAGAAAGGCGTTCGAGGCGTACTTGATGAGCTCGGCCGTCTCGAGCGTCGTGAAGAGGAACGGCGTGTCGATGAGATAGAGGACGTTGTAGATGTCCCGCATGCGCTGGGCCGCGTCCTCGCTCTCGCTGCCGACGACGACCCGGTCGGGGCGCATGAAATCGCGGACGGCCGAGCCTTCGCGCAGGAATTCCGGGTTCGAGACGACGTCGAAGCCGAGGCCGGCGAGGCCGCGCCGGTCGAGGCTCTCCCGGATGAGGGCCTTGATCCGCCGGCCGGTGCCGACCGGCACGGTGCTCTTGTTGACGATGACCTTGTGATCGGTCATCCGCTCCGCGATGGACCTGGCGGCGGCCAGGACGTGCTGCATGTCGACCGAGCCGTCCTCGCCGGGGGGGGTGCCCACGGCGATGAAGATGATGTTCGAACCGGACACGGCCTCGTCGATGTCCGAGGTGAAGCGCAGCCGGCCGGACTCGAGGTTCTTGGCCACGAGGGCGGGCAGGCCGGGCTCGTAGATCGGGACCTCGCCCCGCGACAGGGCCTTGATCTTGGCGGCATCGACGTCCATGCCGACGACCCGGATGCCGAATTCTGCCAGGCAGGTGCCGGTCACGAGGCCGACGTAGCCTGTGCCGATGATGGAGATCGTGTTCATGGCAGCATTATAAACCAAAGCACGCGGTTCAGGGAACGTTGATTGAGTCGGCCCGGAAGGCGAATGGTTGACAGTCGCCCGAAGACGGACATACAATTGGGCCGTGATT
>CAZIQR010000311.1:0-2156 GCA_964541055.1 uncultured Eubacteriales bacterium
TTCGCCGAGACGGCCGCCGCCGTCCCCGAGCTCGAGCCCGACGGGTTCCGGTCGAGGGCGTACGGGTTGTGGGTCTGGCCGCCGCGGCCGCTCCAGCCGCTCGTCGAATGCGAGGACCGGAAATTGGCCCACTCGCTGAGATTGGTCTTGCCGATGATGACCGCCCCGGCCTCCCTTAGCCGCGCAACGATGAAGGCGTCCTTGGCCGGCTTGGAGCCGAGGAGCGCGAGCGACCCGGCCGTGGTCTCCATGTTGTCGGCCGTATCGATGTTGTCCTTGATGAGAACGGGGATGCCGTGGAGAGGCCCGCGCGGCCCTTTGTCTTTGCGCTCCCGGTCCATCTCCCGGGCGATCGCGAGGGCGTCCGGGTTCTTTTGGATGACCGCGTTGAGCCGCGGCCCGCCCTGGTCGATCCGGTCGATGCGGTCGAAATAGAGCGTAACGAGCTTTTCCGAGGTGATCCGGCCCGAGGACATCATGTCCTGAAGGCCGGCGATCGTCGCCTCTTCAAGCGGGAACGCCGCAGGTGCGCTTTCCTTGGCGGCCTTTTCTGCCGTCTTTTCGCCCGACGGCCCGCCGCAGGCGACGACGGTCACCGCGACAGCGATCACCGCACAGACGATCGCCATGCTCCGCAAGCTCAAGGTCTTTTTCATGCCGTCCTCCATTTTGACATTATACAATGGGGCCTGACCCCAGGAATACCCTCGCGTTTTTTGCCAAAAAAACGCGGACTTAAGCCCCTGAACAGGCCGAAAAGCAGGCCTAAGTGATTGACACGTTTCTGATTGCTGGGGTCTGACCCCGTTTGTCCCCGATTGTGCTAGAATTTGGTTACGACACACCACGGAGGCCGCATGGACAAGACGGTCCGCTTCAAGCTCAACGGAAAGCCGGTCGCGGTGGAGACCGACCCGGAGCGAATGCTGCTCTGGGTCCTCCGCACCGACCTCGGGCTCACGGGAACGAAATACGGCTGCGGCGAGGGCTACTGCGGCTTCTGCACCGTCCTCGTCGACGGCCAGCCGCAGCGCTCCTGCTCGCTGCCGCTCTCGTCGGTCGCAGGCAAGTCGGTCCTGACGATCGAAGGCCTGGCCCAGCGCGACGGCCGCCTCCACCCTCTCCAGCAGGCCTTCGCCGACCTCGGCGCCCTCCAGTGCGGCTACTGCACCCCGGGCCAGATCATGGAGGCCTACGCCCTCCTCCTTCGCAAGCCCAACCCGACCGAGGCCGAGATCGTCGACGCCCTGGAGGGCAACATCTGCCGCTGCGGCGCGCACAAGCGCATCGTCGCCGCGGTCCGGCAAGCCTCCCAAGCCCTCAAGATGAAGGTTCAGGGGGTGCGTCATGACGCCAACTGATCGCAAACCCAAGCCTCGCCGCGCACTCGTCCCCCACCTCGCGCCCCGTCCAGCGCTCATCCCCGACGACGAATACCCAGGCGCCCCCGACCGCGCCTCCTCCTCTTCCTCCTCCTTCTTCCTCGAGCGCCGCGATTTCCTCAAGCTCGCCGGCGGCGGCCTCGTCGTCATCTTCGCCGCTGACGCCCTCGACCTCGAGGCTCAGGAAAACCAGCGCCGCGCGGGCCAGGGCCAAGGCCAGTCCCAAGGTTACCCCGACGACCCCAACGCCTACCTCAAGATCGGCGCCGACGGCCGCGTCACCTGCCTCACCGGCAAGATCGAGATGGGCCAGGGCACCATCACCGCCCTCCAGATGATGGCCGCCGACGAGCTCGACGTCCCGCTCGACTCGGTCGACATGATCATGGGCGACACGGCCCTCTGCCCCTACGACGCCGGCACGTTCGGCTCGCGCTCGATCAAGTACTTCGGCCCCGCCCTCCGCCAGGCCGCCGCCGAAGCCAAGACCGCCCTCGTCAGCCTGGCCTCGGCCCGCCTCTCCGTTCCCGAGTCGGCCCTCGCCACCAAGGACGGCACGGTCTTCGTCGTCGCCACCCCCGCCAAAAAAGTCACCTACGCCTCCCTCGTCGGCGGCCGCCGCATCGAGGTCCGCCCCGGCCCGAAGCCGCCGCTCGAGCCCCTCGCCAAGCACACCGTCACCGACCACCCCACGCCGCGCACCGACGCCCGGGCCAAGGCCTCCGGCGCCGCGCTCTTCACCGGCGACATCCGCCTCCCGGGCATGGTCTATGC
>CAZIQR010000312.1:0-2133 GCA_964541055.1 uncultured Eubacteriales bacterium
GGCCGCCGCCGAAGTCCATGTTCCAGCGCCAGTTCATGTGGACGCGGGCCTTGCAATACGGCCACCACGGCGCCGGTCCGACCCAGAACGGGTAGTCGAGGTTCGGCGGCGGCGGCACGAGCGCCTCCTGGCCGAAGGTCCCGGCGAAGTCGTAATGCCCGGCGGGGAGCCCGACTTCGATGCGCTTGATCTTGCCGATGCGTCCGTTGCGGACGAGCTCGCAGGCCTGGTGGAAGTTCTCGACCGAGCGCTGCCATGAGCCGGTCTGCCAGACGCGGCCGTAGCGCTTGACGGCGTCGCAGAGGGCTCGGCCCTCGCGCAGGTTGTGGGTCAGCGGCTTCTCGCCGTACACGTCGAATCCCGACCTGAGCGCCGAGATCGCCAGGATGGCATGCCAGTGATCGGGCACGGCGAGGGACACGGCGTCGAGGTCCTTGCGCTGGAAGAGCTCCCGGAAGTCGTGATAGGTCGCGCAGGACGTGTTGCCGTACTTCTTGTCGACCATGCCTTTGGCCATGGCCAGAGGCTCGGTGTCGAGATCGCAGACGGCCACCCACTGGACCTCGGGCTTTTCGAGGAAGTCGGCCATGTTCGAGGGGCCCTGCATGCCGAAGCCGATGCCGGCCATGACGATGCGGTCCGAGGCCGCGACGGCCCCGTCCTTGCCCAGGGCCGAGGCCTTGACGATAGTCGGGAAGCCGGCCACGGCCGCGCCTCCCGCCACGGCGACGGTCTTGAGGAAGTTGCGACGGTTCATGGCGCTCATGTGTTCCTCCTAGACGAGCGGCGTCGTGCCAGGCACCGCGACCGGATCGACGGGGTGCGGGCCGAATTCGAGCTTGGCCGGAAAGAGATCGAGCTTCGAGGTGTTCATGGCCCAGTCCCACGACAGTGCCCGGCCGGTGTAGGCGCTCATGCGCCCCATGATGGCGCAAAGCGTGCTCTCGGCGATCCTCTGACCCTCGTTGAGGGGTTTGCCGGCCCGGATGCTGGCGATGAGGTCGGCGTGCTCGATGACGTAGGGATCGGGCTCGTCGCCCTCGAACTTCCAGGGGTTGGCCCCGCCGATCTCGCCGTAGCCGAAGGCGTAGCCTTTGGTCCCGACGATCTTTTCCTCGACCCGCTCGACGCAGCCCTTGGTCTGGCGACATTGGCTCGCGACGCGGACGCCGTTGGGGTACTCGAACTCGACAGCGAAGTGGTCGAAGATATTGCCGTATTCGGGAGCGGTCCGGACCTGGCGGCCGCCCATGCCCATGACCTTGACCGGGGTCGCCCGGAAGGCCCAGTTCATGACGTCGATGTTGTGGACGTGCTGCTCGACGATGTGATCGCCCGAGGTCCAGGAGAAGTAGAGCCAGTTGCGGCACTGCCACTCCATCTCGCTCATCTCGGGCGTCTTCTTGATGACCCAGAGGTCACCTCCGTTCCAATAACACTGGCCGCCGACGAGCTCGCCGATGGCCCCGTCATGGATGCGCTTCATGACTTCGAGGTACTTCTTCTGGTGGCGCCGCTGGGTGCCGGCGACGATGGCCAGGCCCTTCTCCGCGGCCAGCTTGGAGCTGGCGATGACCGAGCGCACCCCGACGGGGTCGACGGCCACGGGCTTCTCCATGAAGACGTTCTTGCCGGCCTCGACCGAGGCCTTGAGGTGGAGGGGACGGAAGCCGGGCGGCGCGGCCGTGACGATATAGTTGATGTCCTTGATCTCGAGGAGCTTCTTGTAGCCGTCGAGGCCGGTGAAGCATGTTTCCGGCTTGACCTTGATGGCGGCCGGCACCTTTTCGCGGAGCGATTTGAGCGATCCGTCGAGGCGGTCCTGGAAGGGGTCGAACATGGCGATGATCTCGACGCCCGGCGCCGAGGTCACGGCATTGATGGCCGCGCCCGTACCGCGGCCGCCGCAGCCGATCATGCCGATCTTGATGGTATCCGAACCGGCGGCGAAGAGGCCGCCCGAGCCCGACAGGGCCCCGGCGGCGAGCGTCGCCATCGAGGCCACCGAAGCGGTCTTGAGGAAGTCCCGGCGTGTCAGCTCGTTGGATCGTTCGTCCATGGTGTGCTCCTTTTAGAAATTGTCGGCGGCGCGGTAGGCCTCGAGGAAGGCCTTCTCGCCGTCGAGCCCGGGCT
>CAZIQR010000313.1:0-2127 GCA_964541055.1 uncultured Eubacteriales bacterium
AAATTTTCGATCCTGTATCGCTTCTAAAACCCATGCTAGCCCGATTCCTTTTAACTTTTGCCCGGGGGGAGGGGAGGTTCTCTGAGTGCCTCCTCTGCGCCCAAAGCGGTATAGATCGCACACCGAGCGAATGGGCCTGCCTATCAGAGAATAACTATTAATGTCCACCGGCCGCCGCGTCCCGTGACTGTCCCGGGGGCGCGGCGGCCGGTCGAATGCTCGCGCCAACGTGGAAAGCCATTAGCGGGATTCTCACGCCGAAGTGGCTACGCGAGGAGCAGTTCGGCCTCTCCACCCAGGGGGCGTTTCCTCCGTGCCGGCGGTCATGCCTAACGAAAGAAAACCTCGTTCGCATACGGCTCTCGGAGGGTGAAATGAGACCTCGGCTCAGGAACTCGGGGCTTGTGTTGGCCATCGCCCTGCTGGCTGTCGCGGTTCAGGCGGCGGCCGCGGACTTCTACGCCTATTACACCAAGCTGGATTACACACAGCCGGCGACGCCGGATTGGCTGGGGCTCATCCCCGTGAATGCGGCCAACGTGTTCTCCAACGGCCGGCCGGACCCGGCCGATGCGGTGGCCCGACCACCCGCGCCGGGCCAGGTCCGCTGGGGCAAGTACGCGGACCTGGTCGTCAGCGTGGGTGGGGCCGGACGGCTGGTCTTCAGCCGGGCGACGGGATATCTACCTTATCTCCAGACGGCCATGGGCCGATTCCCGTTCAGGCCGCTGGCCGAGTGCCGCGAGGACCCGCTGTGCCTCTGCTCATTCGTCCGGCTGGTCGAGAACCTGCCCTCGCGGATCGTCGTTCACTGGCGGCATGTCCCGGACCCGGCGAGCGTCATCATGACGGAGGTTGTCCACGAATATTTCATCGTCACGCCGGAAGGCCGTGTTCGACGGGAGGTCCGAATTGGCAAAGAGCGCCTGGACGACTTCAACGACCCGGCCAACGTCACGGTGCAGGAGCTCCTTCTGTCGCCCGCGGGCCTTGTCGAACGCTCGCTGACCCGGGCCCGGCTCTCGCACCCGCCGGCCCCGGCCGTCGCCGGCGCGCCCGTGCGCCGGGCCGGCTTCGGAAAGCCGGTCGGGTGGCTCAAGTTCGACGAGGGGCTCGCCCCCAGCCGAGACGAGACCGTCGAGGCGGTCCGCGGCGTCCTCTGCCCCGTCGCCGGCAACAAAACGCTTTGGCGGAGGGGCGTCTCCGGCACGGCCCTGGCCTTCGACGGATATTTCTCGAAGGTCACCCTGCCCCGGGACAAGGCCCCGGCGATCAAGGACGCCTTGACCCTCGAGGCGTGGGTGGCCCTGGGGGCCTATCCCTGGAACGACGCCGGGATCGTCCACCAGTCATCCGGAGAGCCGGTCGACCGGGAGGAGTACAAGCACGGCTATCGCGATCCTTATACCTACCGGCCATGGAAGACCGATGGCTACTTTCTCGGCGTGGATCCTTACGGGCGCCCGATCTTCAAGGTCAACGGGCAGCAAATCGGCGGCGGCGTGCTCGAGCCGGCAGAAACCGTCCGCCGGCAGGACGCCTTGCCGACGTATCGCTGGACGCACCTTGCGGCCACGTACGGCAACGGCGAAATGCGTCTGTACGTCGACGGCCGGCTGAGCGCAACCGGCGCGGCCACGGGCCGCGTCGTCCTGCCCGACCGCGACGTGCTCGTCGGTCTGAACGGGGACCCGCAGCGGGTTTCGGACCCCGTTTCGCACAGCGATTACGCGGTCGCCAACAACCTGCCCCTGGTCTACGGCATCGAAGGGCTGATCGATGAGGTGATGATCTACGACCGGGCCCTGTCGGCCGCGGAGATCGAGCGGTCCTTCGAGGCCTTCTGCCCGTCCGAAGAGGAACTGGGCAGGCCCGATTTGGAAAAGAGGATCTTGCCCGGACTGGCCGGCGGTTCGCCGGCCCGCGCGTTCGGCGCGACCTGTCGAACATTGAAGTATCACGACCTGTGGGACAATCTCTGGCGGCCCGACGCATACCGCGACGTCGTCGTCCGGTTCGACACGGTGCCGGGCCGCGTGGTGTTCTGGCAGGGGACAAATTTCGGCTCGGGTTGGGTGACGGAGAACAACAAGTGGATGTCGGACCAGAGCTGGGAGATCGGCGGCC
>CAZIQR010000314.1:0-2088 GCA_964541055.1 uncultured Eubacteriales bacterium
AGACCATCCGCAAGATCATCCTGGCCATGACCGACGACATCCGGGTCATCTTCATTAAGCTGGCCGACCGCATCCACAACCTCAAGACCCTCGGGTTCCTCGAGGAGGAGCGGCAGCGGCAGATCGCCCGGGAGACGCTCGACATCTACGCCCCGATCGCCAACCGGCTTGGCATGGGGCGCATCCGGGCCGAGCTCGAGGACCTGTCTTTCCGCTACGTCGCCCCCGAGGAGTTCGCCAAGATCGGGGCCACGGTCGAGCCCCAGCGCAAGGCGGCCGCCGCGGACCTGGCGGCCATGACCAAGGCCCTGGCCGATCTCATCGCCGCGAACGGGCTGCCGGCCCGGGTCTTCTCGCGGATCAAGCGGCCCTACAGCATCTGGAGCAAGATGAAGCGCCGCGCCATCGGCTTCGACCAGGTCTTCGACTTCCTGGCCCTGCGGGTCATCACCGACTCGGTCAAGGACTGCTACGCCATCCTCGGCGTCATCCACCAGCGCTGGCCCCATCTGCCGCAGCGCTTCCGCGACTTCATCGCCATGCCCAAGCCGAACCTCTACCAGGCCCTCCACACGACGGTCATCACCGAGGGCCGCAAGACCTTCGAGATCCAGATCAGGACGCGCGAGATGAACGACCTCGCCGAGAACGGCATCGCCGCCCATTGGCGCTACAAGGACGAGGCCTCGCCGGCCCCGACCGGCGAGGATCGCCGCCTCCACTGGCTCCGGGAGATGGCCGCCCTGTTCGAGGAAAAGAAGAACCCCCAGGAATTCATGCGGACGCTGAAGACCAACCTCGTTCCCGAGGAGGTCTACGTTTTCACGCCCAAGGGCAAGGTCGTCAACCTGCCGCCGGGCGCCACGGTCCTCGATTTCGCCTTCAAGATCCATACCGAGGTCGGGCTCCACGCCACGGGGGCCCGCATCAACGGCTCGCCTGCCGCGCTCAAGACGGCGCTGAAGACGGGCGACATCATCGAGGTCTTGACCGCCGCCGACAAGGCCCCGACGCGGGGCCTGCTCTCCGCGGCGTCCACGAGCGGGGCCCGCCAGGAGCTCCGCCGCGCCCTCAACATCAAGGGCCGGGCGACGAGCGAATCGATCGGGCGGCGGCTATGGGACGAGGAGGTCCGGAAATATGCCGTGCCGGCCCCCCTTCGCCGCGGCGAAGAGCTCGCCCGCCGGCTCGCGGCGGCTCTCGGTCCCCGGGCCTCGTCGGCGGAGACGTTCTATCGCCAGGTTGGACTGGGCCGGATCGTCGTCGATGCCAAACTGGTCGAGGCCGTGTTCGGGCCGGTCGCGCCGCGGCGCCCGGGTCTCATCGGCAAGGCCGCGGCCCTGATCGTTCCGGGGCACGGCCCGGCGGTCGTGATCAAGGACATCGACGGCCAAGCCATCAAGCTGGCCAAGTGCTGCGCGCCGATCAAGGGCGAACCGGTGGCGGGGTATATGACCGCAGGCCGCGGCCTGACCATCCACTCCCTGCGCTGTCCGCGCGTGGCCAAAGAGATCCTGGATACCGGCCGCCTCGTCGAGGTGGCTTGGGACGACGCGTTCGCCGGGACCTTCAAGGCCCGGCTCCTGGTCAAATCGGAGGATACGCCGGGCGTCCTGGCCAAGGTCGCCGCGGCCGTCGCGGACCTCGAAGGCGACATTTCCAAGGCGGAAGCGGCGACGGCGGTCGAGGGCCGGGCCCGGATCACCCTGGACATCCGGATCCGTGACATCCGCCACCTCGAGGCGATCGCCAGGCGGATCAGCGGCCTAAAAGAGATCCTCTCGGTCGACAGGGTTTAGCGGGGTGAACCGGAGCCGTTTTAAGCGGCCTTGGCGACTTTGCCGGAGCGGAGGCAACGCGAGCAGACCCAGATCTGGCGGACGCCGTTCGGGGTCTGGGCCTTGACCCGCTGAAGGTTGGGCTTCCACTTCTTGGGGGACGACTTATGGGAATGGCTGACGCTGTGCCCGAAGACGGGGCCCTTATCGCAGATCTCGCATACTCTCGGCATGGTCGTATCTCTCTCGTCTCGAATTGAACCGCTTTTATACCACAAAACGGGCCGCGAGGCAAATCGGGCCGAAGAGC
>CAZIQR010000315.1:0-2049 GCA_964541055.1 uncultured Eubacteriales bacterium
CGATCACGGCCGTCTTCCTGTGGGGCGTCTTCTGGAAGCGCGGCACGCGCCAGGCCGCCCTGACGACCCTCGTCGCCGGCTTCCTCATCGGCGTCGTCTCCTTCCTCGTCGACCTGCCGGTCTTCGGTACCGAGAAGGTCATCACCCATAGGCTCGGCATCCCTTTCATGATGCAGGCCTGGTGGATGTTCTGCCTGTGCAGCCTGATCTTCGTCTCCGTCAGCCTGCTGACGCCGAAGCCGGATCCGGAGAAGGTCGCCGCCTTGACGTGGAGCAGCCCGGCCGCTGTCCTGGCTCACGGCCGGATCCGGGGCCTGAGCGATCCGAGGCTTTTGGCCGGAGGACTCCTGACCCTCCTGGCCGTCCTGTATATGATCTTCCATTGAGGCCGCCTGTGCGGCTGGGGAGTTGACGCATGAAGCAAGCCGTCATGACCAGCCCGGGGGTCATCGAGTTCCGGGACGTCCCGGTTCCGAAGCCCGGGCCGGAGGAGGTCCTGATCCGGGTCCGGAGGATCGGGATCTGCGGTTCCGATATCCACGTCCGCCACGGCCGCCATCCCTTCACGTCCTATCCGGTCGTTCAGGGCCACGAATTCTCGGGCGTCATCGAAGCCGTGGGAAAGCGGGTCAAGGGCCTGCGGCCGGGACAGAAGGTCACGGCCACCCCCCAGATCGTCTGCGGCCGCTGCGCTCCCTGCCGGCGCGGAGACTACCACATCTGCGACGTCCTCCGGGTCCAGGGTTTCCAGGCCCCGGGGTGCGCCCAGGAGTTCTTCCTCGCCCGCGCAGGCCAGATCGTGCCCTTGCCCGCCTCGTTCAGCTTCGAACAGGGGGCCCTGGTGGAACCGGCGGCCGTGGGTGTCCACGCCGTCCACAGGGCCGGGACGATGGCCGGATTGAACGTCGCCGTGCTCGGAGCTGGGCCCATCGGCAACCTCGTCGGGCAGGCGGCCCGGGCAGCGGGCGCCAAGGTCCTCATGACGGACATCAGCGAGTACCGCCTCGGGATCGCGAAGGCGTGCGGCCTCCGCTCCGTGTCGCTCGCGGGCCGGGAAACCCTGAAGGACGCTTCCACCCGGATCTTCGGCGCCAGGGGTTTCCAGAAAGCGTTCGAGTGCGCCGGGGCCGAGGCGGCCGTCAACGAGGCCATCGAGGCGATTCAGAAAGGCGGCCGCATCGTGGCGGTCGGCGTCTACGGCGACCGGCCCCGCGTCAACATGGGGCTCGTCCAGGACCGTGAGCTGACCCTGACGGGCACGCTCATGTATCAGAAGCGGGACTTCGTCAAGGCTGTCCGGCTCATGAAATCGGGAGCTCTGGCGACCGCGCCGCTCGAGACCACCCATTTCCCCTTCGAGGACTACGGGGCCGCTTATGACTTCGCCGACAGCGAAGGGGAACGGTCCATGAAGATCTTCGTCGACCTCGACACCAACTGACAGGAGCTCATGCCTATGAAGTCCTTCCAATACTTCCAGCCCACCGAGATCCGCTTCGGCCGCGGCCGGCTCGCCGAACTGGGGTCCGTCACGGCCCGTTTCGGGCGCCGGGCGCTGCTCGTGTCCGTCCGCGAGGAGCCGTGCTTCCACGGCCTTTTCAGCCGGGCCAAGTCCCTCCTAGCCAAGGCCGGGCTGGCCGTCACCCGCTTCGACGGCGTCATCCCCAACCCGACGACGGACGTCGTGGCGCGGGGCGCCCGGGCCGCGCGCGCCTTCCGGGCCGATGTGATCGTGGCGGTCGGCGGGGGCTCGACCATGGACACGGCCAAGGCCATCGCCGTGGAGGCGACGCATCCGGGCGGCGCCTGGGATTACCTGTTCTTCCGGAAAACCCAGCCCACGGCCAGGACCCTGCCGGTTATCGCGGTCACGACGACCTCGGGCACAGGTTCTCATGTGACGCAGGTGGCCGTCCTGACCAACCCGGTCGAGAGGAACAAATCGGCCCTCTACCATCCGCTCCTCTATCCCCGGGCCAGCCTGGTCGACCCGGAGCTCATGGTGACGCTCCCGGCGAAGGTCACGGCCGCCACGGGCTTCGACGTCTT
>CAZIQR010000316.1:0-2029 GCA_964541055.1 uncultured Eubacteriales bacterium
TCGCGCACGACTATGATCTCGGCCGCGCCCGCCCCGCCTTGCCGGCCATGATGCAACATGTTGAAACGCAATCCGTTGCGGGAATGCCGGTAGCCGAAGTCGATCCCCGGATGGCCAAAGATGAGGGTCATCAGCGTCTCGGCCATGTGGGTGAGGGGCGGCCGGTCGACGTGGGAATAAGGAAAGGCGGCGGCCACGCGCGTGCCGCGCCCGGGGCTCGAATCGATCGTCAGCCGCCCGCCGCAGAGCTCGGCCGTCTGCGCCAGCAGAGGCAACCCGAGGCCCGTCCGCTTTCGCCCCGTGGTGAAGAAGGGATCGAGCGCCCGACTCTTCTCTTCGCGGGACATGCCCCGGCCGTCGTCGGTCACACGAAAAGTTAGCCGGTCCCGCCGCTCGTTCTCGTTGACGGCGATGAGGACCCGCGTCGCCCCGGCTTGGGCCGAATTCTCGGCGATGTCGAGGATGTGCAGCGAGAGGTCCTCCATCATGGCGTGAAGACCTCCCGCCCCTCCGCGCCGGCCAGGGCCTTGCGGATCTCGGCGAGCGAGGGGCCCTCGACGACGAACTCGGTCACGGCCGTGCCGATCTCCTCCGGCTTGTGGGCGTCGGAGAAGCGGACGATGGGCCGGCCGTCGAGCGGGCCGAGGGCCGCCCGGGCTTCGGCTGCGCTCATCCGCGGCGAGACCTCGACCGCCTCGAGGGCGAGGCCGGCCGGGATGAAGCCGAGCTGCGAGAGGATGCTGAACGAGTCCCGATCGACGTGGCAGGCGATGACGAGGCCGCCGTGGCTGCGGATGAGATCGACCGCCTCCTGGACATCGAAGCGGGTGGCCCCGAAGAGGCAGCGCGGGCAGAAGCCCGTCACGTAATCGTCCGCGTCGACGAGGACCTGGTCCTCGACGAACTTCATCTTGGCCGCGACGTCGGGCAGGTTCCGGTAGACCTCTTTCTGGAACGGGGCCAGGTCGGCCCCGGTCTCAAAGAGGCCGAGGAGGTGGACTTCCTCGGCCGTCGTGAGCTCGATCCCAGGCAGAACGGCGAGGCCCGAGCCGGCCGCGGCCCGGACGACGGCGTCCGCGTTCTCGGTCGTGTTGTGGTCCGTGACGGCGATGAGATCAAGCCCGGCCTCGCGAGCCCGGGCGACGACGGCCCGCGGCGACATGGTGAGCTCGCCGCAGGGGGAGAGGCAGGTATGGATGTGGAGATCGGCCCGGAGACGCCGGAGGGCCATCAACTTCCCTTGAGGCCCAGCCCGTACAGCCTTCCCGCGAGATCGAACGTCCCGGACCGGGCGCCGAGGAGCGGCACCTTCTCCCGCAGCGCTTGCTCCAGGGTCCCGGCGTCGGGCTCGCGCCCGTTGACGAGGACGATCCCGGCCAGGTCCTTGAGGACGGCCACGGCCACGATGTTCGGGTGGATCTGCATCGTCAGCCAGAGGTCGCCTTTGCGGCCGTGCCCGATGACGTCGGAGAGAAGGTCGCTCGCATAGCCGCCGAGGACCGGTGTCCCGAGGGGCAGGCCCGCCGTGAAGACCTTCAGGTCCAATGCGGCGGCCAGATCGGAGAGAGTCATCGCTTGTCCTTTCCGAGGAACGGGCAGTCCTCGAGCTTGGCGTAGCCGCGGACGATGTCGTCGGCCAGGGTCCGGCAGTCGGGAGCGCCGCAGATGCCGCAGTCCTTGAGGGGCAGCCCGGCGAAGATCGATTCCCGGCGCTGCGCCTTGCGGATGGCCGTGCCAGGGTCCGGATCGAGGGGCCTCGGTTCGGCCGGCACGACCGGATGGTCGAAGGACAGGAAGTTCCGGTGGTAGAGGCGGCTGACGTCCTTCTGGTCGACGACGGCGTGCTCGCCGGCCGCGGCCACGAGCTCGAGGACCCGGCTCTTGGCCAGGAAGCGGTTCTCGACGCCGAGCGGCCCGCCGACGCAGCCGTCGGGGCAGACCGTGCACTCGAGGAGGTCGATGTCCTGGAGCAGGCCGCCCTCGACCTCGTCGAGGACCCGCATCGTGTCGCGGATGCCCGAGACGGCCA
>CAZIQR010000317.1:0-2023 GCA_964541055.1 uncultured Eubacteriales bacterium
CGTCGATGTTGACGTACTGGTAGCCGTGGTCGATCATGCCGCTCGAGACCATGGCGTCGGTGGCGGCGCGCATGATGGCGTCGGTGACGTGGTTCTCCCAGACATACCAGCTGTTCCAGCCCATGTGAGGCGTGAGGGCGAGGATCGGGCCGCAGACGATCTGGAACGGCCGGGAATCCCGGCCCAGTCGGTTCGTCGCCGCAAGGGTGACCAGGTAGGTGCCGGGGGCGACGATCACGCCGGAGATCTGCCCGGTCGCCGCATCGAGCCTGAGGCCTTGCGGCAGGCCTTCGGCGCCGAAGGCGATCGGGCGCTCTCCCGTCGCCGGGATGGTGAAGAGGAAGGGCGAGCCGGGGCGGACGCCGAAGACGCGGGCGCCGTTGATGCGCGGCTCGGGGCCGGGCTTCGGCGTGAGGACGAGGCGCGGCTCGGCGAGGGCCGACGGAACGGCCGCGGGTTTCGTGACGGCGTCCTGGGCCACGGGCGTCGCTGCGGGCGCGGCGACGGCAGCCGCCGGCGGCGTCGGCACGCCGGAAGGGGCGAGCACGAAGATGAGGATGGCGAGAGGGATCGCGGCCAGGGTCAGGATCAGGGTCCGGGCGGATCGCTTCATGGTCGGGGACTCCTTAGGGATATCTCCGCCATTATAATAAAAAAGTCGGTTTGACCGCATCTTGATTTGGTATTAACCTAGCGGCCAAGCCTCGGATAGGAGAGATGCCATGACCAGATCCTCCCGACCTTTGCTGAATCCGGCCCGGTTCGCGACCGCCGCGGCGGCCTTCGCTTTGGTCATCTTCGCTGTCGCCGCTCCGGCCGATCCGAGCGGCGCCGCCACCCACCCTGTTCCTGCGGCCCGTCTCATCCCGGCCGCTCAAGCGGCTGCGGCGCCGGCGGCGAATCCCTACGCTCCGGACGTCGCCGAACCCGGATCGGTCGAGGCCATCGCCAAGTTCACGACCGAGCCGCGCTTCGGCCATCCCTGGGTCTCTTATGTGCCGGATTCCGCGACCGTGATCTCGCCCACGAAGTATCTCGGCCATGTCGTCGGGGCGGCGGGCGAGCTCTCGTCGACGGCCAAGATCTTCGGCTATTTCCGCAAGCTGGCCGAGACGTCGCCGCGCGTCCGGGTCGAGACGATCGGCAAGACCGAGGAAGGCCGCGACATCCTCCTCGTCGCTGTCGCCGACGAGGCCGGCATCCGTGACCTCGCCCGGCTCAAGGAGGCGGCCGCGACCCTGGCCGATCCGCGTAAAGTCACGCCCGAGGCGGCCGAGGCCCTCATCGCCACGGCGCGGCCGATCTACTATATCAACGCCGGCCTGCACTCGACCGAGACCGGAAGCCCCGAGATGGTCATGGAGCTGGCCTACCGGCTGGCCGTGTCCGACCAGCCCATGATCCAGCGCATCCGGACCGAATGCCTGGTCCTCATCAATCCGTGCTCGGAGCCGGACGGCCGCGACAAGCAGGTCGACTGGTTCTACCGCTGGCTCAAGGGCCGGACCGATATCGATAATATGCCGCCGGAGTCGCCGCCCTACTGGGGCTTCTATGTCTTCCACGATAACAACCGCGACTCGCACCAGGAGGACCTCGAGCTGTCGAAGGCCGTCGGCCGCATGTTCTTTGAATACCATCCGACGGTCGTCCACGACCTGCACGAGTCCATCCCGCTGCTCCAGACCTGGAACGGGACGGGCCCGTTCAACGCCAACATCGATCCGATCCTGCTCTTCGAGTGGTTCGCCATGTCGGAGGCCGAGATCGGAGCTCTGACTTCGGCGGGCATGCCCGGCGTCTGGACGTGGGGGTTCAGCGACGGCTGGGAGCATGTCTTCCTCGATTCGATCGGCGTCAACCACAACAGCATCGGCCGCGGCTACGAGACGTTCGGCAACGGCACGGCCGAGACGGTCGAGCGGGTGCTGCGGCCGAACGAGGAGCGATATGCCGGGCGGCCGGTGACGAGCCAGGAGTGGTATCGCCCGATGCCGCCGCCGCGGAAGTTCATGTGGTCGCT
>CAZIQR010000318.1:0-2021 GCA_964541055.1 uncultured Eubacteriales bacterium
ACTCGATGGATGGTCCGGGCGTCCCTGCCGGTCGCCTCGGCCAAGCGCTTGGCCGCCCGGCCGGTCGGGGCCGCGAGGAGGACGTCCTTGCCCCACTTGCGGAAGATGTCGACGATGGCCCGGATGATGGTCGTCTTGCCCGTCCCGGGGCCGCCGGTGATGACCAGGATCTTGCGCTCGAACGATTCCCGGATGGCCCGCCGCTGCAGGGCCGAGAACTGAAGGGCCAGGTCCTTTTCCGTCCCCTCGACGGCCTGGTCCAGGTTGAAGTCGGGGGCCCGGCACGGGAAGCCGGCCAGCTTGTGGATCGACCGGGCGACCTCCTCCTGGGCCTCGAAGAAGAACGGGAGATAAAGGGCCCGCCCGCCGGACCACTCCTCGGCCACGACCTTGCCGCTCCGGACAAGCGCCTCCAGGGCCTCCTCTGGCTTGCCGGCCTCGAGCTCGAGGTCCGCGGCGCACTTCTCCGCGACCTCGGCCGCCGACGAGAACACGTGGCCCTGCTCGTTGTCCTTTTCGAGGATATAAAGGATGTAGGCCTTGACCCTCTCGAGCGAGGCCGGATCGAGGCCGAGCTTGAGGGCGATCTGGTCGGCCGTCTTGAACCCGACGCCCCAGATGTCGAGGCTGAGCTGATACGGGTTCGTCCGCAGCACCGTAAACGAGCGGTCGCCGTATTGTCGGTAGATCTTCGTCGCCAGGCCGGTCGAGACGGCGTGCTCCTGGAGGAACATGATCAGGTCGCGGATGTCCTGGTGCTCGGCCCAGGAGCGGCGAATCTCGCCGAGCTTGACCTCGCCGACGCCTCCGACCTCCCGCAGGCGGTCCGGCTCGCGGTTCAGGATGTCGATCGTGCCGGCGCCGAAGGTCTTGACGATGCGCCCGGCCAGGACCGGCCCGATGCCCCTGACCAGGCCCGAAGCCAGGAACTTCTCGATACCGGCGGCAGAGGCCGGCAGGGTCATGGTGAAGTGCTCGACCTTGAACTGTTGCCCGAAGCGCGGATTGACCTCCCAGCCGCCGCGGATCCGCAGGACCTCGCCTGGCGAAAGCGGCGGGAACGAGCCGACGATAGTCAGGATCTCGCCCGATTCCGGCTTGAACTTGGCGACGGTGTAGCCGTTGTCGGGATTGTAGAAGACGATCTCCTCGATCGCCCCGTCGAGATGTTCCTGGCCGGTGACAAGCGCCGGCTTTTTCACGCGGGCCTCAGTTGATGACGCGGAGCATGCGGCTCCAGCGGGCCTTGGGGAGGAAGCTCGCCAGCTTCTTGAGACGGTCGCTGACCCCCGTCTTCTGCCACGAATCGCGCTCCGCCTTGTAGGAAAAGTAGATGACCCAGGGCCGGCCTTTGATCGACGCCAAGGGCACGAAGCCCCAGTAGCGGCTGTCCATGCTGTTGTCACGGTTGTCGCCCATGACGAACAGCTGGTCGGACGGCACCGTGACCGGCCCGTAGTTGTCGCGGATGACGTCGTCGTAGCTGTAGAAATCGCTCTTGGAATTGACGTGGCTGTCGATGTGGACCTTGTAGGGCTCGTCGAGCGGTTTGTCGTCGACGTAAACCTGCTTGTCCTTGACCTCGACCTTCTGGCCCGGCAGGCCGATGACCCGCTTGACGAAGTCCTTGGTCAGGTCCTTGGGGTACTTGAAGACGACGATGTCGCCCCGCTCGATGGGCTTGCGGGGCAGGATCGCGCCCTCGAGGGGCAGCACCGGCCGGGTGTAGGCCAGCTTGTTGACGAGGAGGAAATCACCCACGAGGAGGGTCGGCTCCATCGAGCCGGTCGGGATCTGGAAGGCCTGGACGACGAAGGTCATGACGAAGAAGACGAAGACCGCCGTCTCGGCGATGAGCTCGAAATATTCCCGGAAAAGGCTCTTGTCTCTTTTCTTCTTCTCTTTGTCCATCGGTGTCTCGGTCATGATCTCTTTACTATAAAGGAAAACGCGCTTCCGGGCAATAGTGTTGCCTCCCGCCTCGCCTTGACACCCCCGCCCAATCCGGCTTAACTAAAAGC
>CAZIQR010000319.1:0-2019 GCA_964541055.1 uncultured Eubacteriales bacterium
CGGCCTGCTCGCCGGCTTCGGCGGCAATTTAGACTGGGACACGAGGGATTCGGTCCTCTTCCCTCTCGACGGGGCGTTTTTCCAGCTCTCGGCGACCGCCTATGGGGCCTCGGCCGGCAGCAACTTCAGCTTCAATCGTGTCGAGCTGAATCTGCGGAAATATTTTCCGATGGGCTTGCGGAGCGTCCTCGCGGTGCAAACCTATCTCTGCTCGACGGGCGGAGACGTTCCATTCTACAAGCTGGCGATGCTTGGCGGGGACGCGCTGCTCCGCGGCTATTACAAGGGCCGTTTTCGCGACAAGGCCCTGGCCCTGGTCCAGGCGGAATACCGCAAGCTGATCACCGCCAGGATGGGCGTCGTAGGCTTTGCCGGCCTGGCCGATATTTTCCCGGGCTGGATAGGGCTCGAGGCCGGGAAGCTGAAGTTCGCGGCCGGAAGCGGCTTGCGCTACGTGATCAACAAGCGCGACGGCACGACCGTCCGGCTGGACATGGCCTGGGGCCAGGCCAGCTTCGGCCTTTATATCACCGCTCAGGAAGCGTTCTGATCCGGGCGCGGGCTCAGACCTTCAGCTCCGAGGTGCAATGGGGGCAGCGGACGGCCTTGATCGGGATCTCGGTGGCGCAATAGGGGCAGGCCTTGGTCGTCGGCGCGGCCGCGGGGGCCTCGGCCTTCTTGTGCATCCGGTTCATCGCCCGGATGATCAGGAAGAGGCAGAACGCGACGATGAGGAACGTGATGATCGTGTTGATGAATTTGCCGTAGTTCAGCGTGACCGTGTCCGACAGCGCCACGGACAACTTGGAAAAATCGACGTGGCCGAGGAGAAGGCCGATCGGCGGCATGAGCACATCGTTGACAAGCGATGCCACGATCGCGCCGAAAGCGCCGCCGAGGATGATGCCGACGGCCATGTCCAGGACGGACCCGCGCATGGCGAATTCCCTGAATTCTTTGAACATCCGGACCTCCTTGAGCTAAGAACGGATTGTCGCTACCTATTTATATTGTACCGCCGCGGGAAGTCAATCCCTGACGAGCGGGAAGACGGAGATGCGCAGCCGGGCACAGCCCAGAGGGATGAGGTCGATCTCCTCGATCGGGCCCTCCCCTGCCGCGGGGCTCGCCGGGACCGGCCCGACCATCCGGCCTTCGGCCGTCCAGGCAGGGACCCGCCGGGCCCCGGCCTTGAGGATGATCGGGGCCGCGTCGGGCGTGAACGGCTGGAAGGCCGCAGCCCGCCGGGACCCGAGGCGCACGGCCGGAGCCGCGCCCCCGCCGCCCGCCGCCAGACCGTAGTTCCAGGGCGTCGTCGGCAGGAGCTCGAGCGCCGGCCATTCCGCAGTGCCGCCATATTTTTGCCACTGCTCCCCGATCTTCAGGGAGAACCACAGGGGGCCCCGGCGCACGGACACGGCCCCCCGCCGGGTGGGCCATTCGACGACCTCGATCTGTGGCGCGAGCTCAAGGCGCACCTGGTCGCCGTGAGACCACGTCCGGTCGATCACGGCGTAGCGGCCGCCCCGCCAGGGGCCTTCGACGGCCTGGCCGTTGACGGAGATCCGGCCGGCCCGGACCCAGCCCGGAAGCCGCAGATAAAGCGGGAACGCGGCCGGCCGGTCGCAGGAAACCTCGAGCCGGATCTCGTCCTCGAACGGATAGCCGGTCTCCTCGCTGACCGACACTTCGGCGCCGTCGCCGACCTTGGCCCGGACCTCGGAGGGGGCATAGAGGATCGCCGCCAGGCCGTTGTCGGCCGTCGCCATCCAGAGGTGCTCGGCGAAGTAAGGCCAGCCGAAGGCGACATTGTGCTGGCAGCAGCGGTAGCTCCACGGATCGTAAGAGACGAGCGTGCCCGAGTTCTGGAAGTCGTGCTCGCCGCTGCGGTCGCACGAGATGAGATTGGCCGAGGTGAGGTAATGGAGGCCCTTGAGGTCGGGGGTCATCGAGGCCGGAAGCGAGTTAAAGGCGATCTCCTCGGCCCGGTCGGCCCAGACGGGATCGCCGCTGATCTTC
>CAZIQR010000320.1:0-1986 GCA_964541055.1 uncultured Eubacteriales bacterium
GGCAGCAGCGCGTCCTTGTCGAGCCGTGACTTGCCGAAGAGGCCCAGCACGCCCTTCACCCCCACGCTCATCACGAGATTGATGAAGAAGCACAAGAAGCCGAAGGCGAGCAGGGCCCCGCACAGGGCCGCCAGGATCATATAGACGTTGAACTCGCCGTTGGCATAGATCGTCCGGCGCAGCATGCCCTTCAGGCCGGCCATGCCCATGAAGGCGCCCATGCCGATGCCGCCGATGAGCTGGGCCCAGAAGTGGATGCTGGCCAGCTTCTGGCTGTAGAGCTTGGCCCCGTTGGTCAGGATCGGGAAGAGGACGTAGATCGCGGCGTAGAGGGTCATGCTCAGCCCGACCAGGATGGCGACGTGGACGTGCGGGCCGACGACCCACTGCGTGTTGTGGAGGATGCGGTTCAGGCCGACGTCGGCCTGGATGATGCCGGCCGGCACGCCCAGCGCGAACCCGAGCAGCCCGCCCAGCAGGAACTTCAGCTCGTTCGACATCTTCAGGGGCCGGGCGTTCCAGAGCGTGGCCATCGTGACGAAGAAGGCCAAGCCCTGGGTGATGAGCTCGAAGGCCGTCACCATCTCGCCGGAGACGACCTTGAGGGCCGCCGGCTGGGCCTGGTCGGAGAGCAGGTGGTGCGACCAGACGGTCCAGGAGACGACGAGCTCGACGAGCAGGGCGGCCCGGGCGATATTCTGCATGAACAAGGTCTTTCCAGTGATCAGCGTCGCCAGCAGGTACCACGTGCCGGCGACGAAGATGAGGACGAGGCCGTCGGCGACGAGGTCGAGGCCCCACCAGAACCAGTTCTTGTAAAGGAGGGCGTCGATCGCCGTCCGCCGCAGGTCGAAGCCCAGGAGCGAGCCGACCATGTAGACGAGGATGAGGACCCCCGTGAACAGGATGATGCCGGAATTGAAGGCGACATCCACGGTGCCGCGGGCGACCGCCGCGACCGGGAGGGGCACGAGGTGAGCCTCTTTCTTTTTCCGGAAGAGGTTGCGGAGGCCGGTCCAGCCGATGGCCGAGGCGAAGAGGGCCCCGGACGGCTGCTTGTCCCAGCCCTTGGGCGTATAGGTGATGGTCTTGAAGATGTTGACGACGAAGAAGGAGACGCCGAGCATGACCAGGGCGATGCCCAGGATAAAGACGGCGCCGCCGAGGGCGCTGAACTGGCTGAAATCGGCCGGCAGGGGCCAGTAAAGGGTGTAGAGGGGCGCGTAATGGGAGACGAATCCCGCGCCCCAGAACACGAACGTGCCGACGGTGATGAGCCAGAACGTCCAGTTGGCCAGCTTGAAGCTCCAGAGGGGCTTTTTCATCAGGAACGGCACCAGGAAAAGGAAGGCGCCGAAGACGATCGAATACGACGAGCCGAAGATGCCGACCAGCGGGTGCGCCGTCATGATGGCGAAGAACTGCTTCGTCTGGATCATCGGGAGGGGCTTGACCTCGAAGATCCGCATGATCATGCCTTCGATGACGGCGAACCCGAAGTAGACGAGACCGACGACGACGAAGCGCAGGGCCAGCTTCTGCATGGGCGTCAGGCCTTTCGGCCGGAACGACCCGTCGTGACCGTTGATCAGGGCTTGAATGATGTTCATGGCGCGTCCCCTAGTTGGCCTTGACGACTTCGATGACGTCCGGCAGGACCATGGCGATCCCGGCCGGCCCGGAGTATTCCGTCGAGCGGATCGTGTAGAGCCCGGGCTTGTGGAACTGCCAGATGACGTCGTTCTTGTGGCCCGGGATGACCTGCATCTGGAAGACCATGGTGTGGTCGGGCCGGAAGACGCCGAAGCCGTAGGTCAGGTCGTCCGAGGCGACGTCGAAACGCACCTTCTCGCCGGCCTTGATGACCAGCCGTGCCTCGGGCAGGGTGAATTCGTGGTTGGCGACCCGGATCTCGAAGACCCGGTCGACCTGGACGCTGGCCCGGTGCAGGTCGGGCTCGACCCAGGGGATGGTCTTGAGGGTGAT
>CAZIQR010000321.1:0-1969 GCA_964541055.1 uncultured Eubacteriales bacterium
TCTTTCCCTCGAGGAGACGAGCATGAAAAGAAGGGCAGGCTTTGCGGTTCTTTTTGCTCTACTGGTTCTGGGCTTAGCCTATGCGGGCCCCGGCGCCGGATCCGGAATCAAGCCCCTCACTCCCGAGATGACCCTGAAGCGCTGGTCGATCGGCGACCTGCAGCTCTCCCCCGATGGGCGCCTCGTCGCCATGGTCGTCTCCGAGCCGGCCAAGCCCACGGGACAGCGCCGGAATATCTGGCTCTATGAGTTCGCGACCCGTTCCCTCAAGCCGTTCACGTCGTCGGTCAAGTCCGACAGCCAGCCCCGCTGGTCGCCGGACGGCCGGACCCTGGCCTTCCTCTCGAACCGGGACGGCGAGACCCAGATCTATCTGATCGCGGTCGACGGCGGGGAGGCACGGCCCCTCACCGAGAGCAAGACGGGGGTCTCCGGCTTCGCCTGGGCGCCCGACGGAAAGCGCCTCGCCTTCGAGACGACGGCCCCGAAGTCCGAGGAGGAGGAAAAGAAAGAAAAGGACAAGGACGACGCCCGGGTCGTCGGCAAGCCAGAGGACCGCACCCTCTTCCAGACGATCGACGTCGCCTCCAAAGAGGCGAAGACGCTTCTCCAGGGGGCCTGGCGGATCTCGGAATACGTCTGGACCCCCGACAGCGCCTCGTTCGTGATGACGGCCACGGACGACCCGAGGGAGGACGTCTTTACGGAAAAGATCTACCGGGTCGACGCGGCCGAGGGCAAGATCGCGCTCGTCGCGGCCCCGGCCGGCCCCTTCGGCGGCCTCGAGGTCTCCCCTGACGGGAAAACGCTGGCTTATATAGGCAGCCGCGGCGACGGCCCCGATCCTCACGACATCGTCGTCCAGCCGCTCGGAGGCGGCGAGACGCGGAACCTGACCGCCAAGTCCATCGACCGGCCCGTCCAATCGATCGTCTGGGAGGGCGCGGCGAAGATCCTGACGACCGCCCAGACCGGGTTCGGCCGGTCCTTATACGAGGTGACGCTCGACGGCAACGCCGAGCGGTCCGGGTGGACCCCGGCGCTTCCCTTCGGTTCCTGGGTCAAGGGCAAGAACGGCATGGCCTATGTCGCCGAGTCCGCCACCCAGGCTCCCGAGCTGTGGGTCGCCCCGGCGGCAGGGCAGGCCGAGAAGATCAGCCATTTCAACAAGGACTGGGACGAGGTCAAGCTCGTCAAGCCGGAGATCGTCGCCTACCCGAGCTTCGACAAGAAGCCGGTCGAGGCCGCGCTCTATCGGCCCGAGGGCGCGACCGCGGGCGGGGCCAAGCTGCCGGCCGTTATCCTCGTCCACGGCGGGCCGACCGCGGCCTGGACGGACCGGTTCGACGCCTGGGCCCAGCTCCTCGTCGAGAAGGGTTTCGTCGTCCTCGAGCCGAACGTCCGCGGCTCGACGGGCTACGGCTACGATTTCATGGTCGTTAACCGCTACGATTGGGGCGGCGGCGACTACAAGGACGTCGTGGCCGGGGCGGACTGGCTCGTCCAGAAGGGGCTCGCCGACCCCGCCCGCATCGGCATCGGTGGCTGGTCCTACGGCGGCTACATGGCCGCCTGGGCGGTGACGCAGACGACGCGGTTCAAGGCCTCGGTCTCGGGCGCGCCCATGACCGACCTCGCCTTCGAGTACGGCTCCGAATCGCCGGGCGTCAACATCGGCGACACCTGGGCCCTAAGCAATCCCTACGAGAACCTGAAGCTCTTCCTGGCCCGGTCGCCGATGACGTTCGTCAAGAACGTCAAGACGCCGACCCTGATCCTGTGCGGCGAGAACGACCTGACCGACCCGGTCGGGCAGTGCTACCAGTTCCACCGCGGGCTCCGGCGCTACGGCGTGGACTCGGAGCTCGTGGTCTATCCGCGGGAGGGACACGGCCCCCGCGAGGAGAAGCACCGCCTCGACGTCCTCAACCGGATGGTGGGGTGGTTCGAGAAGTACCTGAAGAAGTAG
>CAZIQR010000322.1:0-1963 GCA_964541055.1 uncultured Eubacteriales bacterium
AAGGGGACATTTTAGCTTGGCAGTTCGAGGGGACATATATGCTTGGCTATCACAAGGCCTCCGCGGATTGGTTTTCCCGGCCGGCCTTTTATGATAAACTGGACGACTCCGACAATCCAATTCGGGGTATCAGACATGACGACAGACAAAGATATCGTCCTCAAGCACCCGAAGGACCCCTCCGTCCTGCTCGATGTCATCCGGGACGTCCAGGCCCGGTCCGGGCACGTCTCCGACGAGGCCGTCTCGCGGATCGCCGCCCATCTGAAGCTCTCCGAGGCGGAGGTCCGGGGCGCCGTCACCTTCTACCATTTCTTCTCCCTCTCCCCCCGGGGCGCTTCGACGATCTACCTGAACGATTCGATCACCTCCCGGATGGCGGGCCGCTCGGCCGTCGCCCGGGCGTTCGAGGAGGAGGCCGGCTGCCGGTTCGGCGAGGTCACGCCCGACGGCCGCATCGGCCTCGTCCCGACCTCCTGCATCGGCATGAACGACCAGGAGCCGGCGGCCATCGTCGACGGCGTCGTCTTCACCGCCCTGACCCCGGACAAGGCCAAGGCCATCGTCCGCGGCCTCCGGGCCGGGACGCCGGCCGCCGTCCAGGTCGCGGCCTATGGCGACGGGGCCAACCAGTTGGATCTTGTCCGGGCCATGGTCGTCAACAACATCCAGAAGCGCGGGCCCGTTCTCTTCGGCGCCCACGAAGCCGGGGCCGGCCTGCGCAAGGCCGTGGCCATGAAGCCCGAGATGGTCATCGACGAGGTCAAGCGGGCCGGCCTGCTCGGCCGCGGCGGAGCCGGCTTCCCGACCGGCCTCAAGTGGGAGTTCTGCCGGCGCGAGGCCGCGACGCCGCGCTACATCGTCTGCAACGCCGACGAGGGCGAGCCCGGGACCTTCAAGGACCGGGCCCTCCTGACCGAGCTTCCCCACCTCGTCTTCGAAGGAATGGCCGTCGCCGGCTACGCCATCGGCGCCCAGACCGGCATCCTCTATCTCCGCTCGGAATACGCTTATCTTCGCGCCCACCTCGAATCCGTCCTGGCCCGGCTCCGCGGCCAGGGCCTTCTCGGGCGCCGCGCCGCCGGGGCGGCGGGATTCGATTTCGACATCGTCATCAAGTCCGGCGCCGGCGCCTACATCTGCGGCGAGGAGTCGGCCCTGCTCGAATCGGCCGAAGGCAAACGCGGCGAGCCCCGCGACCGGCCGCCCTTCCCCGTCCAATCGGGCTACGGGAACCAGCCGACGTCCGTCAACAACGTCGAGACCCTGGCCACGGCGGCCCGGATCCTGGCCGAGGGCGCGGCCTGGTTCAAGGCCATGGGCACGACCCAGTCGGCCGGGACCAAGCTCCTGAGCGTCAGCGGCGACTGCCGCCGGCCGGGCGTCTACGAGGTCGAATACGGCCTGACCGTGGCCGAGCTCCTCGAGATGGCCGGCGGCGCTGGGGCCAAGGCCGTCCAGGTCGGCGGCCCGTCCGGGACGTGCGTCGCCCCATCCGGGTTCGGCCGCAAGATCGACTTCAGCGACCTGGCCACGGGCGGCTCGGTCATCGTCTTCGGCCCCGACCGCGACATCTTCGAGGTCGTCGCGAACTTCATGGAGTTCTTCGTCGACGAGTCCTGCGGCTGGTGCACGCCCTGCCGCGCCGGCAACGTCCTGCTCAAGAAGACCTTCGAGAAGGTCGTGGCCGGCCTGGGCGCGGAGGACGACCTCCGCAACCTCGAGGAATGGGGCAACCTCGTCAAGCGGACGAGCCGCTGCGGGCTCGGCCAGACGTCGCCCAACCCCATCCTGACGACGATGAAGAACTTTCCCGAGCTCTACGCGGCCAAGCTCCGCAAGGGAGAGGCGTCCGCGCCCCTCTTCGATCTCGGGGCCGCCATCCGGGATGGCTGCGCCGCGGCCCATCGCGACCCCGCGTGCAAGGAGCACCTCTATGACTGAGATCCGCTTCACCATCGAC
>CAZIQR010000323.1:0-1959 GCA_964541055.1 uncultured Eubacteriales bacterium
GCAGGCCGAGGCGGCGGGTCAGGACGTCGAAGACGCTTTGGGGCGGCAGGGCGTGATCGGGGCCGAGATGATCGTAGACCCAGCGGGCGAGGAGGGCCAGGCGATGGTCGGGCCGGAGCGAGGCGCCGAGAGCGCGATTAGTCTGGGCGAGCGCCTGGTCGAGGGCGGGGGAGTCGCTGCCGAGGAAGCCGGGCCCTTTGGGCGCGTCGGTTCGGTATTCGGCGGCGTCGGGGACGGAGCGGAGATCGTAAGTGAGGACCGGAGGGGCCGCCGGCTTGGTTTGCGGCCGGTCTTGGCCCGTGGGCGCGAGGCGCGGGGAAATTGGACCGGAAGCGATCGAAGATGCGGGCACAAAGGATAGAGATAGCGATAAAAGCAAGAGAACGGCGGCCGTCGCCGCTGGCCGGTCGGTCCTCGCCGACGCCGTCTTCCCCGCCGGAAGAACGGGACGGCGCTCGGCCGGTGGCATGGGCGGTCCTTTAGAGAGCTATTTCTTCTTTTTGCGGGCGGGCTCGACCCAGTTCTCGATGAACTTCTTGGGGCCGCCGGCGCTCTCCTCGACCAGGGCCTGGAAGATGGCCTTGAGATGGTCATAGGGGAGGGTGCCGATGATCATCCGGTTGTTGATGATCATCGTCGGCGTCGAGCGGATGCCGTGCGAGAACTTGTCGGAGGTCTTCTCGTACTCGGCGCCGGTATTGATGATCTTCTGGATGAGCTCTTTGAGGGCCGGGTCATTGGGGGCGTTCGCCGTGCCGTATTTCTCGGCCAGGGCCTTGCGCCAGGCGGCGTCCTTGCGCTGGGCGAAATGGGCCCAGAGATCATCGTGGATCTCGGGGAAGCGGGCTAGGTTGCCGGCGGCGAGATAGGTCAGCTCGCAGGCGCCGGGGTGGAGGTTGCCCTTCTCGGGGACGACGGCGTTGCAGGCGTCGAGCGGGAAGAGCTGGATGACGACGTTGAGCTTGCCGGCGAAGTCCTTCTTGAGCTTCTCCAGCTGCTGGCTGAGATAGAGGCAGTCGGGGCACATGAAGTCGGTGTATTCGACGATCCGGATGGGGGCGTCCTCGAACTTCTCGGTCGACTTGACCGACCAGTAAGGGGAGAGGAAGGACGGCCAGGCGACCTTGGGAAGCTCGAAGAACTGCTTGACGATGTTGACGGACGTGCCGGTCTGGGCGTCCTTGCGGGCGTTGTGGTAGAGGATCATCGAGTAGCCGAGGACCGCGGCGATGACGGCGAAGACGGCGAGGAGCTTGACCGAGGGGCGGACCCAGCGGAAGAGGGGGTTGCGGACGTCGTGGTCGATGCCGTAAACGGCGAACAGGATGAAGCTGAGGATGGAGAAGAGATAGAAGCCCGAGCAGAGGAGGCAGAGCGAGCCGAGGTGGAGGACCGAGTAGAGGCCGAGGAAGAGGACCCCGGCGAGGTTGAGGAGCGAGAGGGACTTGTTCGTGCGCTCGAAGGCCGGCGAGGGGAAGATCGTGCCGAGGACGAAGAGCGAACCGAGGAAGGCGCCGAAGAGGCCGAGCGGGATGCCGAAGACGGCCGAGATCTCCGAGAAGGCCGAGCTGTCGCAGTTGAAGAAGGCGCTGATGTCGCAGAACGAGCCGGTGAAGATCGTCTTGGGGTAGTTGGCCAGGAAGTAGTGGCGGATGGTCATGACCGAGGCGACGATCATGCCCAGGCCGAAGAGGAACGATAAGGCGCGGCGGAGCTTCCAGCCGTCGAGGGTCAGGGTGCGTGTGGCGTGCGGGGCGGGGTTCGTGGCCATGTCTTACGCGCTCCTACTTGGGCTACAGATAAAGGATTATACCACAATGGGGTCAGACCACAGGAATAGCCTTATTTATCAGCAAGTTAAGCTCAATTTTTGGCCCAAAAACACCCCTAAGTCGGCGTTTTTTGGGGCGCGAGTTCAATAATGAAGTGCAACACTTGGGGTAGTTTTTTTATGGATGC
>CAZIQR010000324.1:0-1888 GCA_964541055.1 uncultured Eubacteriales bacterium
CCATCTCAAGAGGGGAGGGCCGGGGTGACAAAACGCCCTTTTTCCTCCCCTCGAACGATGACCGGTCTACGCCCCGCGCGGCTAGCCCCTCATCCGGGCGGTCACTTCGCCTCGCCCGGCTTTTTGGGGACTTCCTGGACTTGGGGGAAGAGCTTGGGCGTGCCGTCGTAGGTCTCGACGGACATGGTCCCGTCCACGGGCTCGAGCTTGATCTGGGCGTCCTCGAAGAACCGGCCCTCGCCCTTGCCCTTCTCGTTGAGCTTGAGCTCGATGGCCATGAAGAGGTACCGGCTCATCGATCTCTGGTAGCCGGGGTCCCACTGCTGGCGGTTGAGGAAGAGCAGCACCTTCTTGCCCTTTTCGGTCGGCACGGTGATGGCGGCGTGGATGGGCAGGTTGAACCCGCG
Source organism: uncultured Eubacteriales bacterium (assembly GCA_964541055.1). GTDB lineage: Bacteria > Acidobacteriota > Aminicenantia > Aminicenantales > Saccharicenantaceae > RBG-16-66-30. The sequence continues at coordinate 408 of CAZIQR010000324.1, forward strand.
CGAATACATGAAGCGGACGATGCCCTTGTCGGACTTCCCGAACGCGCTGAGGAAGCCCTCCGTGCCCCCTTCGTTGAAGGCCTGCTGGAAAGCCCGGATCTCCTTGGGGGTCGTCCAGTCCTTGATCTCGATCTGGATCTTGATGAGCGGCGGCTCGACCGGGGCCTTGCCCGTCAGCATCTGGGCCCGGAAGACGTCCGTCGCGGCGAGCGGGACGGCGGCGGCCAGGACCGCGCCCGCGGCCATGAGGATGAGCGCTCTGCGGCATCGGGAGCTGCGGATCATCGTTCTCTCCAGTGCGGCCAAACGGATATTGACTATGATGCGGAAAAACCCCAACCCTGTCAAACGCCCCGGGGGCCAGAGGAGGGCCCACGTCCGGTCGGAATGTCAGTACGATACGGACGACGATCTAATAAACGGTTTCGGTCTCGACCGTAAAGAAGCGATACTCCCGATACATGACCGTGATCGTCGCGCTCGAGAACGAGCCGCCGTCCTTGCGCCGATAGCCTTGGTCGGTGAAGCTGCGGCTGGGGAAGCGGAGCCCGTTCTTGGCGATGCCGTATTCGGAAAACGAGTTGATCTGAGGCTCGGCCCCATTCTCCTTGGCCCACTCGTCGACCGTCTTGAAGTTGCCGAGCGACGCCTGATCCCAGACAATCTTCAGGACGCTTCCGTCGCCCTCGGCGATCCAGACACGGCCGTAAGGATGCGGCTGAGCGAGATCGGGACCGGGTTTGACCTCGACGATGACGGCCTTTTCTCCCAGGATCGTTTCCTCGCCGGCCCAGCGATAAACGAAGAAAGGCCGCCAGATCCGGCCGAGCAGTCCGATGGGCCCGAACAGAACGTTCTTGTATTGGAAGAACGCCGTGTGGAGCGGTGCATCCTTGTCATCGGCTTTCTTCCCGTTAAGGGCGAGAAGGTTGCGCCGCTCCCGGGCCGCGCCGCCCTTGCGGACGAACTGATAATCATAGAGGTAGACATCCGTGTGCGGGCTGAGATTGCGGGACGTCTCGGTCACGTCCTCCAGGCAGACGAAGTCCAAGGCGGCGTTCTCGAGCCGCTGGCAATAGGCCGCCGCCTTCTCGAGGAGGCCCGACAGCCGGGCCGCCTGGTTTTCCTGGGCCCGTGAGGCCGGAGGCCCGATCAACAGGAGGAGGGCGGCCAGCGCGAGCCCGATCGTATACGCGGCGCGGATCCTGGGCATCGTTCCCCTCGAGGGATCATAGGACGATCACGGCGAACGAGTCAAGAGAAGCAGAGGAGGGTGGCGGGAAGGTGTGGGAGTCGAACCCACCCGGGACGTTTATAGCCCCATACCGGATTTGAAGTCCGGAAGGATCACCGGATCCTTCACCCTCCCAAGCGAACTAATTGACTGATTCTGCACGGTTTTCACGCACGGCCTCGCGAGGGGCCCTTTTCCGTGTAACGCCGGTGTCACAGATATGGGGTGGTTCGGCGTCCAGCGCGGC
>CAZIQR010000325.1:0-1876 GCA_964541055.1 uncultured Eubacteriales bacterium
CTCCGGGATCGATCGTCGACATGATGACGAAAATGGCCGGGATGAAAACGCTGACCAGGACGCCGTTGAGCAGGAAGATCGGCGTCCGGTTCATGATCTTCCACTCGCGCCCGAAGATCGCCGCGAACGCCCTCCGCCCCGACGAGACCCGCCGGGCCATCTGGTCGCGCGTCAGCCTCCTCTTCTTTCCCGTCGTCTCGCCGAGCCCGACCAGGCCGCGGTAGAAAAGCTTCTCCCCGGCGACGATCATCCCCGCGAAAAGCGCGATCGACACGCCCAGGAACAGGGCCAGGTTCACCAACCCCTCCCCGCTCCAACCCGCCGCGATGGCCTTGGTCGCCCAGATCGCCGGCGGGAAGACGGCCCCGACCCGGCTCAGCAAACTGTTCGGCGAGGTGAAGAACGCGGCCACCGCCTCGGCGCTGGCGCGCGTGCCGCCGCCCGCCCCCGCGGACGACCGCCCCAGGCTGACCTGGAGCAGGAACGACAACCCGATCAGCACCAGGCTCCCGATCAGGATGAACGCGTCCTTCTTCCGGCTGATGTTGACGAAGCGCATCATCGCCACCACCGCCAGCGAGACGATCGCCAGCGGGATGACCGGCAGCGCCAGGTAGACCAACACGGCGTTCACCCAATAACCCACGCCGGCCCTCGCCATCACCCCGACCGTGATGACGACCGGCAGCACGACCGCCGCCACCGTCAGATACTCGTTGACGACGATGACCGCGAACTTGCTGGCCATGACCTCGCCCGGCCGCAGCGGCAACGGGATGAGGAACTCGAGGTCGCGCGAGAAATAGAACGAGGCGATGACGTAATAGATCCCGAACAAAAGGATCAGGATCATGCCGGCCAGGATGCCGAACGACACGAGCGCCCGCTCCTGGCCCATCGGCTTGAGCACGAGATAGACGTTATCGATGAGGAGCACGATCCCGTAGAACATCGGCCCGGTGCCGGCCACGGCCAGCCCGACGAGCGGCACGAGCCAGCGGTCCTTCTTCTCGACGAGGAGCCGGTGCTTGAGCACGGCCAGCCCGAAGTTCGAGCGCAGCCCGGCGCGGATGACGGTCAGGAGCTTCGGTCTCATCGCCTCATGTCTCCGTCACCTCGAGGAAGATCTCTTCGAGCGACTGCCCGGCCTCGGTCCGGTCCAGCGCCTTGAGCTCGTCCATCGTGCCGCAGGCGACGAGCCGGCCCTTGTGGATGATGCCGATCCGGTCGCAGAGCTTTTCGGCGACCTCCATGATGTGGGTCGAGAAGAAGAGCGTCTTCCCCTGGTCGCAGTGATCGCGGAACATCTCCTTGATCTGGAACGCCGCGCGCGGATCGAGCCCGACGAGCGGCTCGTCGAGGACCATGACTCGGGGCGCGGGCAGGAGCGCCGCCGCGAGCACGATCTTCTGCTTCATGCCGTGCGAGTAGCTTTGGATGGGATTGGTGACGGCCGAGGCCAGCTCGAAGGCCTCGAGCCAGCGGCCGATGCGGTCGAGCCGCTCGGCCTTGGGCACGCCGTAGACGTCGCCCATGAAGTTGAGATACTCGAGGCCCGTCAGCCGCTCGTAGACGGCGGGGTAGTCGGGGACGTAGGTCGTGACCTGCTTGGCGGCGAGCCCGTCCGTGGCCACGTCGTGGCCCTCGACGACGATCCGCCCGGCGTCGGGGCGGAGGAGCCCGACGATCATCTTGATGGTCGTCGTTTTGCCGGCCCCATTCGGCCCCAGGAAGCCGAAGATCTCGCCCGGCTTGACGGTGAGGGTCAGATCATCGACCGCCTTGATCCTTCCCCGGTTGTAGCTTTTGGCAACGTGCGTCAGCTCGATCATGTGCCTCCTTGGGGTCTGACCCCAGGAATTCTCATAAAAAAACG
>CAZIQR010000326.1:0-1867 GCA_964541055.1 uncultured Eubacteriales bacterium
CTCCTCCACTCGATCAAGTTCCTGGGGACGAGCAACAACCCGCTCGGCGTCGACTGGTTCGGCGTGGTCATGGGCCTCGGCTTCGTCCTGTCGTTCGGCTACTGGACGACCGATTTCCTCGTCGTCCAGCGGGCCCTGGCCTCGAAGAACCTCAACTCGGCCCGCATGACGCCGATCATCGCCTCGTTCCCGAAGATGCTCGTCCCGGTCATCGTCGTCATCCCCGGCCTCGTCGCCCTCCTCGTCCTGCCCGAGTTCTCGCAGGCCGCCCTGCCCACGGCCGAATACAACCAGGCCCTGATCCTGCTGATGAAGCACTACCTTCCGAACGGCCTCCTCGGCCTGGCCATCACCGCCCTCCTCGCGAGCTTCATGTCCGGCATGGCCGGCAACGTCACCGCCTTCAACACCATCTGGACCTACGACATCTACGGGACCTACATCCGCAAGGGCCGGTCCGACGCCCACTACCTCAAGGTCGGGAAATACACGACCGTCGTCGGCGTCGCCATCAGCGTCGGCACGGCCTACATCGTCCAGTCCTTCCCCAATCTGATGGACTACATGCAGCTCATCTTCTCCTTCTTCAACGCGCCTCTCTTCGCCACCTTCCTGCTGGGCATGTTCTGGCGCGGGGCGACGGCCTGGGGCGGGTTCTGGGGCCTGCTCGTCGGCATCCTGACCGCGGCCGGCCACTATATCGCCTACAAGGCCGGGCTCGTCAGCTACCACAGCGACATGGCCGCCAATTTCTATCAGGCCTGGTGGGCCTGGCTGGCCGACTTCGTCGTCACCATCGGCGTCAGCCTGTTCACGGCCAAGCGCGACCCGAAGGAGCTGGCCGGCCTCGTCTTCGGCCTGACGCCGAAGCCCAAGACGCACCCCCGCTGGTATGCCCGGCCGGCCGTGTGGGGCGCAATCGCCGTCGCCGTGGCCGTGGCCCTCAACGTCCTCTTCTGGTGATCGGAACCGCCGTCTAGGAGCGAATCATGAGCGACACCATTGAAACCAAGGGAACGGGAACCCCCGAGGCCGACGGGGCGGGGATGAGCCACGGCCACGTCCTCGACCTGAAGCTCCCGATCGGCTGGCTTCTCAGCGCCTACGGCGTGCTGCTGACGGTCTACGGCCTCGTGACCAAGAAAGAGATGTACGCCATCTCCCTCGGCCTGAACCTCAACCTGGCGTGGGGGATCCTGATGATCGTCGTCGGCGGCGGGTTCCTCCTCGCCGCGTTCCTGAAGAAGGGCAAGGCGTCGGGCTGACCCCGCCGCCCGTCCTACTCGGCCTTCTCGCGGAGGCGGATGTAGATCGCCGCTCCGCCGCCCTCCTCTCCCCTCGAATGGACGTCGAAGAGCGCTTTCTGGCTGTTGATGAGCTGGGACAGCTGCTTGAAGCCGTAGGTGCGGGGGTCGAAGCCGGGGTCGAGCTGGCGCAGATAGAACCCGATCTCGCCGAGGTTGGCCCAACCGTCCTCGTGGACGGCCATGTCGAAGGCCCCCTTGAGGAGCGGCACCGGGTCGAACTTGGGGCCGGGCTCGCCGCGCTCTTCGGGTTCCTCGCGCTCCTCGCGCGCCTCCTTCGCCCCGCCCTTGCGCCGCGACTCGCCTCGCGCCGGGCGCCGGTGGGCCTCCCGCTGCTGTTCGCCCCGCTTCGGGGCCAGGTTCTCGGTGTAGATGAAGAGATTGCAGCCGTTGACGAAGGCCTTCGGCGTCGAGCGCTTGCCGACGCCCATGACGAAGAAGCCCATCTCGCGGACCCGCGTCGCCAGGCGGGTGTAGTCGCTGTCGCTCGAGACAAGGCAGAAGCCGTCGACGAGGTGGCCGTGGAGGATGTCCATGGCGTCGATGATCATGGCGCTGTCGGT
>CAZIQR010000327.1:0-1862 GCA_964541055.1 uncultured Eubacteriales bacterium
CTCGACATCGACCCGAAGTCGTTCGGCGGCATCGGCGTCATCGGCATCAAGGAGATGGGCCGGTTCTACCGGCACGTCCTCGTCGAGAAGCGCTTCCCCCACCACACCGCTGTGGCCTTCGCCCCGGTGGGCAGGACCCTGTGGGCGGCCATGCGCATGCTCGGCGTCGAGGACCTCTCCTACAACCGCCCGGCGGGATTGCCGTACAAGACCGAGAACCCGTTCTAGTTCCGGCCTCTCTGAGGCGCGGGGGCGTTCGCGTCGAAGAACTTCCGCGGCATCTTCTCGTCGCGCATCGCCGCGTTGTACACGAACCAGGCCATGACCGTCGCCGCCTGCATCAGGTCGGGCCGGGACAGATGGTCGTAGACGTCCATGTTCGAGTGGTGCGTGATCGTGCCGTAATCGAGCGTGTCCTGGATGAACTGGAAGCCGGGCAGCCCGACGCCGTCGAAGGACAGGTGGTCCGTACCACCGGTGTTGCGATGCACGACCGTGTCGGCGCCCAGGTCCTTCATCGGCTCGAGCCACTGCCGGAAGATCGGCTCGGCCGCGCTGTTGCCCTGGGCGTAGATGCCGCGGATCTTGCCGCTCCCGTTGTCGAGGTTGAAGTAGACCGAGAGCTTGTCGTACTCCGGCTTCTTCTCCTTCTTGCCGCGATCGAAGAAGTGGTTCGTGACGTAGCCGCGCGAGCCGACAAAGCCCTGCTCCTCGGCGTCCCAAAGGGCCATGCGGATCGTCCGGCGAGGTTTCACCCCGAGCGCCTTGAGGATGCGCATCGCTTCGAAGGCGACGGCGCTGCCGGCCCCGTCGTCGGTGGCCCCCGTACCGGAGTGCCAGGTGTCGAAATGCCCGCCCAACATGACGATCTCCGACTTGAGCTTGGGATCGACGCCGGGGATCTCGGCCACGATATTCGTCCCCTGGAGGTCGTCCGAGGTGAACTGGGCCTGGATCTCGACCTCCATCGTCACGGGGACGTTCTTGCCGAGGATCCGGACGATGCGGTTGTACTGCTCCGTCGCGACGACGATCGAGGGCGGGGGATTCGGGGAGCCCTTGGTCCGGGAGCCGCCGCTGGCGACGAAGACCGTGCCGTCCCGGCCGCGGCCGGGTTCGAGGAAGGCCCCGACGCCTTCGTCCGCCAGGAACTTGTTGATGGCCTGCTGCAGCTGCATGCGGGCCTGCATGTCCCCCATCTGGGGCTGGCCGGGCCGGCGCCCCGCGAGCGGCTCGGGGGCGAGCATGAGCTTCTCCAGGTCCGGCTCCATCAGGCGTGAGGACTCGGGCTCGAACGAGCTCGGCAGCTCCTGCTCGCCCTGAAGGAGGACGACGGCCCCCTTGAGCTTGCCCTTGTATTGGTCGAGGTCCGCCGGCGTCTTGACCGAAAGCAGGACCGCCGGGCCTTTGAGGACGCCGTTCGTGCCCGAGGTCCAGGCCTTGGGGAAGCCGATGAGCGGCATGTACTGCGGCGAGGTCATGGCCGCGTAATACTTCTGAAGCTCCCAGCTCCGCCCGAACGGGCCGTAAGGCTCGATGGCCGCGTTGGCCAGGCCGAGCTCCTTGGCCTGACCGACCATCCATTCGCCGGCCTTGACGTACTGGGGCGAATCGGGCAGGCGCGGCCCATAGATGTCGCAGAGATAGATCAGGAGATCGGTGATCTTCGAGTTCTGAAGGCCTTCCGCGCGGATGCGGTCGGCCATCTGGAGGTCGAGCTTTTCCTGGGCCGAGGCCGCGAACGGCAGGATCAGGGCCAGGAGCACGAGCGCGAGGGTCAAGACGGCCAGGGATCTCTTCATGACGTCCTCCTTACATAAGAGGGGGACTATACGCTCGGCCGGGAAGCGTGTCAAAACCCC
>CAZIQR010000328.1:0-1858 GCA_964541055.1 uncultured Eubacteriales bacterium
CTCTGGCCGCCATCCAGAAGGCCAAGCAGAAAACGGCGATGAAAGAGATCATGACCCTGTCCACGGGCGCCATGGACTACATCACGGACCACGGGGACTGGAAGAACATCACCCAGGCGGGCGACATCGTATCGACCTCGGGCATCGGCACGGCCATTTCGCCGTTCTACGTCAAGGCCATCCCTCAAAACGACCCGTGGAACAAGCCCTACCAGGCTGATGTCGGAACGGTCGACACGAATGGTTATCTTTCGGGGACCGCGAGTGCTTCACTCGGAAGCGAGGATTTCATCATCGCTTCGTGGGGTCGTAACAATACTGTGGGCGGCATTAGCTACGACCCGACGCACCCCGACGCCAGCCGCTACAACGTTAACGGCATGTCCGATTTCGACAACGACCTGGTTGCCTGGTCCGGCAACTGGATCATCGCTCCTGCCACCGTCCTGATCCAGACCACCACCTGACGCACGTCTCGAATCGAACCTGCGAGGGGCGGCTTCGGCCGCCCCTTTTTTTATTCCTTCCGGCTCGAGCCGTTCCGCAGGGCCTGAGCCCTTGGCCGATCTTTCCGGGACAGTTCCCACAACGAGTATTGGAAATCGACGACGGCCTTCCAATGCCGCATCTCCTCTTCGTGCCGGTCGAGGAAGGCCCTCGTGTACGGGCCCTGCCCGGCGAGGTTGTGCCGGTCGAGGGCGTCGGTCGAGTTGTCGTAGACCTCGGCGAGGCCGTTCTGCGCATGGAAGATGACCTTGATGGGACCCTCCCGCATGGCCAGATGGTCCGAGCCCGACCAGCCGGAAAAGAAGAGCTTTCTCTGAAGGGAGACCGGCCGGAGGAGGCTCTCCCCGATGAAGCGTCCCTGGACGAGCCGCAGGCCGAGGGCATCGCACGTCGTGGGAATGATGTCCAGGATCGAGCGGACGCCTTCGATCGTCCGGCCGCCGGGCAGCGACCTCGGCGCATAGAGAAGGGCCATCGTCCGCAACCCTTCCTCCCAGAGGATCTGGTTGTGCTGGTAGCCGCCATGCTCTCCGAAGGCCTCGCCGTGATCGCCGGTGATGATGAAGAGGGTCCTCTCGGTCAGATGGCGGGCCTCGAATGCGGCCATGACCGATCTCAAGAACCCGTCCGTATAGCGGACCGCGTTAAGGTAACGGTTGCGGAGGGGATTCGCGGCGTCGAGATCGATCGGCCGGTAGGACCTCGGGAAACCGTACTGGTGATGGCTGCTGAGCGTCAGGTAGGTCAGGAAGAACGGCCGGGCCTGTTGCTCGTCGACCCAAGCCAGGCTCGGGCCGAGCATCATCGTCTCTTCCTTGCCGAAGTAGTTCACGTCGTCGAACCCCGCCTGAGGCAGGGAGAGGAGATTCCGGAAGACGCCGTAGCCGAGGTTGCGAACGAGATCCGGCCTCTGCTCGAAATCGTTGGCCGGCTGAAAGAACGCCGTTGCGTAGCCCTGGTCCTCGAGGATCGTGGCCAGGCTCTTGCGGGGGAGCAGGCCCGGAGTGGCCTCCCTTGGCGCCGGCTCGAGATAGGGATAATAGCCGCCCAGGATCGAGATCAGGGCCTTTGTCGTATGCGGAACCACGGAATAGATGGTTTTCACGAGCGTGCCGGATTTGGCCAGCTCGCCAAGAAAGGGGGTGGCCCCAAGCCCGGGGACATAGACGTCGGTGGCCTTCCAGCCGAGGGACTCGAAGATGAAAAGGACGACATTCAGCCGGGGCGCCGAGGGCTCCCTCTCGAAGGCCCAGACGTCGTCGAATCTCTCGTCCTCCGTCATGACGGGCGGCTTGGCCCGGGCTCCCGTCCCGGGGACGAGACTCCAGATCGCGTCGAAGGCGACGCATCT
>CAZIQR010000329.1:0-1856 GCA_964541055.1 uncultured Eubacteriales bacterium
CTCGCTCGACGGCTTCAAGGAAGGCGACTTCACCTTCGTCATGGGCTATCCGGGGCGGACCTACCGCAACTACGCCCTTTCGGAGCTCAAGGCCGACCAGGAGAGCATGGCCAAGCGCATCAAGGACGTGGAGGACCGCATCGCCTTCTACGAGGCCGCCGGCAAGGCCGACAAGGAAGTCGAGATCCGCTATGCCAGCCTCGTTAAGGGCCTCTACAACGGCCTCAAGAACTCCCAGGGCAAGCTCGAGGGCTTCGTCAAGTACGACCTGGTCGCCAAGAAGGCCGCCCAGGAGAAGCAGCTCCTCGACTGGATCGCCGCCGATCCCGCCCGGGGCAAGAAGTACGGCGAGGCCGGGCCCGCCCTCGAGGCCTTCCAGGCCAAGCAGAGGGCCTTCGCCGCAAAGACCGAGATCCTGAACGGCGTCCTCGGCGGCTCCACGATCATGTCGCAAGCCTACTCGATCGTCAGGGCCGTGCCGGAGATCGCCAAGCCCGACAAAGACCGCGAACAGCCCTACCAGGAACGGAACCTGCCGCGGCTCAAGCAGGGCATCCAGCTCGCCGAGCGCGGCTATGTCTTCGCCACCGACCGCGAGCTCATGAAGTGGACGCTCAAGCGCCTCAAGGCGGCCCATCCCGACGTCGCGGCGTGGCCCGCGCCGTTGAAGGCGCTCGCGGCCGGCACGGACGACGAGCTGGCCGCCCGCGTCGAGGCCATGTACGCGAAGACGTCGCTCGGCGACCCGGCGAAGAGACTGGCCCTGCTCGGCCTCAAGCCGGCCGCGCTCGCCGCCGTCGACGATCCCTTCATCAAGCTGGCCGCGGCCATGGAGACGGAGCTCAAGGCCGCCCGCGAGGAGAGCAAGGGCCTCGGCCGAGAGGGCGCCGACCTCAAGATGACCTACGAAGCAGCCATCCTCGAGATGAAGCAGGGGGCCTATCCGCCCGACGCCAACGGCACCATCCGCTTCACCTACGGCCCGGTCCTCGGCTACACGCCGCGCGACGCCGTCCTCTACCTGCCCCAAACGACGGTCAAGGGCGTCATCGAGAAGGACACCGGCGTCTTTCCCTTCAAGGTCCCGGCCAAGATCAAGGACCTCTGGAAGGCCAAGGACTTCGGGCCCTACGCCGACGCCCGCCTCGCGGACGTCCCGGCCTGCTTCCTGAACACGACCAACGTCACCGGCGGCAACTCGGGGTCGCCGACCCTCAACGCCAAGGGCGAGCAGGTCGGCATCATCTTCGACATGACCTACGAGAGCGTCATCGGCGACTATTACATCATCCCCGAGCTGCAGCGCTCGATCAGCGTCGACATCCGCTACGTCCTCTGGGTGACCGAGAGGTTCTCGGGGGCGACGCACATCATCCGCGAGATCGGGATGGGATCAAAATGACCGCGCGGCGCCTGGTCCCTCGTTATCTTGGGTTGGCGGCCGCGGCGGCTCTCATCCTGGCGGCCGCCTGCCACCCGGCTCCGAAGGCCGGCGCCGGGACACAGACGGAGATCGGCCGGGCCGCGCTCCTCGACAAGATCAAAGGCGGCTGGGCCGGCCAGGTCATCGGCTGCACCTTCGGCGGCCCGACCGAGTTCCATTACCCTGGGGCCATGATCGGCGACGATGTGCCGATCCACTGGGACGACACGGTCATCGCCCGCATGTTCGAGCGCTCCCCGGGGCTCTACGACGATGTCTACATGGACCTGACCTTCGTTGAGGTCATGGCCCGGGAAGGGATCGACGCGACGGCGGCCAAACACGCCCAGGCCTTCGCCCACGCGGCCTATCCGCTATGGCACGCCAACCAGGCCGCCCGCTACAACATCCTCAACGGCCTGCTGCCTCCGGA
>CAZIQR010000330.1:0-1851 GCA_964541055.1 uncultured Eubacteriales bacterium
GGCCCGAGGCCCTCGTTCGTCTTGGCCTTGATGCCGACCGCCTGTTCGTCGACGCCGAGCACGGGGGCGAGCGCGGCCTTCATGGCCGGGACGTGCGGGGCCATCTTGGGCTCCTCGGCGACGATCACGGCGTCGACATTGACGATCGAGGCGTCGCGCGAGCGGACAAGGCCCATGACGGTCGCGAGCAGGCCCAGGCTGTGGGCGCCCTCATAGCGCGGGTCGTTGTCGGGAAAATGGGTGCCGATGTCGCCCTCGCCGAGCGCCCCGAGAATGGCGTCGATGACGGCGTGGGCCAGCGCGTCGCCGTCGGAGTGGCCGGCGAGACCCGCCGCATAGGAGATCCTGGTCCCCCCGAGAACGAGCCGCCGCCCCGCCTCGAGCCGGTGGATGTCGTAGCCGAAGCCGATCTTATGCATCGAGCAGCGCCTCCGCGATGGGGATGTCGAGGGGGGTCGTGATCTTGATGTTCCGGGGGTCGCCGGGGACGGCCGTGACCTGGAGCCCGATACGCTCGACCAGCGACGCCTCGTCGGTGCCGGAAAAGCGGTCCTTGCGGGCCGCGTCCATGGCCTTTTTCAGGATGTCGTAGCGGAAGCCCTGGGGCGTCTGGGCCCGGAAGAGGAGCGAGCGGTCGACGGTGCGGGCGATACGGCCCTCGTGGACTTCCTTGATCGTGTCCTCGACGGCGAGAACCGGCACGGCCGCTCCGCCGGCCTGCGCCGCGGCGATGACCCGGCTGATGAGGTCGGCCGGAACGAGAGGCCGGGCGCCGTCGTGGACGAGCACGACCTCGGGCGCCGCCGCCGTGAGCAGCCGGAAACCCTGCCAGACGGAGTCCTGGCGCTTCTCGCCGCCGCGGACGAGGTCGACGATCTTGTCGTAGCGCATCCGGTAATGCTTCAGGTCCTGTTCGTCGGGGAGGACGAGGACAATGGCCCCGACCTCGGGGTGAGCCTGGAAGCGCTCCAGCGTCCACTCGAGGACCGGCTTGGCCCGGAGGTAGGCGAACTGCTTCATCTCGCCGAAGCGCTTGCCCGCCCCGGCGGCGACGATGATGGCCGAAGCCCCGGTCATGTGCTTTCTCCCGGAACCCTCGGGCGTTCCTTTATTTAAAGGCGGTCAGAAAACGCGCGCCAGGGCCTCGCGGACGGTCTTGGCCCCCCAGCACTCGATGGCCGGCAGGTCCTTCCGCTCGATCGAGGCCAGGTTCCCGGCCGGGAGGACGACCGTGCCGAAGCCGAGGGCCTGGGCCTCGCGGATGCGGATGAGGGGCTGGCCGACCGACCGGATTTCGCCCGACAGGCCGACCTCGCCGAAAAAGGCCATGTTCTGGGGCAGAGGCATGTTCTTGAGCGAGGACACGACAGCCATGACCACGCCGAGGTCCACGGCCGGCTCGTCGATGGACATGCCGCCCGCGACGTTGAGATAGATGTCCTCGCCGGCGAAGCTGTAGCCGGCCTTCTTCTCGACCAGGGCCATCAGCATGGCTGTCCGGTAATGGTCGAGGCCGATGGTCATCCGGCGCGGATTGCCCACGAACAGGGTCGACGAGACCAGGGCCTGGATCTCGGCCAGGAGCGGCCGCGTCCCCTTGAGCGTGCAGACGACCGCGCTCCCCGCCTCGTCCTTGGGCCGCTCGCGGAGGAAGAAGGCCGAGGGATTGAGGATGGATTCCAGGCCGGCCGCGGTCATCTCGAAGACGGCTAGCTCCGAGACCGGCCCGAAGCGGTTCTTCATGGCCCGGAGCACCCGGTGGCTGTGGTCGCGTTCGCCTTCGAAGAGGAGCACGACGTCGACGATGTGCTCGAGCGTCTTCGGCCCGGCGAGCGAGCCGTCCTTGGTGAT
>CAZIQR010000331.1:0-1831 GCA_964541055.1 uncultured Eubacteriales bacterium
GAAGACGCGGCTGCTCTCGCTCGACGCGTTGCGCGGCTTCGACATGTTCTGGATCATCGGCGGCGACGCCCTCTTCCGCTCGCTGGCCGAAGTGACGAACTGGGGCTGGGCCAAGGGCTGGGCCGCCCAGCTCGAGCACGCCGAGTGGGCCGGGTTCCACTTCTACGATCTCATCTTCCCGCTGTTCATGTTCATCTCCGGCGTGGCCATCCCCTTTTCGCTCCTGGCCAAGGCCGAGACGGCCGCGGACAAGCGGCCGATCTATCTGAAGCTCGTGCGGCGGGCCCTGCTCCTCGTCGTCCTGGGCTTTGTCTACAACCACCTGACCGATCTTCAGTTCGCGACCCAACGCTATGCCAGCGTCCTGGGGCAGATCGGACTGGCCTACCTCTTCGCCGCCCTGATCATGCTCAACATCCGCAGCCTCTGGGGCCGGCTGGCGGCCCTGGGCGGCATCCTCGGCGGCATCGCCGTCGTCCAGCTCCTCGTGCCCGTGCCCGGCATCGGCGCCGGCGTCCTCACGCCCGAAGGCTCGATCAACGGCTTCATTGACCGGCTCATCCTGCCGGGCCGGCTCTACGACAAGATCTTCGATCCCGAGGGCGTGCTGTGCATCGTCTCGGCGACGGCGGTGACGCTCATGGGCGGGCTGGCCGGGCTCCTGCTCAAGTCGGAGAAGTGGGCCTCGCACCGCAAGGCCCTCATCCTGGCCTCGGGCGGCGTCGGCCTGACGATCGTCGGCCACGTCCTCGGCGGCTTTTACCCGATCATCAAGAAGGCCTGGACGGCGACCTTCGACATCTACGCGGCCGGCCTGTCGTGCATCCTGCTCGCGCTCTTCTATCTCGTCATCGACGTCTTCGGGCTCCGGAAGTGGTCCTTCGCCCTCCGGGTCATCGGCCTGAACTCGATCACGATCTACCTCGGGACGCGGATGATCGACTTCGAATATACCAGCAGGTTCTGGTTCGGCGGGCTGGCGAGGCGAGCTGGACCTTCCGGCGTGCTGGTTGTCGAGGTGGGCGTGATCGCCGTCGAGTGGCTGGTCCTCTACTTCCTATTTAAGAAAAAGGTCTTCCTGCGCGTCTAGGGACGAGCCCGCGCCTAGGGGTTAGATCTGGCGATGTCCGGATAGTAGCGGCGGACGAACCGCTCCTGGACCTCAAAGGACCAGTGGACGTCCCGGATGTGGGCGGCCGCCTCTTTGTTCCGGCCGGCCCGGAGGAGGTCGACCAGCTCCTGGTGCTCGCCGACCGAGGTCTCCTCCCATTCCTTGACGAAGCCCTTCAGCCGGGGGAAATCATAGAGCCTCTTCTTGAGATTGTTGACGATCTTGACCAAGCTGGCGTTGCCGCAGAGGTCGAGGAAGACATTGTGAAAGGCGAGGTTCTTGGCATAGTAGGTGTCGAAATCGCCGGCGGCGATGCCCTGGGCCATGTCCTTGTTCAGGGCGTCCAGAGCCTCGATATCGGACGGCTTCAGGCCATCGGCGGCCTTGAGCAGGGCCATGCTCTCGAGCCCGCCGATGATCTCGTAGTAGTTCCGGATGTCCTGCTCGGTCAGGGCGTTAACGACGACCATGCGACGAGGCAGGATGGTGACGAAATCCTCCATCTCGAGCTGGAGCAGGGCGTCGCGCAGGGGGGTTTTGCTGACGCCGAGCTTCTTCGAGGTTTCCTCCATGTCGATGGCCGATCCAGGCAGGATGCCCCCGTGCCGCATCTGGTCCCGGAGGTATTCGTAGACTTGCTCTTTGAGCGACTTGACGTTGAGAAGCGACCTCGGTTCCATGCTAGTAACATATGCGACGCCGGGTCCCAAGTCAAACGAG
>CAZIQR010000332.1:0-1828 GCA_964541055.1 uncultured Eubacteriales bacterium
GCGCCGAGCTTGTTGGCCCGGCCGAAGTGGGCCTTCATGCCGCGGTCCTTGTACTCCACCAGGCACTCGAGGCCCTTGGCCCGGAAGAAGCGGGCCAGGTCGAGGCCGGCCTTCTTGGCTTCGTCGCCCAGGTAGGCGAGGTAGAGCATCTTGCGCACGGGCGGCGTGAGCGCGGAGACGGAAAGGACACGCTCCATGCCCATGGCAAAGCCGGTGCCGCAGATGTCCGGTCCGCCAAAGTCCTTCATCATGTCGTCGTAGCGCCCGCCGCCGAGGATGGCGTTCTGGGCGCCGAGGTGCGAGGTGACGATCTCGAAGGTCGTCTTGGTGTAGTAATCGAGGCCCCGGACGAGGCGCGGCTCGACGCGGTAGGCGATCTTCAGGACGTCGAGGTCTTCGCGGAGCCTGGCGAAGTGCTCCCGGCACTCGTCGCAGAGGAAGTCCTGGATGCTCGGGAAGGACTTGGCCACTTCCTGGCAGGCCTCGACCTTGCAGTCGAAGATCCGCAGGGGGTTGGTCTCGGCCTTGCGCTGGCAGTCGGCGCAGAGCTCGTTCCGGCGCAGCCCGGCGGCCCCCCGGAGGGCGGCGCTGTAGGCCGGCCGGCCGGCGCGGCAGCCGACCGAGTTGATCAGGGTCTCGGTGCCGGTCACGCCGAGCTTGCCGAGCAGGGCGTGGGCCATCTCGATGATCTCGGCGTCGACGGCCGCGTCCTTTTCGCCGAAGACCTCGATGTCGATCTGGTGGAACTGACGGTAGCGGCCCTTCTGGGGCTTGTCGTAGCGGAACATCGGGCCCATGAAGTAATAGCGCATGGGCGCGCCCTCGAGGTCGAGGCGGTGCTCCACGATGGCCCGCACGACCGAGGGAGTGTATTCGGGCCGCAGCGTCAGGGACCGGCCGCCCTTGTCCTCGAACGTGTACATCTCTTTGGTGACGACGTCCGAGGTCTCGCCGGTGCTCTTTTTGTAAAGCTCCGTGGTCTCGAAGATGGGCGCCCGGAGCTCGCGGAAGCCGTAGCGCTCGAAGATCGACCGGGCCAGGGCCTCGAGGGCCTGCCACTTCTCGACCTCGCCCGGCAGGATGTCCCGCGTCCCCTTGATCGCGGCGAGCTCTTTTTTCGGGGCCGTGTCCTCGCTCACCGTTCCTCGATGACCCCCTGCTTGCGGATCTTCTGATAACGCTCCTCGAGGAGCTCGTCGACGGGCTTGGCCTGGAGCTTCTTCAGCGCCTGGTAGATGTGCTTGTCGACGTTCTTATAGGTCTGTTCCGGATCGATGTGGGCACCGCCGGGCGGCTCGGGGATGATCTTGTCGATGACGCCGAGCTTGAGCAGGATCTCGGACCGGATGCCCAAGTTCTCGGCGGCCTCCTCGACCGCGTTCTGGTCCTTCCAGACGATCGAGGAGCACCCTTCCGGCGAGATGACCGAGTAGAACGAGTGCTCGAGCATCATCAGCTGGTCGCCGAAGCCGATGCCCAACCCGCCGCCGCTGCCGCCTTCGCCGATGACGACATTGATGATCGGGACGCGGAGCCGGGAGATGATCTTCAGGTTGTGGGCGATGGCCTCGGCCTGGCCGCGCTCCTCGGCGCCGATGCCGGGGTAGGCCCCGGGCGTGTCGATCAGGGTGACGACCGGGAAGCCGAACTTCTCGGCCTCCTGCATCACCCGGAGGGCCTTGCGGTAGCCCTCGGGGTTGGCCTGGCCGAAGTTGCGGTCGATGCGGGTCTTGGTCGTGCGGCCCTTCTGGTGGCCGATGACGGCCACGGTCTGGCCCTTGTAGAAGGCCAGGCCGGCGACGATGGCCGGGTCGTCGGCGAAGCGGCG
>CAZIQR010000333.1:0-1819 GCA_964541055.1 uncultured Eubacteriales bacterium
CGGCCACGTCAGCGGCTCCGATCGTAAGGATAGAGGAAATCGTGGCCGACGGAGCGGATCGAGAGCTTGGCGATGGGCGGCAGGGCGCGCTTGAAGCCCGAGCCCCGGATCATCCGCGCCACCCGCTCGACGGCGGCGGCGTCGTGACCCGCGGCGGCGACCTCCGCCGGGGACTTGCGGCCCTCGACGAGCCCGTAGAGGATGAGGTCGAGCTCCTCATAGGTCAGGCCGATCTCGCCTTCGTCGGTCTGGCCGGGCCAGAGGCCGGCCGTCGGCGCCTTGCGCCGGATGGCCAGCGGGATGCGCAGATGCACGGCCAGGTCCCGGACCTGAGTCTTGTAGAGATCGCCCATGGGATTGACGGCGCAGGCCATGTCGCCGTAGATCGTGCCGTAGCCGATCAAGAGCTCGGTCTTGTTGCTCGTTCCCAGGACCAGGCCGCCTTCCCTCACGGAATAGTCGTAAAGGACGGACATGCGCTCGCGGGCCATCTTGTTGCCGCGCTGGACCCGGCTCGTCGCCGGGTGGGCGGCGAAGTAAAGGTCGATCTGCGGCGCGATGTCGATCGTCCGATGCCGGATGCCGAGGCGCTTGGCCCAGGCCACCGCGTCCTTGCCGTCCTGCGGGAAGGCCTTCCCGTAGGGCATGATAAGGCCCAGGACCTGGCGAGGCCCCAGCGCCCGGGCGGCGAGGGCGGCGCAGACCGCCGAATCGAGCCCTCCCGAGAGGCCGAGAAGGGCCTTGCGGCAGCCGCACCGGCCGAGCTCGTCGCGGATAAAGGAGGTCAGGATCCTCTCGACGAACGGGGCGTTAATCTTCGGAGGCACGGACGATCCTTTCGAGCGACCGCCAGATCGCCTCGGGCTTCTCGTCGCGCTTGAACGTCCACTTGCGGCGGCCTTCCCGGACGTCGGCCAGGTCGAGGCGGCAGACGACGAAGTCCGGCTCGGCCGCGGCGCCGCGGGCGACGAGCCGCCCGCCCGGCGCGAAGACGAACGAGCCGCCGGCGAACGTCACGCCGTCCTCGCTCCCGGCGCGGTTGCAGTAGACGACGAAGGCCGTCGAGAAATAGGACACGGCCTCGCCCATGAGCTCCCACATCCGGCTCGTTTCGAAGCCATCCCCCCCGGCGACGCCCCGTCCCGGGCCCGCCGAGATGCAGATGATCACGTCCGCTCCCGCGGCGTAGTGGGCGTAGCTCGAGCCGTATTGGAGGAAATCGCGGCAGATGAGGAGGCCGACGCGGCCGAACGGCGCCTCGAAGGTCCGGAAATCCCGGCCTTGGGCGAAGACCTTGGCCTCCTCGAAGAGGCCCCCCGTCGGCAGGAAGACCTTGCGGTGGACGTGGAGGACCCGGCCGCCGGCGACGAACGCCGCGGCGTTATAGAACAGGCCCCGGTCCGCCGGGCTTTCCTCAACGAAGCCGTAAACGGCCGAGAGGCCCCGGGTCGCAGCGACGAGGCGCCGGAACTGCGGGTCTGACGCCGGATCGAAGGCCACCTCCTCGACGAGGTCCTTCAACGTGTAACCGGTCAGGCCGAGCTCCGGGAAGCAGACCAGCTCGACCTTCCGCTTTTTCGCCTTCTCGAGGATCTCCAGGTGGGCGTCGATGTTCGCCGCGACGTCCCCCAACTTCGGCACGATCTGGGCCAGCGCGATCTTCATGCCGCCATAATTAGCATAATCCCGCCGCCCGTTCAAACCATGAGGGGCTTGTTGAAAATCCGCGGCGAGAGGGATATAGTGAGTCCTCTCGAGGATTCGAAGCGGCATGAACCACATCGCGACGCACCTGCGGGACATCTTCTTCAATAAAAGG
>CAZIQR010000334.1:0-1812 GCA_964541055.1 uncultured Eubacteriales bacterium
TCCAGGTCAACTGCGCCGCGATCCCCGAGGAGCTCATCGAATCGGAGCTCTTCGGCCACGAGAAGGGCTCGTTCACAGGGGCCACGGAGAAGAAGACCGGCAAGTTCGAGCAGGCCGACGGCGGCACGATCTTCCTCGACGAGGTCGGCGACATGAGCCTGCGGACCCAATCGAAGGTCCTCCGCGTCCTTGAGGAGGGCGAGGTCCAGAAGGTCGGCTCGAGCAAGATCGCGAAGGTCGACGTCCGGGTCATCGCCGCTACCAACAAGGACCTCCGCAAGGAGATCCAGGAGGGCCGGTTCCGCGAGGACCTGTTCTTCCGCCTGAACGTCGTCCCGCTCTATTCGCCGGCCCTGCGCGAGCGGCGCGAGGATATCCCGCTCCTCGTCGAATATTTCTCACGGACCTTCACCGAGGAGAACAATTTCAAGCCCCGCAGGTTCTCTCCCGACGCCATGGGGGCCCTGACCTCCTATGCCTGGAAAGGCAACGTCCGCGAGCTCCGGAACATCATCGAGCGGCTGATGATCATGACCGACAAGGACACGATCGAGCGGCAGGACCTGCCCGAGCCGCTGCGGCAGACGCCTGAGGCCGTCCTCCCCGACGCCTCCGGGGTCAAGACCCTGCGCGAGTTCCGGGACCTGGCCGAGCGGGATTTTCTCCTGGCCAAGCTCGAGGCCAACAACTGGAACATCTCCCAGACGGCCCGGGAGATCGACACGCCGCGATCGAACCTGTACAAAAAGCTCGAACAATACGGTATAAAGATAACGGCCGGAGTGGGCGAGACGGTCGCCTCTCCTTCCCGCGAGGGGGGAGAGGAGGAAAGTCCGGACTCCGAAGGGCAGGATGGTCGCTAACAGCGACTCCGGGCGACCGGGGGAAAGTGCCACAGAAAAGACACCGCCCCTTGGGAGGCGCAAGCCTTCCGGGGAGCAAGGGTGAAATGGCGAGGTAAGAGCTCACCGCCCCGGCGGCGACGTCGGGGGCAAGGCAAACCCCATCCGGAGCAAGGCCAAATGAGCCCCACTTTGGGATCGCCCGTCCCAGGGGGCGGGTCGGCCGCTGGAGCCCCGGGGCAACCCGGGGCCTAGACAAATGACCGTCGCCCGCGCGAGCGGGGACAGGATCCGGCTTACGACCCGCTCCGGCCGTTCTCTCTTTCCGCGGGTTGTGCTATAAACGGAAGCATGGTCCCGCAGATATCCCGGTTCGCCTGGTGGAAAGGGGCCTCACCCGATGCCCGACGGGCGCTCGTAGCCGCGTCCTTCGGCTGGATGCTCGACTCGTTCGACGTCATGCTTTGGGCCATGGTCCTGGCCGCGCTCATGCCCGACCTGGGATTGAGCAAAGCGACGGCGGGACTGCTCGGGTCGCTGACGCTGGCCGCTTCGGCGGTCGGAGGTCTGCTCTTCGGACTCGTCGCCGACCGGTTCGGCCGGCGGCGGGCCCTGATGGCCTCGATCGCCATCTATTCGGTCTTCACCGCGGCCTGCGGCTTCGCCACCGGGGTCCTAATGCTGGCTGTTTTCCGCATTTTCCTGGGACTGGGCATGGGGGGCGAGTGGGCGAGCGGGGCGTCGCTCGTCTCCGAAACCTGGCCGGCCGGGCATCGCGGCAAAGCCCTGGGCATCGTCCAAAGCTCATGGGCCATCGGCTACGCCCTGGCTGCGGCCGTGGCCGCTCTCGTTCTGCCCCTGTGGGGCTGGCGAGGCGTTTTCTTCATCGGCGTCGTTCCGGCGTTTTTCACTCTCTGGATCCAACGGCGTGTCCGAGAGCCCGAGATCTGGACGGCGGCCCGGGCCGCCG
>CAZIQR010000335.1:0-1810 GCA_964541055.1 uncultured Eubacteriales bacterium
GTCTGGATGACCAGGAAGGTCGTCCAGCCGTAGAGGAAGCCGATGAGCGGGCCGTAGGCCTCGCGGAGGTAGACATAGAGCCCGCCGGCGTGGGGCATCATCCCGGCCAGCTCGCCGTAGCTGAGGGCCCCGATGACGGTCACGAGGCCGGTGATGAGCCAGACGACGAGGAGCAGGCCCGGCGAGCCGACCGTGCGGGCGATGTCGGCGCTGACGATGAAGATGCCCGAGCCGATCATGGCCCCCATGACGATCATCATCGCGTCGAAGAGCGACATCTCGCGCTTGAAGACGTGAGCGCCGGGCCCGGCCGGCGGGACGGAGGTCGCGGGAGGGGCGTTCATGACGGTCTCCTGAGCTTGCTCCGGCGGATGCCGTAGGTGAAATAAATGACCAGGCCGATGGCCATCCAGACGATGAGGCGGATCCAGGTGTCCCTGGACAGCTGGGTCATCAGGTAGCCGCACGAGACGATGCCAAGGACGGGGACGAGCGGGACGAGCGGGGTCCGGAAGGGCCGGGGGATGTCCGGCCGCGTGTAGCGGAGGACGAGGACGCCGCCGCAGACGATGGCAAAGGCGAAGAGCGTGCCGATGCTGACGAGCTCGCCGACGATGCCCATGGGCAGGAGCGCGGCGGCGACGCCGACGACGAGCCCGGTCGCGATCGTCGTGACGTAGGGCGTGCCGTGCTTGGGGTGGACGCGGGCCGCGGCCGGCGGCAGGAGGCCGTCCTTGGCCATGGTGTAGAAGATCCGCGGCTGGCCGATGAGCTGGACCATCATGACCGACATCAGGCCGATGATGGCCGCGATCTTGACGAGCGGCGAGAGCCAAAACAGACGCATGGCGTCGATGGCCACGGCCACCGGGGCCGGGACGTTCAGCTGGCCGTAGGGGACGACGCCGGTGAGGACGAAGGAAAAGGCGATATAGATGAGCGTGCAGGCGAAGAGCGAACCGAGGATGCCGATCGGCATGTCGCGCTTGGGGTTCTTGGCCTCCTGGGCGGCCGTGGAGACGGCGTCGAAGCCGAGGTAGGCGAAGAACATGATCCCGGCCCCGCGGACGATGCCGCTGAAGCCGAAAAAGCCGGGCTGGCCCGCGTTCGGCGGGATGAAGGGGTGCCAGAGGGAGGGCTTGATGAAGAAGATCCCGGCGCCGACGAAGACGAGGATGATGCTGATCTTCAGGAAGACGATGACCGAGTTGAAGGTGGCCGATTCCTTGATGCCGCGGACGAGGACGTAGGTGATCAGGGCGATGACCAGGGCCGCGGGCAGGTTGAGGACCGCCCCCGTCCGGGACCAGACGCCGGTCTTCGGGTCGAAGGCGAACGGGGCGTCGGCCAGCGAGGCCGGGATGTTGAGGCCGAGCCCCTTGAGGAAGCTGACCACATAGCCGGACCAGCCGATGGCCACCGTCGTGGCCCCGACCGAATATTCGAGGATGAGGTCCCAGCCGATGATCCAGGCGAAGATCTCGCCCAGAGTGGAGTACGCATAAGTATAGGCGCTGCCGGCGATGGGGATGAGCGAGGCGAACTCGGCATAGCACAGGCCGGCGAAGGCGCAAGTGGCCCCCGCGAGGACGATCGAGAGCGAGACGGCCGGGCCGGCGTAGAGCGCGGCGACCTGGCCGGTCATGACGAAGATCCCGGCGCCGACGATGGCCCCGACGCCGAGGAAAATGAGGTGCCAGGGGCCGAGGACGCGCTTCAGGCCGGACGCATCGGAGTCCGCTTCATGGGTCAGCTGCTCGAGGCTCTTGGTGGCGAGGAGGGGGCTCTTCATAAGGCCGAACTTATAACA
>CAZIQR010000336.1:0-1807 GCA_964541055.1 uncultured Eubacteriales bacterium
GCGTAGTCCGCGGCCGTCCTCCCGGTCGCGTCCCTGATCCCGGCGCCGGCGCCGGCCGCGATGAGGGCCCGGGCGGCGGCGATCTGGCCGCAGCGCGCCCCCCTCAGGAGCGGCGTCGCGCCTTCGTTGTCGATCGCATCGACGGCCGCCCCGCGGCTGATCAGAAGATCGATGAGGCCGCAGCATCCCGCGAGGGCCGCCATGTGGAGCGGCGTCTGGCCGGACGCGGACACGGCGCCGACCGGCGCGCCGTGCTCGACGAGGAGACGGCCCACGGTCTCGCCCGCCGAGAGGCAGGCGAGATGCAGGGGCGTCAGCTTCTCGGCATCACAGGCCTCGACCGATCCGCCGTGCTGGATGAGGAGATCGAGGGCGGCCGCCTGCCCGCCCTGCGCGGCGGCGTGGACCGGCGTCCGGGCGAGGCCGTCCACGGCGTTGACGCCCGCGCCGCGGTCGAGAAGGGCCCGGACGACGTCATCGCGTCCCCGCAGGGCCGCCAGGTGAAGCGGCGAGTAGCCTTCTTCGCCGCCGGCGGCCTTGATGTCGGCCCCGGCATCGAGCAGGACCTCGAGGATCTCCCGCCGGCCGCAGAGGGACGCCCAATGGAGCGCCGTATAGCCGAACTGGTCGGCTCCGAGCGCTTCAGGGCCGGATTCCTTGAGGATCTTCCGGACGAGATCGATCTGCCCTTCGCGGGCCGCCCGGCACAGCTTCTTCGCCGCGTCGTCCTTCGGCGCAGCAGCCGGGGGCATAGCGGCGAGCGACAGGAGCGCGCTCAGGGCCGCGGCCGCGAGCACGTACCCGATCTGCGGCTTCAAGACGCCATCCTTCGGGCCCCCCTTATCGGAGCGGCCTCGCCGGGGCGGCCGGCACGTCGGAGAGGATCCCGGCGTAGTATTTCTGGAGCGGCTTCGGAATGGGGGCCTTCAGGGTGAAGAGGCGTTCGGCGAGCCAGGCGAACAGCTCGTGGCCGCGGATGGAGCCAACCGGCCGCAGGCCCAGGATCTCCTCGATCCCGGCATAGGACCTCAGGGCCCTGGGATCGGCGCTGTCGTCCCCCGCGCGGTCGAGGAAGAGGCGCCGGTCTTCCGGGGTCTGGGCCATGCGGTAGTCTTCCATGAGCTTGGCGCCCTCGAGGCAGAACGAGCCCCGCTCGGCGGCGTCCAGGATGTTCGACCAGAGATCGTGGGTGATCTCGTGCACCAGGACGGGCAGGGCCCGCCGGCTCCAGCCCGGGAAGAGGGTCACACCATCGAGGCTGACCTCGAACGAGGCGAAGAGGTCTTTCCTGAGAAGGATGACGTCGGTCCCTCCGGGGTTCCGGCAGTAGCAGCCCCGGCCCTTGCTGCCGGGGGGAGGTTGGGGGCTCGCCGCGGTGAAGAACGAGTATTCGTTGTTCAGGATCTCCCGCCGGACGGCTTCGTTCTGTCTGAAAAAGCCCGCCGCCCAGAGCTGGGCCAAGAGGGGCTGGACGGCCCGGGCACAGGGGCACGATCCGACGTCAACCTGACGCTCTTGAGGCGGCGGGGCCGGCGGCCCCGCGGCCGGCCGGCCCGCAGCTTCTCCCGCGCCGACGAGGACTCCCAGAAAAGGCGCAAGCAGGAGAAAGCCCCCTCGCCGTTCCCACCCGAGCCCTTTTCTCACCGTCACCTCCTCAGCAACGGCAAGCCCCCTGTCCGGGCTTTCAGTCCTATGAAGGCTGTTTGATGATCTGTTTCGTGATCTGGATATGCTGCTTCTTGACCTTCCAATTGAGGGTCTGTTTCTTCACCTTGAGGAGATCGGCCGTCTCCTTCTGGCTGCCGCG
>CAZIQR010000337.1:0-1786 GCA_964541055.1 uncultured Eubacteriales bacterium
AACCGCCCGGTGCCCGCGGCGCAGCGGTCGTTCATCTCGAAATCGGCGAAGGCGCTGGTGCCGTTCCCGAGCCGGATGACCTTGGAATCCTGGCCGCCGATGTCGATGACCATCTCCGCCCCCGGCCGGATCGAGCGGGCCCCGAGGGCGCAGGCCGTGATCTCGGTCACGACCCGGCAGCCGAGGTGGGCGTTCATCAGGAACCGGCCGTACCCGGTAGCGGCGGCCAGAGCATAATCGTGGCGGGCGAGGCGGGCGCGGACGCGCTCGATCGAATCCGGCGTCGTATCGAAGATCTCAAAGCCGGCGACGGCCCCCGCGGACCACTCGACGATCTTGGTCGTCCGCGATCCGAGGTCGAGTCCCAGGAAGCGGACGGGCGCGGCCATGCCTCTCCCCTAGCGCCCCAGGCTTTCGAGGAAGGCGTCGATCCGGAGCCGCAGCTGCCCGGTATCCGCTTCGGCATAGTCGGTCACGATCTTGAGGCTGGGGATGCCGGCCTCTTTGAGCGCGGCCGCCACGGCGACAGCCTCGATGTTATAGGTGTGGCAGTATTGCAGGACGTACTGGATGACCCCGTCGGCCCGGTGGTCGCGGGCCAGCCGCACGACCGACTCCATCCGTTCGTCGTTCGGCGAAAAGCAGGAGCAAGGGATCTTGAGATAGCGGTCGGCGATCGCGGCGATCTGGCTCTCGAGATCGGGGCCGTCCTCATCGACCAGGTTCTCGTAGTAGCGCGAGCCGGTGCAGGTCTCGTCGGCGACGACGATCGCGCCCGCGGCCTCGATCATGGCGTGGACCTTCCAATTGCCGAGGACCGAGGGACATCCCGAGATGATGAGCCGCCGGGCCCGGCCGGAAACGACGCCGACGCCGCGCCGGACGCGGTCCGCAAGCTCTTCGTTGAGGTCCTCGAGGCGGTCCGTGAAGCGGGCCGTGTCGTCGATGAGGGCGCCCTGCATGACGACGAGAGCGTCGAGGCCGCTGAGGGGAGGATCGGCCACGGCCCTGAAGCCGTTGAGCCGGGCTAGGGCCCGCCGTTTCCGGTTCATCAGACGGATGGCCGCGGCGAGCTTATCCGGGTCCAGGGCACGCCCGGTCAGCCTCTCGAGCCGGTCCTTGAAGCTGACGACCTCCTCGAGCCAAAGATCGCGGTCGCGCGGGCCTTTCTTCTGGGGCACCTCGAGGACATGGAAGTCCCCGTTCGGCGCGAGGAGGTCCCAGGTCTTCTTCTTGGCGTCGCAGGTCGTCTCGCCGACGGCCAGGTCCTCGATCGGCCCGAAGGGGCAGGCGTTGGAGAGGGCCAGGCCGAGGGTCGATTTCACCAGGGGGCAGATGTCGCGCGGCAGCATCTTCTCGGCGTAGGGGATGGAGAGGGACGTGCCGCCGCAGAGGGCGACCGGGATGGCCCCCAGAGCGAGGATGATCTCCTCGGGGACATAGACACAGAACGTGCCGACGAACTTGTCCCCGTCCGTCCGGCGCTCGACGATCTCCCGGACGCGGCCGCCGTGGGCCTCGCGGATGACGCCGTCAAAATAGTCCATCCGCGCCGGGCGGCCCCGCTGAGCGAGCACGGACTCGGCGAAGCTGCGGTCGACAGCGTCGAAGATGCGGTGATGGAGATCGAGGTCGAGTCCGAGCTCTCGCAGGAGATCGTCGTTGTCGCGGGCCAAACCCACTCCTCGCCGGGGATGCAGCACCGGCATCGCGGTTCTTCGGGGGATCACGCGCCTGCGGCCGACCGGCCAAAGGGGAGGCCATTATAGGCCCGCCGCCAAGACGG
>CAZIQR010000338.1:0-1779 GCA_964541055.1 uncultured Eubacteriales bacterium
CCCGTCTCGATCCCTCCTTTGCCGCCGCGTCGGCCGACCTCGCGACGTCCCTCCGCGAGAAGGCCCAGGAGGCCAAGGACCGGGCCCTCCTCGGCCAGGCCGAGACCGTTGCCCGCTCGCTCGTCACCGCCAACGGCGCCTACCCCCGAGGCCATTGCGTCTGGGGCCTCATCATCCGTTCGCTCGGCCGTCCCGCCGACGCCATCCCGGAGCTCGAACGGGCCATCGCGCTCGATCCGCTTTATTACGACGCCTTCATTCGCCTGGGCGGGCTCTACGAGGACAGCGGGCAGCCGGCCAAGGCCGAGGCCGCCTACCGGTCGGCGCTCTCCGTCCGGCCCGGCTATTGGGCGGCCAATTCCTATCTCGGCCTGTCCCATTTTTACCGGAGCGCCTTTGACAAGGCGCGCGCCGCCTTCGCGCAGGCCAGCATGTCCTGCCCGGCCAATATCACGGTCCTCAATTATCTCGGAGCCACCGAGTTCCATCTCGGCGCCTTCGATGAGGCCATCGCGACCTTCGAGCACAGTAACCAGGTCCGGCGCAGCCCGAACGTCCTCTCCAACCTGGCCGTGCTCTACTATTACACGGGCCGCTACGCCGATTCCGTCAATGCCGGCGAGAGCGCCGTGGCCTTCCCGGAGGGCGAGACCTCGAATCAGATCTGGGGAAACCTCGCCGACTCCTACCGCTTCACGCCCGGCAACGAGGCCAAGGCCGCGGCCGCCTACGCGAGGGCCATCGGGCTCACCGAGGCGATCCTGGCCGCCGATCCCGCCGATCTCCGCTCGCACGCCCGGCTCGCGGTCTATCTTGCCAAGTCGGGCCAGGCCGCCCGCGCCGTCAATGAGATCGAAAGCGTGCTCAAGGCCAAGCTCGGCGACTCCGACGTCGCGCTTCACGCCGTCGTCGTCTTCGAGGTGACGGGGGCCCGCGCCCGGGCGCTCGAGGCCGTCCGCGATTACGTCAAGCTCAAGGGTTCGATCGAGGAGATCGTCCGCGACCCGTTCCTGGCCGGACTCCGGCGGGACCCGGGTTACGCCGATATCATCTCAAAGTGAAGGAGGGGACCATGGCAGAAAAGGTGCCGGTGAAGCATGAGATTGTGGTCGCTGTCGTCGCGGGCAAGATCGAGGTCACGCCGTGCTGCGCCCATGTCAATCCGGGCGACGTGATCGTTTGGCGGTCCGACGGCCATCGCCCCGTCGCTGTCGTCATCGAGAGGTTCGAGGGACCGCTGGGCTGGCATCACGACACCGCGCCTGTTCACGCGATGTCGATCACGGGGACGGTCCGTCTGGACGCCGAGCCGGGATTCTATCCCTATGCCGTCATTATGTCCGAAGGGACCACGCTGCTCGTGAAGGACCCGGAGATCATCGTTCGACCGCCGGACGGCCGGGGCTGATCGGCGCGCCGCGAAGAGCTAGAATTCGCGGTCGTCGCGCTTGCAGTAGAAGGCCGTCGGGCCGGCGATCGAGCCGCCGAGGTAGATCTCGCCGCGCTCGGCCCGCATGAAGGCCTTGTCCGAGGGAAAGCCGTAGAAGATGGGGATGACCTCGTCGGCCTCCATACAGTAGGGGCAGGCCGGCCGGCCGTGATGGCCATGCGTGGCGCAGGTGCCGTGCCTGTCTTGCCCGTTCCCATTCCCGTCCGTTCTCTTCGCATTGGACATCGCGTGCCTCCGTCGTAATGCCCTTGCCCCGCTGAACCATTCTTTTTTGAGGGGCTAAACGCGTCCATCGCCGCGGGGGGTGATAGCGGGGGGGTAATTTCGAG
>CAZIQR010000339.1:0-1760 GCA_964541055.1 uncultured Eubacteriales bacterium
CCGTGGGCCCTCGGCTGCAACTACACGCCGCGCACGGCCATCAACACGCTCGAGATGTGGCAGGCGGCGACCTTCGATCCGGCCATCATCGACCAGGAGATGGGCTGGGCCGAGGACCTCGGCTTCAACAGCGTCCGCGTCTTCCTGCACTACCTGCTGTGGCAGCAGGACGCCGGCGGGTTCCTCAGACGGCTCGACCGCTTCCTCGAGATCGCGGACCGGCATCACATCGCGACGATGTTCGTCCTCTTCGACGACTGCTGGGACCCCAAGCCCGCGCTCGGCCCCCAGCGGGCGCCGCGGCGGGGCGTCCATAACTCGGGCTGGGTCCAGTGCCCCGGCCCCGAGATGCTCGAGAGCCCCGGCCGCTGGGGCGTCCTCGAGGACTACACGAAGGGCGTCGTCGGGTTCTTCCGGAACGACCGCCGCATCCTCTTCTGGGACCTCTACAACGAGCCCGGCAACTCGGACTATGGATCGAAGTCGCTCCCGCTTCTCGAGAAGGTCTTCGCCTGGGCCCGGTCGGCCGCGCCTTCACAGCCGCTGACGGCAGGCATCTGGGACGAGGCGAAAGAGCTGGCCGAGCTCAACCGCTTCCAGGCCGGCCACTCCGACATCATCACCTTCCATTCGTATCAGACGCGGCCCGAGGCCGAAAAGCGGATCGAGGCGCTCAGGACGTATGACCGGCCGCTCGTCTGCACCGAATACATGGCCCGGACGGCCGGGAGCCGGTTCGAGGACATCCTGCCGCTCTTCAAGGCGGAGCACGTCGGGGCCTTCAATTGGGGCTTCGTCAGCGGCAAGACCCAGACGATCTTCCCCTGGGGATCCAAGGAGGGGAGCCCGGAGCCCGCGCTCTGGTTCCACGACGTCCTGCGGCCGGACGGATCGCCGTACCGCGAGGGCGAAGCGGCGCTCCTGCGCAAGATCTCCGGCAAGGCCGCCGCGGCCGGAATTGGAAAATCGATCGCGGTCACCGAGCCATTCCACGCCTGGGCGCTGACCCCGGCCATGGGCTGGAACAGCTGGGACTCGTTCGGCCAGGCCGTAACCGAAGCCGAGGTCAAGGCCAACGCCGATTTCATGGCCGCCCGCCTGGCCAAGCTCGGCTGGCGCTACATCGTCGTCGACATCGAGTGGTCGGAGCCGCAGCGGCTCGGTCCCGACTACCCAGTCCACTCGCAGTCGGCGATCGACGCCTTCGGCCGCTTCGTCCCGGCCGTGTCGAAGTTCCCCTCGGCGGCGGGCGGCTTCGGCTTCAAGCCGCTGGCCGATTATATCCACGCCAAGGGATTGAAGTTCGGGGTCCACATCGTCCGCGGCATCCCCCGGCTGGCCGTGGAAAGGAACACCCCCATCGAAGGGACGGCCTACCGCGCCGCCGACATCGCCGACAAGACCGATTTCTGCGATTGGAACGAGGACCAGTGGGGCGTCGACCTCTCGAAGCCCGGGGCGCAGGCCTGGTATGACTCGGTCATGCGCCAGCTCGCCGGCTGGGGCGTCGACTTCGTCAAGGCCGACGATCTCTGTTACCGCGGCGAGGAGATCGCCATGCTGAGGAAGGCCATCGACCGGACCGGACGGCCCGTCGTCCTCAGCCTGTCCTACGGGCCGATGCCCCTGGATAAGGCAGAGGCGCTCGTCAAGAACGCCAACTCCTGGCGCCTCCTCGGCGATCTGTGGGACTATTGGGACCAGGTCAAGCCGGCCTTCCGCGAGCTCCACGACTGGACGCCCTACGCCGGCCCCGGCCA
>CAZIQR010000340.1:0-1748 GCA_964541055.1 uncultured Eubacteriales bacterium
ACGCCGAGCGTCGGGCGGAGGCCACGTTCGCCCGGTTCTCGCGCTGGCTCGAGCGCGGCGTCGCCGGCCCGTTCTTCGTTTGGGTCCACTATTACGACCCCCACCTGCCGTACGACCCGCCGTCGCCCTACCGCGAGCAGTTCGCCGGCCGGCCTTACGACGGCGAGATCGCCTACATGGACCACTTCGTCGGGGCCGTTCTCGAAGCCCTGAAGGGAAAGGGCCTTCTCGACCAGACGCTTGTCGTCGTCGCCGGCGACCACGGCGAGGGGTTCGGCGACAAGGTCGAGACGGGCCATGGCATCTTCCTTTATGACGAGACACTGCGCATACCCCTCATCTTCCGCGACCCCGCCGTCTTCCCCCGCCCGAGCTCTGTCGAGAGCGAGGTGCGGCTCATCGACGTCGCCCCGACCATCCTCGAAGCGATCGGCCTCAAGGCGGAGGCCTCGGCGATGGACGGGCAAAGCCTTGTGCCCTGGATCAAGGGCAAGACCCGGGCCGATCTCACGAGCCTCGTCGAGAGCTTCTATCCCCGCGAGAATTTCGGCTGGTCCGAGCTCGTCGGCCTCGTCGCCGGCCCCTGGAAATACATCCAGGCGCCGCGCCCCGAGCTCTACGACCTTGCGAGCGATCCTGGCGAGAAACGGAACCTTGCCGCCTCGTCCTCCGACAAGGCGGGCGAGCTCCGGGCCCAGCTCGAACAGGAGCTCCTGCGGTTGAGCCCCTCGCCGGGAGCGGCCGCCGGCCAGGCCGTCTCGCCCGATGCCCGGGACCGGCTGCGCTCCCTCGGTTACGTGAACTTCGCGCCGGCCAAGGCGGGAGGCGCCGCGGCGGCCGACCCGAAGGACAAGATCGGCCTGCTCCGGCTCATCCAGGACGCCCAGGCCGCCCAAGCGCAGGGCCGTCCCGCCGACGCCGAGCAGGGCTTCCGCCGCGTCATCGAGGCCATCCCCGACTCGCCGGAAAGCTACGTCGACATGGCCCTCGCCCAGGCCCAGCAGGGCCGCTTCGCCGCTGCCCTCGGGACGCTCCGCGAGGGCCTCGTCCGCCTGCCCGATTCCGAGGCCCTGCTCGTCCGCCTCGGGCACACGTACCTCGTCGGCGGCAGGCCGCGCGAGGCGTTGGAGACGATGGAGCAGGTCCTTGTCCGCGATCCGCAGAGCGTCGACGCGCTGACCGTCGCCGCCGGTATCCTCGATGCGACCGGCCGCAAGGCCGACGCCCGGCCTTATTACGAACGGGCCCTGGCCGTCGAGCCGGAAAGCCGCCATCTGCGGATGAGCTACGCCGCAAACCTGGCTTCGACCGGCAGCCTCAAGGAGGCCGTCGCCGTCTATGAGAAGCTGATCACCGATTTCCCGGAGGAGCAGGGCTTCTATCAATTCGCCGGGATCGCCCACTCCTACCTCGGCGAGTACGACCGGGCCATCGAGCTCCTGCGCCAGGCCGTGGCCATCCGTCCGACGCCCACGGGCTTCTTCAACCTGGCCGTGGCCTACGAGAAGCGGGGAGATCTCAAGGAAGCGGCCGAGGCCCTGCGCATGTACCTCCGGAACGCGCAGGGCGAAAGCGTCGAGAACGTCCGCAAGGCCCAGGCCGAGCTCGAGAACCTGGAAAAGAAGATCGGCGCCCCGTCGCGCTAACGCCGGCTCATGAGGCGCCGATCCGGGCCAGCCCCCGCCGCAGCGACTCGCGCACGACTATGATCTCGGCCGCGCCCGCCCCGCCTTGCCGGCCATGATGCA
>CAZIQR010000341.1:0-1745 GCA_964541055.1 uncultured Eubacteriales bacterium
CCGCCGGGGCCGGCAGCAAGGGCCAGCTCCAGGGCAGCGGCTATTCCCGCAAGCGCGGCTTCGAGGGCGGCCAAATGCCCCTGACGCGGCGCATCCCCAAGCGGGGCTTCACGAACATCTTCCGCGAGGAGATGGCCGTCGTCAACCTCGACCGCCTGGCCAAGCTGCGCAAGGACGAGATCGGGCCCCAGGAAATGGCCGACCACCGGCTCATCGGGAGCGCCGCGGACAAGGTCAAGGTCCTCGGCCGCGGCGAGCTCGGCTCGGCCAAGACCGTCAAGGCCCACGCCTTCTCGGGCTCGGCCGTGAAAAAGATCGAAGCCAAGGGCGGCCGGGCCGTCGTCATCGAGAAAGACTAATGTTAGACAGCATCCGCAACATCTTCAGCATCCCGGAGCTCCGCAAGAGGGTCATCTTCACCCTCCTCCTGCTCGCGGTCTACCGGATCGGCGGGCAGATCCCGAACCCCGGCCTCAACGCCGTAGCCCTCAAGGAGTTCTGGCAGTCCCAGAAGGGCTCTCTCTTCGGGTTCGTCGACCTGTTCTCCGGGCGGAATATGTCCCGGATGACCATCTTCGCCCTGGGCATCATGCCCTACATCTCGGCCTCGATCATCCTCCAGCTCCTGACCGTCGTCTGGCCCTACCTCGAGCGGCTGTCGAAGGAAGGCGAGCTCGGCCGCAAGAAGATCACCCAGTACACCCGCTACGGAACGATCGGCATCTGCCTCATCCAGGCCTTCGGCATCGCCATCTTCCTCGAGGCCATCCGGACGCCGGCCGGGGCGTCGATCGTCATCAACCCGGGCTGGGGCTTCAAATTATTGACCGTGCTGACCATGACGACGGGGACCGTCTTCGTCATGTGGCTCGGCGAGCAGATCTCCGAGCGCGGCATCGGCAACGGCATTTCGCTCATCATCTTCGCCGGCATCGTCGTCAGCTTCCCGAGCGGCCTGCTCAACATGGTCTCCGGGCTGCGGACCGGGGCCATGGACCCGCTGAAGATGATCTTCCTGGGCGCCCTGATGACGGTCGTCATCGCCTTCATCGTCTTCGTCGAGCGCGGCCAGCGCCGCATCCCCGTCTCCTACGCGAAGCGGGTCGTGGGCCGCAAGGTCTACGGCGGCCAGAGCACGCACCTGCCGCTGCGCGTCAACACCGGCGGCGTCATCCCGATCATCTTCGCCGCCTCGGTCATCACCATCCCGGCGACGATCGCCAACCTTATCAAGATCCCGTGGATGCAGTCGATCGCCGCCCAGTTCGGGATGGGCATGCCCCTGTATACCATCGTCTACGTCGCGGCCATCATCTTCTTCACGTACTTCTACATCTCGATCATCTTCAATCCCGTCGACGTGGCCGACAACCTCCGCAAATACGGCGGGTTCATCCCCGGCATCCGGCCCGGCAAGAACACGTCCGACTTCATCGACGACGTCCTCAGCCGGATCACCCTGGCCGGCGCCGTCTACCTCGCGGCCGTGGCCATCCTGCCGGAGTTCCTGATCACCGGCTTCAAGATCCAGGCCCTGCCGTGGGTCGGGCCCTGGCTCGAGGCCAACCTGCCCAAGTTCATCACCCAGGGCCTGGGCATCGACTTCCTCTTCGGCGGCACCTCGATCCTGATCGTCGTCGGCGTGGCCATGGACACGATGCAGCAGATCGAGGCCCAGCTCGTCATGCGCCACTACGACGGCTTCATGCGCCGCAGCCGCATCCGCGGGAGGCGAGGATGAGGAT
>CAZIQR010000342.1:0-1727 GCA_964541055.1 uncultured Eubacteriales bacterium
CTGAAAAAGAGAGCGTTCATGCGCGAGAACCGTAAAGACAAGCGGATCGCCGAAGAGAACCGGGTGGCCATCGAGCTCCCCGGCCCCTCGCCGGCGGACGAGCCGCGCATCGTCAACGCCCTGACCAAGGACATCTCGCTCGGCGGGGCCCGCCTCGTCACCGACCACTTCTTCGAGGTCGGCACCTCGCTCCGCATGACCCTTTATCTCTCGAAATCCAAGCAGATCGTCAAGGCCCGGGGCGACGTCCGCTGGAACCGCATGGTCGAGGACGGCATCTACGAAATAGGTGTCGAATTCGAGCACGGCATCCCGACCGGCGTCCTGGTCCTGATCAATCATCTCTACGGCAAAGGCCAGGGCGCCCCGACGTCCGTCCAACACTAAAGGAGACCCCCATGAACCCCAACGCCGAAGATCAGAGCTCGCTCCTCGACGACATCGAGCGGCGCGTCGGCGAGATCTTCTCGGCCCAGAAGAGCGAGGTCGAGCAGTCCCTCGTCGAGCGCATCAACCGGGAAAAAGAAGAGGCCCAGAAGCGGATCGAGGCCGTCAACCAGGAGTTCGCGCAGGTCCGAAGCTTCCTCGAGAAGCACAAGACGGCCATGGCCGGGCTCCAGACGACCGAGGAGCACCTGAGGGGCGAGATCCGCGGCCACTTCGAACGGGCCGTGAACTATCAGAAGATGATGGAGCACGCCGCGGTCCTGGCCGGCGGCGAGCTGGAGAAGATCGGCGGCCTCAACGAGGAGATCGGGCGGATCCGCGGCCGGGCCGAATCGATCTACGCCGAGCTCAAGACGCACCTCGCCGGGTATGCCGGCCTCATGGCCCAGATCCCGGCGCCCGCGCCCAAGTCCGAGGAGGACCTCGACTGGACGGCCGAGATCGACAAGCTCCGCAAGGTCCGCGACCTCCTGGCGACCCTGCGCCCGGCCGGGCTGGGAGAGGATGAGGCCGGCGAACAGGACGAGCCGGCCACGGACGAGGCCGCCCCGAGCGTCCCCGCGGCCGAGGCCGCCGAAGAGCTGGCCGCGTCCCTCGGCCTCATCGGGCCCGAGGACGACGGCACCAGCGACGACATCGCGTTCCTCCACGACGACGAGAACGCGGTCCCTGTTCCCGGCGTCCCGGCCGAAGAGGCCGCCGCCGAGCCGGCGCCCGCCCCGGTTGAGGAACCCTCCCCCGCCGTCGACGGCTGCCAGTTCGCCGCCCCTCCCGCCGAGGCCACGGCCGTCCTGGCGACCCTGGCCGGCTTCCGCAAGTCCGAGCCGATCAACAACGGCATCGAGGTCTCGTTCTTCGCCTCCGAAACGGGCACCTTCCTCGACGCCGATTCCTTCATGGCCGCCATCGGCAAGATCGTCGAGGCCGCGAACCAGCTCCACGGCCAACTGACCCAGACGACCTCCGTCAAGGACCTCTTCCTCCTCAAACAAGAGATCCTCAACCAGCAGGAGGTCCTGCGGAAGCTCTTCTTCCGGGTCGTGCGCTTCTGCGACAAGGAAGGCGGCCGCCTGCCCGGCTCCCTCGACGAGATCATCGGCTCGCGCGGCCTCAAGGACATCATCGAGCGCCTGACCATGGCCAACTGGAGCGATCCCGCCGATTTCAAGCCGTTCCTGAACGAGCTCAAGGCGATGGTGCGGGGCTTCGAGACCCGGACCGGCGCCACGCCGGATTACCTCCGGACCGTCCTGGCTGAGGTCGAAGGCCGCGAAAACTAG
>CAZIQR010000343.1:0-1674 GCA_964541055.1 uncultured Eubacteriales bacterium
TGCGCGGCCGCTCTTTAAAAATCAGAAAGCAGCATCCATGAAACGCATCGTCATCCTCGGCGCCGGGACCGGCGGCACCATCATGGCCAACCGTCTCCGCCGGCGCCTCGACCCGGCCTTCTGGGCTATCACCATCATCGACCGCGACAACGAGCATTGTTACCAGCCCGGCTTCCTGTTCATCCCCTTCGGCTTCTACACGAAGAAAGACATCGTCAAGCCCCGCTCGAAGTTCCTGCCTAAGACCGTCGAGCTCATCATCTCCGAGGTCGACCGCATCGATCCGGCCAAGAGCGAGGTCATCTTCAAGGACGGCAGCGCCCTCAACTACGACTACCTGGTCGTCGCCACGGGGGCCGAGATCGTCCCCAGCGAGACGCCCGGCATGCTCGACGGCTGGCGCGACACGATCTTCGACTTCTACACCGCGGACGGGGCCACGGCCCTGGCCGAAAAGCTCCGGACGTTCCCGGGCGGCCGGATCGTCATCCACGTCAACGAGACCCCGATCAAGTGCCCGGTCGCGCCCCTCGAGTTCGCCTTCTTCTGCGACTGGTGCCTGCGCCGCCATCATCGGCGCGACGCGATCGAGCTCGTCTACGTCACGCCGCTCCCCGGGGCCTTCACCAAGCCCGTCGCGTCCAAGACCCTGGGCGCCCTGCTCGACGAGAAGCGGGTCACGATGGTGGCCGACTTCAACGCCGAGCGCATCGACGCCGCGGCCCGCAAGATCGTCGGCTACGACGGCCGCGAGGTCCCCTACGACCTCCTCATCACCGTGCCGACGAACATGGGCTCGGAGGTGATCGAGCGCTCGGGCATGGGCGACGAGTTCCGCTTCCTGCCCACGGACCCGAAGACGCTGCGGTCGAAGAAATACGAGAACGTCTTCGCCATCGGCGACGCGACCGATCTCCCCACGTCCAAGGCCGGGTCGGTGGCCCATTTCGAGGCCGAGATCCTGGCCGAGAACATGGTGCGGGCGATCGAGGGCAAGCCGCTCGAGCCGGCCTTCGACGGCCACTCGAACTGCTTCGTCGAGTCCGGGCGGCGCCAGGCCATCCTCATCGATTTCAACTACGAGGTCGAGCCGCTGCCGGGGCGGTTCCCGTTCCCGGTCGTCGGGCCGATGCCGCTGCTCAAGCCGAGCCGGATCAACCACCTCGGCAAGCTCGCGTTCCGCTGGATCTACTGGAACGTTCTCCTGCGGGGGCTGCCGATCCCGTTCATCCCGTCGCGGATGCGGATGGCCGGCAAGAAGCGTCCGGAGGGCGCCGACATCCAGGCCGGGCGGACGAAATAGCCGGACGCGCCGAGATCGATCAAATGCTCATAGGATAAAAGGAGGGACACATATCATGCCGCAAAAACAGTATGGAACGGTCGCGGTCAACGTCGACGACGAGGGTTACCTGACCGATTTCTCGCAGTGGACGCGCGACGTCGCCGCCGCCATCGCCAAGGAAGAGGGCATCGCCGAGCTCGCGCCGGCCCACTGGAAGGTCATCGAGTTCATGCAGAAGGAGTTCAAGGAGAACGGGCAGGTGCCGAGCATCCGCCGGCTCAACAAGAGCGGCGTCGTGACGACCAAGGAGCTTTACGAGCTCTTCCCGGGCGGGCCGGCCAAGAAGGCGGCCAAGATCGCCGGGATGAAGAAGCCCGAGGGCTGCGTCT
>CAZIQR010000344.1:0-1673 GCA_964541055.1 uncultured Eubacteriales bacterium
GCCTCTTGCTCCCCGGCCCCCCGGGAACCAGTCGTCCGGTTCCCCCCGCTTCGCGGGTCCCCTCTCCACGGACGGGGATCTTCGAGGCAACACCCTTCGCCGCCACGAGCGGGACGTCCGTACGGAATGGACGACGCTCCATTCAAAATGGCCGAGGATCAGCAGAGAATAGATTGGCATGTACACTCAGGCCTCGGGTTGGCGCTGGGGGAGGGACTTGGTTTGCGCAAAAGGGGAGACCTGCCCTTTTGCGTGAACCTGGTCCCTTCTTGAGAGGATTAGAGGATTACGCGGAAGCCGGTGCGGAGGGTCAGGCCGGGAGAGCCGTAGCCCCAGACGGTCTGGTAGCGGGCATTCAGGATGTTATCGATGCGGGCGAAGACCTCGACGTCGCGGCCGAGGTCGGTCGAAAGAACGGCGCCGAGCAGGACGTAGCCCGGAAGCGTCGTCGTCGGATAGGGATAGGTGCTGAAGTCGCGATCCAGGCGGCGGCCCACCCAAAGGACGTTCGCGGCGAGATCGAAACGGCCAAAAAGGCGGAGGCCGGCCTCGCCCGAGAACTTGTCGCGCGGCCGCCGCAGCAGCTCGGTCCGGGCCCCGAGGTCGCGGGCGGAAAGACGGGTATAGGAAGCGGCGAAGCGCGAGCCGGCGCCTGGCCGCGCTTCGGCCGAGACCTCAAGGCCCCGCGTCCGGGCCCGGCCGATGTTGACATAGCCCGCGGCAAAATCGAAATCGACGAGATCGCGGAACGAGCTCTCGAACCAGGTGACGTCCACGACGGCCCGGCCCGCGGCGAGCGTTTGCTCGATCCCGGCGTCCCAGCCGAGGGCCCGCTCGGGGCGGAGCAGGGGATTGCCGACCGGGCCGAACGATGTGGCCGGGGCATAGAGCTGGTAGAGCGAGGGCGACTTGAAGCCGGAGCCGAGCGTCGCCTTGAGCCGGGTGCCGGTCGCGGCGATCAAGAAGGCCGGGGCGACCCGGAAGGTGACGGCCGTGCCGGCCCGGCTGTGCCGGTCGGCCCGGACGCCGGCCGTGACGAAGAAGCGGTCCTTGACCTCCCAATGGTCGAGGAGGTAGAGCCCCGCCGAGCCGGCCCGGGCCGTCGGGAAATCGGACTCGTAGGGGCCATAGGCGCTCTCGGAGACGTAATCGGACCGGCCGGACTCGCCCTCGACCTCGAGGCCGGCCGTCAACGTGTGCGTCGGACGGAGAAAGAAGTTGTTCTGCCAGTCGAGCTCGGCCAGGCCGCTCCGGTAGAGGCCGTGATCGCTTTCGGCCGGATGGGCCGGGTCGACGGGATTGTCGTTGTCCCGCCGGGCCCCGAGCCAGGACAGGGACACGGTCCGTTCCCAGCGGCCGCTCGGCGAGAGGCCGCGATACTGGCCGCGGAAAAGAAGGCTGGCGTAATCCTGGACATTGTTCGGATCGTCGCCGCCGGGGCCGCCGAAGTTGTCGAGCTCGGTGCGTGCCCGGGACGCCCGGACGGTGAAGGTCAGGTTCGAGGTTGGCGCCACGGCGTAGCCGAGGCGGGCGTCCAGGCTGAGGTTCCGGTACCCGTCCTTCTCCGTGTTCCCGGCGTAAGAGGCCGCGGCGGCGGAGATGCCGGCGGTCCGCTCGTGGAAGAGCGAAAAGGCGTAGTCGGTCTTCCCGCCCGAACCGGCCAGCGCGACATT
>CAZIQR010000345.1:0-1651 GCA_964541055.1 uncultured Eubacteriales bacterium
CGTACTGCCTTGACTTTTCCCCTGGTCCGCGAGAAAATAGCGCTTCTGAATTCGACCAGATCCCCCGGTTAACCGACCGGAACCATAAGGAGTCACGGCATGATCGTCCTTTCCCTGAACTGCGGCAGTTCGTCCGCCAAGTACCGCCTCTATGATTATGACAAGAAGGAAACCCTGGCGACCGGCATCGTCGAGCGGGTCGGCATCGGCAAGAGCTATATCCAGCAGTCCGGCCTCGGACGCGAGCCGATCAAGTTCGACCACGAGTGCGCCAATCACAAAGAGGCGATCAAGCTCATCATCGACACCCTGCTCGATCCCAAGATCGGCGTCCTCGACGACCTTTCGAAAATCTCCGCCGTCGGCCACCGCGTCGTCCACGGCGGCGAGAAGTTCACCAAGTCGGTCAAGATCACCCCGGAGACGCTCGAGACCTTCAAGAGCCTCTTCAGCCTGGCTCCGCTCCACAATCCGCCCAACGTCCTCGGCATCGAAGCGGCCATGGACGTCCTGCCGTCGATCCCGCACGTGGCCATCATGGACACGGCTTGGCACCAGACCATGCCGGCGAGCTCCTACATGTACGCCCTGCCCTACGAGTGGTATGAGAAATACGGCGTCCGCCGCTACGGCTTCCACGGGACCTCGTTCCTTTATGTCGCCAAGCGGGCCGCCCTGCTCCTCGGCAAGGACACTTTCAAGTGCAACCTGGTCTGCCTCCATATCGGCAACGGCGTCTCGGCCAACGCCATCAAGAACGGCGTTTCCTACGATACGAGCATGGGCCTGACGCCCCTCGAGGGCCTGGTCATGGGGACGCGGGCCGGCGACCACGACGCGGCCATCGACCTCATGGTCATGGAGAAGGAAGGCATCGCCCCCGGCAAGATGAGCGACATCCTCAACAAGAAGTCCGGCCTGCTCGGCATCACCGGCAAGTACACCGACCGGCGCGACGTCCAGCAGGCGGCTGAGGCCGGCGATGCCCGGGCCAAGCTGGCCATCGAGGTCGAGTCCTACCGCATCAAGAAGTACATCGGCGCCTACTCGGCGGCCATCGGCGGCGCCGACGCCATCGTCTTCACGGCCGGTGTCGGCGAGATGTCGGACCTCATCCGCGAGAAGTCGTGCGAGGGGCTCGAGTTCATGGGCATCAAGCTCGACAAGGCCAAGAACAAGCTGGCCAAGACCCGCAACGCCGAGACGGAGATCTCGGCCGACGACTCCAAGGTCAAGATCTTCGTCATCCCGACCGACGAGGAGCGGGTCAACATCGAGGACGTCATCGCCATCCTCGAGGGCAAGTACGACGAGCACACCCGGTTCAACTATCGCTTCCAATCACCCGATTACGTCAACTCGCAGCGGGAGCAGGACTTTCAGAAGGAATGCGAGAAGAAGCCCGGGCTCAAGGCGATCCAGATCAAGCCCAAGAAGCGCTAGCTATTTCCAGTCAGAAACGATCGCCAGAATGAGGTCGGTGAGGGCCTCGAGGTCGCGGCGGTCGATCTTCTCGATGAGCGAGTGGGCGTAGGAGCCCGGCCAGGAGAGGGGAATATCGACGGCCCCGCCGGCGAGGAAGACCGAGCCGTCGTTGCCGCCGCGGGAATTGCCGACCTGGATCGGGATCCCCCGGCGGCGGGCGATGGCC
>CAZIQR010000346.1:0-1637 GCA_964541055.1 uncultured Eubacteriales bacterium
CGGCCATGGACAAGGGCGGCCTCGACGCCGCCGTGCTCTTCGTCTCTGCCCCGGGGACTCCCCCGTCCTTCGAGGGCATCACCGCGATCAAGCGGCTGATCCGGGAGAAGCGGGACCGCGTCGGACTGGGTCTCGCTCCCGAGGACGCCTACGGACTCGAGAAAGAAGGGCGGCGGACGATATTCCTGGGCCTCGGGAACGGCGAGGCGATCGGAACGGACCTGACGCTCCTCCCGGCTTTCTATGAGCAGGGCGTGCGCTTCCTGAAGCTCCGCGGAGACTCGGGCAACGCCATCTGCGAGGAGCGGGGGCTCAGCGAGCTCGGGAAGAAGGTCGTCGCCGAGTGCAACCGGCTGGGCCTGGTCATCGACGTCGGCGGCTGCTCGGCGAGGTCGATCGCGGACGTGCTGGCCGCGAGCCAAGCCCCGGTCGTCTGCTCACTGGGCGCGGCCCGCGCGCTCTGCGACGTGCCCGGGAACCTGGACGAGGCCGCGATCGTCGCGATCGCCCAAGCGGGCGGCGTCGTGCTTGTCCCCTTCGAGGCTCGACGCCTGGTGCCTCCGGGCGCGGCCCGGCGCGCCGGGGTCCCCGACATCGCCGCCCACATCGGCTATATAGCGAAGCTCGCGGGCGCCGACGGCGTGGGCCTCGGCTCGTGCTTCGGCGGCGGGGGCGGCGTTCCCGGCTGCGGGGACGCTTCGGAAGTGATGAGCCTGACCCTCGAGCTCCTACGCCGGGGCGTCGGAGAGCGCGATCTCGAGGCCATCTGGGGCGGCAACGTCATGCGGGTCTTCAAGCGGGCCGCGAGCCTGGCCGTGGAGAGGTGAGGAGCGGACGCCATGCGCGGAACGGGACGGACGGCCGGACTGCTCCTGCTCCTGGGGCTGGCCCCGGCCGTCGCGCGGTCCGAGGTCTTGCGGGTGCCCGCCGACCATCCGACCATCAAGTCGGCCGTGGAGCGGGCCGCGGACGGAGATACGGTCCTGGTCGACGACGGGATCTATCTCGAGAAGAACATCGTCGTCGCCAGGAAGATCCGGGTCGGCTCCAAGAATCCGTTCGGGGCGGTCATCTACGGGTCTCCGAACGTGGGCGATGCCATCTTCGTCGTCCGGGCGGCCGCCCGCATCGAGGGATTCGTGCTGCGGAACAGCCAGACGGGCATCGAACAGCGGGGCGGACCGGACGTCCGATGGGAAGCGGCGGACCTGGCCATTCTCGATTGCATGACCGGGATCTCGATCAACGACGCCGAGGGCAACGTCGGCTCGGCGGCGATCGAGCGGGTGATCGTCCTGGGCTTTCCGGCCGCGACCGGGATCTGCACCAACGACGCGGGCCGGGTCGAAGCCTCCGGATGCCTGATCATGGATTGCCGGGCGGCCTTCCAGGGCTACGACCATCTCTCGTTCGGCGTGCGGGACTCCCTGGTCGTCGACTGCGCCGAGGCCTTCGACGAGAGCACGAGCCATCGGCCGGTGCCGCCGGCGACGAGCCGCATCGACCGGGGCCACGGCGTGAGCGTGCTCGGTCCCGGGTCGAGGAGCGATCCCCGCCGGCGCGAGCAGGTGGGGGCGTTCATCAGGCTGGTCGTGATACCCTCGCTGGACGAGGTGATGGGGGAAGCCGACGACGGT
>CAZIQR010000347.1:0-1591 GCA_964541055.1 uncultured Eubacteriales bacterium
CCACCTCCTGGCTCAGGATCTCGTCCAGGAAGTCGGTGTAGGAGACGTTGTTCTTGGCCGCTTCCTCGAGTGCCGCCTCGAGACGGTCGTGGATCCGGTAGAGCCGGAGGTGGCGGAGGTTGTCCTGGATGTGGGCGAGGCTCACAGCGCGCCTCCTTCCAGGAGCTGCTCATAAATGGCCAAGTCGCGGACCTCGACGTCGTCCTGGGGCGTCTCGGCGGGCTTGGCAGCCTTGATGAGACCAAAGTAGTGCGACCGGTCGATCGAAGACCGATGGGTCCCTTCGATCCGCGGGTGGCAAGAGACGAGCTCTCCACCGTGGTAGATCTTGATCATCTCCCCGTCGGTCAGGACCTCGACGCGCTTGCCGGCCAGGCGGCAAGGGACCGAGTAGCGGTTCGTTTGGTACGCGACCAGGCAGTCCTTGGGCACGTAACGCAGCGAGCGTTCCTCGATCACATAGGCCCGCCGGCCCTTGGTCGGCAGCAGCAGGTCCTTCTCCTCGAGGAACATCTCCGAAGGCTTCCGATGGGTCGTGCCGTGGATGCGTTCGTCGGCAACGGTCGCGATCCACTCGAGAAGCTTGGAGTTGAGATCGTCGAGGCTCGCAAACTCCTTGCCCCTGAGGAAGCGCTTCACGTACTTGACGCCCGATTCCACCTTGCCCTTGGTCTGAGGCCGGTACGGCCGGTGAGGCGCCGGGCGGAAGCCGTAATACCCGCTGAAGTCCCAGAAGACCGGATTCCATTCGAAGCGGGACCCCTCGAAGTCCCGGCCCAAGACGACCGACTTCAGGTTGTCGTAAACGATCTCATGCGTGACGCCGCCCAGGAACTCGAAGGCCTCCTCATGGGACCGCAAGAAGGCCGGCATCTTCTCGTCGGATGTCGCCACGGCGTACATCCGCCGGCTGTAG
Source organism: uncultured Eubacteriales bacterium (assembly GCA_964541055.1). Lineage (GTDB taxonomy): Bacteria > Acidobacteriota > Aminicenantia > Aminicenantales > Saccharicenantaceae > RBG-16-66-30. The sequence continues at coordinate 917 of CAZIQR010000347.1, forward strand.
CCCAAGGTCAGGACGAAGAGATGCACTTTGACTCTTCGGCCGGCGACCATCGTCCAGCACTGGCCCCAGTCGGCCTGGCCCTGCTGCCCCGGCGGCGTCTCGAACCTCACCGTGGCCTCGATCTCCGCTTCTTTCCGTAGCGGACTGACAAAGCGCTTGACGATATCGTAGCTCCCCTGATAGCCGCGGACCTGGAGTTCTTCGTAGATCGCCTGGGCGCAGTAGCCCACCGCCGCCAGCCGCTGCAGGATATACCCCCGGTAGGGGCGCAAAAGATGGCCCTCCTGTCTCGCCCGCGAATAGATTTGGGGTTGCTTCTGGCGAAGGATTTTGCGAACCGTCTTGATGTCGAGCTGTAGGACGCGGGCGATCGACTTCTTCGACTCCTTGAGCTTCCGGCGGCTGTGGATCTCATGCCACAGATCTCCTTTGACCATGTCCTCTCCTCCCGGACCGATTGCCGGGAGGAAGTCTACGTGATTGATGCTCATACGTGTACCCCCTTCAAGGGGGGAATATTCAACGCCCACAAGGGGGGATTATTGCACGCCCGATGACACCATCTGCCTATTCCTTGATCAAAACGAAAACCGCCAGCGGCTTTGATTGCCGAGACGGAAAATTCTGCCCGGGGTCCCAAGTCGTGAGGACTCGGCTCGGGGCCCCAGGCAAGGA
>CAZIQR010000348.1:0-1582 GCA_964541055.1 uncultured Eubacteriales bacterium
GGAAGATCGTCCTCCGCAACCAGTTCCACGACATCCTCGACGGCTCGTCGATCGGGCCGGTCTACGACGAGGTGGCCGGGTTCTACCGTCAGGCGCGGATGCGGGCCGAGCGGGCCCTCGACTTCTCGCTCGAGACGATCTCGAACCAGATCGACACGAGGGGGGCAGGGTTCCCGGTCGCCGTTTACAATCCGCTCTTCTGGGAGCGGACCGAGCCGGCCATTGTCGACGTGGCCGTGCCGCCGGACGCGGCGACCGGCAAAGCGTATGAGGGGGCCGTGCGCGTGACGGACGGCGACGGGAAGGGCGTTGCGAGCCAGGTTCTCGAGCGGCGCGTCCAGGGCGACGGCGTCACCTTCCGCGTGCTGTTCATGGCCCAGGGCGTGCCCTCGCTCGGCTACAGGCTCTACCGGGTCATGCCGGCGGCGAAGGAGTGGACAGGGACGGCGGCCGTGGCCGCCGCTGGCGCGGGCGAAGGCGCGGCGGAACCGGCCGGGCTCGAGAACGAATTCCTCAAGGTCCGGCTCGATCCCAAGACGGGTTGGATCGCGAGCCTCTATGACAAGACCGCCAAGCGCGAGGTGCTGGCGGGGCCGGGGAACGTCCTCGAGGCGATCGTCGACGAGCCGAAGGAGATGTCGGCCTGGGAGCTGGGTCTCAAGGGCCTGGCCGGGAAGGCCGGCGAGAACGGGGCCGTCGTCGAGGTCATTGAGAAGGGCCCCGTGCGGGCCGTGGTGCGGGTCAAGTCGCGCTTCCGCGATTCGACCTTCGAGCAGGACCTGACGCTTTACGCGGGCCTGCCGCGGCTCGACTGCCGGGTGCGGCTCGATTGGCGCGAGCGGAACATCATGATCAAGGCCGCGTTCCCTCTCGCCGTGAAGTCGCCGGCGGCCAGGTTCGAGATCCCCTACGGCTCGATCGTGCGGCCGGCGGACGGCACGGAGGTCCCGGCGCTGCGCTGGATCGACGTTTCGGAGGGCACGGGCGAGTACGGAGTCACGCTCCTCAACGACTCGAAGTACGGCTTCGACGTCAACGGCCCGGTCATGCGCATGTCCGTCGTCCACGGCGAGACGTATCCGGACGCCGAGGCCGACCGCGGCAGGCAGGAGCTCCTTTACGCGATCGCTCCGCACCGGGGCGATTGGAAGGCGGGCGAGGCGACGCGGCGCGGCTTCGAGCTCAACAACCCGCTCATCACGCGCGTGCCGATGGTCCACGCGGGGGCGCTGCCGAAGGTCCATTCGTTCATTAAGGTGGGGCCCGCGAACGTCATCCTGTCGGCGGTCAAGAAGGAGATGGGCTACGCGGAATGGGGCCTCATCGTGCGGCTCTACGAGACGACGGGACAAAAGACCGAGGCCACGATCGAGCTGCCGTGGAAGGTCGAGGCGAGCGAGGCCGACCTCATCGAGCGCCCGACGGGAAAAACGCTGGGGACCGGGACGGCGATCACGGTGCCGCTCGCGCCGTACGAGATCAAGACCATCCGTTTGATCAAGAGATAATGGGGTCAGACCCCAGCAATAAGAATATTTTCAAGAACTTAACTTCATTTTCCGGCCCGTTTTGGGCCTTAAGT
>CAZIQR010000349.1:0-1581 GCA_964541055.1 uncultured Eubacteriales bacterium
GGGTATAAAGGCCTCGGTCCTGTTTGAGGACCAGGGCCGGCTGCAGGCCAAGCTCATCATAGGGCTCGAATTGCGCTTCGATGGAACCGGTCCAGCCGTATGCGCTCAATGTGCGATCAGCCAACAGAACCTCGATCTCGACCCGAGCGGCATGAAGCGGGCGTCGAAGTCAGGCCGCCTACGGGCCGGCGGCGGCCTGACGATCCGGGAGGGCGGAGGCGTTCGCCCGGGCCAGTCTAGGAAGTGACCCGGAAGACCTTGTCCCCTTCCCGGACGTGCTCCTTGACCTTGAGGCCGGCGGAGCCGCCCTTCCCGACCTCGGGGACCTGCAGGTGCTCCTGCTGGAGCGAATCCACCGGCTGGGTGAAGTCGCTCGTGTGCCCCTTGATCCGGACGGTCTCCCCCACTCTGATCGAACCGGCCGTGACCTCGATCACGGCGACGTTGATCTTGGGGAAGTAATGGGTGATGTGCCCGATCTCCTCTTCGGCCATGGCCCCCTCCTTTGTCGCTTCAACCTCTAGCGGACCGGCAGGAACGAATAGTCCCGGCCGTACCGCAGCATCTGCTCGACGTAGCCTTCGTCGATCGACATCTTGACGTCGACGATCCGGCCGTTCTCGACGACCGGCGTGTAAACCGGGTTGACGAAGCCGCTGTAGGGCGCGAGGTGCAGCTTGGCGTAGCGCTCGAGGACTTCCTGATGCAGGGCCGGATCGACCTTGACGGCGTAATCCTCGACCAGCCGCTGGGCCGCGGCGTAATCGCCCTCGCTCGTGATCCGCTGGACCTCGGCCAGGAGCCGGCCGTAGAGAGCGCGGAGCTTCTGGTAGTCGTTGATGACGAAGTAGGTCTTGCCGTCCTTGGTGACGCGCTCGATGACATTCTCCGGCTTTCCCTGCTCATAGACCCAATGGGAGGCGAGGGCCCGGGCCCGCATGTGGGACTCTTCGACGTTCTTGCCGGGCTGGATGCGGACGAGCTGGGTCATGAGGCCGTTGCGGATCTGGAGGTCGTATTCGGCCTTGGCCGCGTCGGCGCTCGGCAGGAGCCCGAGCTCGACCATCTTCTCGTCCATGATGTAATAGAGGCCGAACAGGTCGGCCCGCGTCTCCTCGACCGTCGAGTGGTAGTTCTTGAGGGACTCCGAGCTGACGCCGGGCATGAGTTGGCCGGAGCCGTGGCCCAGGACCTCATGGAGGTCGGTGTGGATGTTGCCGGCCAGGGCGCCGTAGGTCCGGGCCCGCTCGAGGAGCTCGGGGGAGTAGGTGAATTCCGGCCCGAAGGGCGACTTGAGCGAGGACTGATCGTAGGCGTACGTGATGTTCTCGATGGTCACGGATTTCGAGCCGTAGTCGCGGCGGATCCAGTTGGCGTTGGGCAGGTTGATGCCGATCGGCGTCGACGGGTAGCAGGCGCCGCCGAGCATCGCCGCGGTGATGACCTTGGCCGAGACGCCCTTGACCTCTTTCTTCTTATACTTGGCGTCGACCGGCGAATGGTCCTCGAACCACTGGGCATTGGCCGAGATGGTGTCGGCCCGCTTGGTGGCGGCCAGGTCCTTGAAGTTGACGAGGGCCT
>CAZIQR010000350.1:0-1575 GCA_964541055.1 uncultured Eubacteriales bacterium
GTTATGCGCCATTGGCGGCTCTCCTCATGCGGGCCACCGTGCGGTCGCGGCCCAGGACCTCCATCATCTCGAACAGGCCCGCGCCCTTCGTCTTGCCGCTGATGGCCATGCGGGCGGGATGGGTGATGGGGCCCACCTTGATAGCGCGCTCCTCGGCGAACGTCCGGAAGACGTCCTCGATCGCGGCGTGGGTGAAGTCCGTGAGGCCGGCCAGGCGGTCGGCCAGGGCGGTGAGGTGCTCGCGGCTCTCGGGCTTCTCCAGGTGCTTCTTTCCGTCCTCGTCGAGGGCGAACTCGTCGGTGAAGAAGCAGTCGGTCATGGGCGGGAACTCGCTCAGGGTCTTGATGCGGACCTTGTAGAGGTCGAGGACCCGGCCGATATAGTCGTCGGTGACGGCGGCGAGCGGGAGGCCGGCGGTCTCGAGGCAGCGGCGGAGGATCGGGACAAGGCGCTCGTTCGGCGACTTCATGATGTATTCGGCGTTCAGCCAGCGGAGCTTCTGGATGTCGAACTTGGCCTGGACGTCGTTCATCTGCGCGATGTCGAAGAGGGCCACGGCTTCGGCGGGCGGGAGGATCTCGCGGCCGTCGCGGGGCGTCCAGCCGAGGAGGATGAGGTAGTTGGCCAGGGCCTCGGGCAGGAACCCTTCGCGTTTGTACTCCTCGACGGAGACGCCGCCGTGGCGCTTGGAGAGCTTGGCCCCGTCGGTGCCGAGGATGAGCGGCATGTGGCCGAAGCGGGGCGGGGTGAGGCCGAAGGCGTCGTAGAGCAGGATCTGCTTGGGCGTGTTCGAGATGTGGTCGTCGCCGCGGAGGATGTGGGTGATGCCGAGGAACGAGTCGTCGACGACGCAGGAGAAGTTGTAGGTCGGCGAGCCGTCCGACTTGATGATGACCTGGTCCTTGATCGTCTCCGACTCGACGGAGATGCGGCCGTGGATGAGGTCGTCGTAGGCGACGGTCCGGCCGGGGGCGACGCGGAAGTAGGTCGCGCCCGCGTCCATGTAGGCCTTGCCGGCGGCGACGAGCTCGGCGGCTTTCGCGCGGTAAACGTCGAAGCGCTGCGACTGGAAGAGCGGCGCCTCGTCCCAGTCGAGGCCGAGCCACTTGAGGTCGAGGAGGATCTCGTCGAGGAAGCGGGTCTCGGAGCGCTTGAGGTCGGTGTCCTCGATGCGGAGCAGGAATTGGCCGCCGGTGTGGCGGGCATAGAGCCAGTTGAAGATGGCCGTGCGGGCGCTCCCGATGTGGAGAAAGCCCGTCGGGCTGGGGGCGAATCGGACGCGGACCATGGTTCTCTCGCTCATGTTAGGCCTTGGGATGACGCGATCCGGGACGGGGAACGCGCAAACCAGCCCCTCCTTTATATCATATGGGGAAAAGGGGGGTCAATTCTTGAGGCATTTTTGACAATTCCTTGACAACTCGGGCCCTGGGAAAGGCGATAAATGGAGCGAAATCGCACAGGGACCTTGAGGACGCGGCGAGGGCGGCAAAAATGCTTGACAACGGCAAAAATTGGGACTGCACATTCAACTTCGAAGTGCAACGACTCGGGCGAAGACTTCTAGCGGTGTTC
>CAZIQR010000351.1:0-1556 GCA_964541055.1 uncultured Eubacteriales bacterium
CTATTCGAATAATAACCGGACAGGCCTGGGTTTGACCCCTTCTTTATTTCGGCTCGTCTTTGACCGCCTTCTTGAGGGCGCGGAAGAAGCTCAGAAGGCCCGAGACGATGCCGAGGATGGTGAAGGTCAACAGCAGCCAGGGCGCGGTGCCGAGCCATTTGTCGAGAAGATAGCCCATGAACAGACCGACGGCGATCGACGAGGGCAGGATGAGGGCGATCGAGCTCAGCTCGGCCAAGCGGCGGATATCGGGGCCCTTGGACGGCTTTTCGGTCATCGCCCCGCCTTGTCCCCCGCCGGCGCACGCCGCTCCGGCTCCTCGACCGGCTCCGCCCAGGCCCCGGCTTCGTTGATCAGGGCGTTCCAGCCGAAACCGAAGGCGAAAGCCAGGGTGAAGAGCTTGAACAGGGCCTCGAACGCCTTCCCCTCGACGCCGGCCTCGAACCGCGGGAAGAGGACAAGGGTCAGGATGAGGCCGATCGCGACGGACGCCAAGGCCGAATAGACATAGCGCCGGCTGAACCGCCGCGCCCCGCCGTCCCGCACCTTCCGCAGCCAGGGCAGGACGGTCCGGGCCAGAACGCCGAGGAAAAGTCCCGAGATCTTGACCATGAATGCCATCGACATCGCGGTCCCTCCTGTCGCGGGGGACGCGCGGGCTTATTCTCAAAGAAGCCCGGCGGGATGTCAAGGCCGCCGCGCCCCGCGAACTTATAGATAATCATACGGATGGCGGGCATTTCGTTCACCCCCGAACATGGTATAATCGACCTGCCATGACGCTCGCCGCGACGGACGCCCTCGAAGAACGGATCATCCGGCGCATCCCCGTCGAGGTCGTCGTCCTGGCGGCTGTTATGGCCCTGGCCGCCGCCCTCCTCCTCGATCCCCTGACCGGCCTCGTCGTCTTCGCCGGCGGCGTCTTCGCCGCCCTCGGCTTCATCTGGCTCCGGCAGTCGCTTGGGCGCTTCCTCTCGAGGGAAAGGAAGGGCGCGCTGCGCTCCGGGATCCTCCTCTACGCCCTCCGGTTCGTGTTGATTTGCGCCGTTCTTTTGCTTATAATTCTCGTCTATCCGCGGAAGATCATCGCCTTCGTGGCGGGCTTCTCCGCGATCGTCCCGGTGGCGCTCTTCGAGGGCCTCCGGGGCCTCGTCCTCATGAGAACATGGAAGGATTAGAGCACAGCCTCTGGATCGTCGAGGCCTTCAACCGGGTCTTCGGGCCGCCCGTGGCCGTGGCCCTCGGCCTCTTCGGCGTCAAGGTCGCCGACCCCCTCCACGTCATCCCCGATTTCATGGTCATGGTCCTCATCGTGGCCGTGCTCATCGTCGTCCTCCTCGGCCTGGCCTCGCGCAAGCCGGCCCTCGTCCCCCGCGGCCGCCAGAACATCGCCGAGATGATCGTCCAGGGCTTCGAGGGCATTATCGTCGACATCGTCGGCCCCCAGGGCCGCCCATACCTGCCGGTCATCGGCACGGTCGGGATCTTCATCTTCAGCTGTAACATGATCGGCCTCATCCCCGGCTTCATGTCTCCGACGAGCAAGCTCAACGTCA
>CAZIQR010000352.1:0-1538 GCA_964541055.1 uncultured Eubacteriales bacterium
CGCCGGCGATGATCCCGGCCCCGATGCCGGTCCCGACGGCCAGAAAGACGGCGTCGCGGGCCCCCGCGGCGGCGCCCTTCCAGGCCTCGCCGGCGACGTAGGCGCTGCGGTCGGATTCGAGTACGAGCGGAAGGCCGGCCGCGATCTTCTCCAGCAGCGGGTATCGGTCCCAGCCGGGGATGTTGGGCGCCCAGGCCCTGCCGCTCGAGGCATAGGCGATGCCCGGGACGCAGAGGCCGACCGCCGCTAAGTGCCCGCCGGCCAAGCGGGCGGCGTCGTCGAGGGCCGCGACCGCCGCCTTCACCTGGGCCGCGGCCGCATCGCCGCCGTCCTTGTCGATCGGAACTTTGGCCGGGGCCGAGATCTGCCCGCCCGCCGTGAACAGGGCCGAGGCGATCTTGGTCCCGCCGATGTCGACGGCGCCATAATACAGAACGGGCGTCGCCATTTTCTCTACCCTTTGATGTGCACGACCCAGACCTCGGACGGCTGCAGGGTCTTTTCGACGACGATCCGATCGCCGTCGCGGACGGTCGTGACCGCTTGGCCCGTTTCGAGGTCGGAGGCTGCGGCCTTGGCCGAATTCACCCGGACGCCGAGCTTGGCCGTGAGCGGCTTGTCGCCGCGGTTGAACGCGAAGAGGAGCGCATAGCCGTCGCCCTGAAGCAGCCGTCCCTCGACGATTGCGTCGGGAACGGAGGCGCTCACCCGGACGGCGGGCTCGATCCTGAGCCAATCGGCCAACCCGGCGAAGAACTTGCCGTTGTTGGGGTTCTTGAAGTGATGATAGGCCGAGCCGGGGAACGAGCCGACGATGATGGCCCTCCCCTTTCCGTAGGGCGCCGCGACCACGGCGGGCCGGCCGTCGGGGAACACGGCCACGACGCGGCTCGACGCGCCGAAGACGTCGAAGCTCTCCTCGAAGAAGAAGCTGTCGAGCTTGTCGCCCGGCTTGAGGAGCGGAAAGGCCTCGTCGGCCGCTTTGATCTCGATCGCGCCCGTCTTGGCGAGGGGCACGAGCTCGACCTCCCGGCAGCCGAAGACCTGGTCGAGGCCGCCGCCCGGGACGACCGGGCTCGAGGCGCCCTTTTCGTCGACCCAGCCGCAGCGGGCCTCCGTAAGGAGCGTGCCGCCGCCGCGGACGTACTCGGCCAGGGCCTTGATATAGGGTTGGGACATCATGACCGGATAAGGCGCGATGATGAGCTTGTAGCCGGCCGCGCGCGCCGCGAGATCGCGGACATGGAGGAAATCGACCGGGATCCCGCGCTCGAAGAAGGCCCGGTGGACGCCTTGGAGCGACTCGCTCAGATTGTTGGCGCCGACCGTCTGCCCTTCGCCGGTGTAGGCCTGCTGACCGCCGACCATGTGGGACAGCGGATTATAAAGGATGGCGATCTCGGCCTTGGCCGGCAGGGCCTTGAGAAAGAGGTCCTGGTTGGCCGTGACCGTCCGGGCGATCCGGCCGCCGGCCTCGGCCCGCTCGGTGACCTTGCCGTCGAGCTCGACCAGGCCGTAGCCGCCGGCCTCGTAGCCCG
>CAZIQR010000353.1:0-1528 GCA_964541055.1 uncultured Eubacteriales bacterium
ACCCTATCCTGTTGATAACATTTTGATTGCTGGGGTCTGACCCCATTGGTATAATCCTCCTTTGACTTTTGGTCGTTGAGGAGACACCGATGGCTTGGATCACGAACATCCAGTCCTGGATCGCGCTGGGGACGCTCGCGGCGCTCGAGATCGTCCTCGGCATCGACAACATCATCTTCATCTCGGTCCTGGTCGGGCGCCTGCCCCACGAGCGGCGCAACCGGGCCCGCGTCCTCGGCCTGGCCTTGGCCATGATCAGCCGCATCCTCCTGCTCCTCTCGCTGACCTGGGTCATGACCCTGAGACACCCGCTCTTCGCGCTCCTCCGGCACGAGTTCACGGGGCGCGATCTCATCCTGGTCGGCGGCGGCCTTTTCCTGCTGGCCAAGAGCACGCGCGAGGTCCATCACAGCCTGATGGGCGACGCCCCCGTCGGGCACAAGGCCCGCGGCGCGGCGCGCATGGGATCGGTCCTGGCCCAGATCGCCGTGCTCGACATCGTCTTCTCGCTCGACTCGGTCATCACCGCCATCGGCCTGGCCAATCATCTGGCTATCATGATCGCGGCCATCGTCATCGCCGTCGGGGTCATGATGCTTTCGGCCAAGGCCATCGGAGAGTTCGTCGACGGCCACCCGACGATCAAGATGCTGGCCCTGAGCTTTCTCCTCTTGGTCGGGTTCACGCTCTTCGGCGAGGGCTTTGGCCTCGTCATCCCGAAAGGCTACATCTACTTCGCCATGGGCTTTTCGGTCGGCGTCGAGTTCCTCAACCTCAAGGTCCGCAAGCGGATGGAGAAACCCATTCATTTGCATTCGGATGTCCCGAGCCTGAACTAACGGGGTCGGACCCCATTACTCGATCCGGGGATAGCGGGCGTCGGCGAAGCGGAGCAGCGCCCCATAGCTCGCCGCGCCGAGAACCGCCAGCGTCGCGAACATGATCCCGACCACGGCGCCCGTCCCCAGCCCGGCCTTGATCATGGCCTTGGCCCCGAAGAAAGCGGCGGTCAAGATGCCGATATCCCCGAGCATGGCCAGCAGCACGTTGAGGTTCTGCTTGATCGCCTTCTGCGGGTTCGTCCAATCGAGGAGCGGCCTCGCCAGGTCGATCATCATGCCCACGGCCGTGAGCGTCACTCCGCCGACCGCCGCGAGCACGAACGCCGGGACCAGTTGCGCAACCTTCAGGTGAAAAAAGATCGCGGCGACGATCGACCCGGTCACCACGCCGAGCATCCCCACGAGATACGAATGCGCGAACTTGGCGGCCGCCTGCTCCCTCGGCGCGACGGGTATGATCCTCGAGATCCAGAACTCGTGCCCTTCCCGCGAGAACGTCGACGAGGCCGTGCCGTTGAGGCCGCCGCAGATCGACATGAACAGCGCCGACCCCAATATCACGATCAGCGGATTGGCCGCCATCATGGCCTTGATCAGCGCCGCCGGCCCGACGTCCCTGCCGCCCCCGCCGCCCGCACCCGTGTCGATGGTCGACATGATGACGAAGATGGCCGGGATGAAAACGC
>CAZIQR010000354.1:0-1527 GCA_964541055.1 uncultured Eubacteriales bacterium
CCGCATGAGCATCCAGACGGTCCAAGCCCCCGATCCCGACTTTGCCCGGCGGGCGGAGGGCGTCCACGACAAGGCCGCCGCGGGGGCCCAGGCCGGCGGCCCCCATGTGAACCCGGATTTCGCCCGGGCGTCCCTCATGACGCCGCACGTCATCAGACTCGAGAACCGCCGCGGCGAAGAGATCGTCGGGCTGATCAACACCGCGCTGCCGTTCGACAACAACCCGGTGCCGGTCGTCATCGTGCCGCCGGCCTTCGGCAAGACCAAAGAGACCCTCTTCGGCCTCGCCTTGACGCTCTGCGAGAATTTCCGGCTCCTGGGCAAGCCCCTGGCGGTCATCCGCTACGACGGCATCCGGAAAAAGGGCGAAAGCCACAACGACCCCGAGGCCCGGAATCCCCCCTACGAGATGCTCAACACCAACTTCAGCCAGGGCGCCGACGATATCGTCACGGTCCTCGATTGGCTGCAGTCGAACCCGACCGTCCAGGCCTCGTCGATCATCCTGCTGACCTTCTCCTTCTCGGCGCTCGAGGCCCGGATCGTCCTCCGGGACGAGGAGAAGCGCCGCCGGATCGACTACTGGATCGCCTGCATGGGCACCCCGGAATTCCGGGACCTCATGGTCCGGGTCAACTGCGGGCTCGATTTCCTGGAGCACTACCAGCTGGGGATCAAGCTCGGGGTCATGCCGGTCCTCGGCAACCTCGTCAACGTGGACGCCTATGTCGCCGACGGTGTCGTCAACTCCGTGGCCACGCTGGAACAGGCCCGGGAGGACATGCGCCATCTCGACCTGCCGATCACCTGGATCTACGGGCAGTATGACCAATGGGTCAAGTCCGGATTCGTCCGCGACGTCATGAGCGTCCAGGTCAACGCCCCGCGCGAGGTCATCTCCGTGCCGATCGGGCACAACGCCCGGACGTCGAAGGAGGGCCTGCGGCTCTTCGGCACGATCACGTCGCTGATCTTCCGGTTCCTGCACAAGCAGCTCGTTCAGCCGGTCATGCCCGGCCGGAAGGACATGGAGGTCCTGCGCCGGGCCGAGAAGGACCGGCTGCCGCCCCGGAAGCTCAAGAACCGGGTCAGCTACTGGCACCGCTATCTCATCGGCGAGGACAAGCTCATCGGCTTCGACGTCATGGCCCTGTCCGACGATTACCAGCAGCTCATGCGGGACCAGCTCACGGCCCTCGAGCTCCGGCCGGACGACCGGCTGCTCGACCTCGGCGGGGGAACGGGAAATTTCGTCGAGCATCTCATGCTCTCCGGCAGCGAGCTGCCGACCCAGATCACCATCGCCGACCTCATCCCCGAGGCGATGAGGCGGGCTTCGCAGAAGCTGGGTTCGCGGTTCCCGGCCCTTCGCGAGCCGGGCCGGTTCGATTTCGTCGCCCTCGATCTCGAGATGAGCCGCTACCTGGCCTTCCGCCGCTTCCTGGACGGCGAGGTCGGGACCTTCGAGGAGATGGCGGAAAAGGTCGAGAACCTGGCCCTGGAGAGCGCGATCCTGATCCAGGAGGA